>PSRM01000204.1 GCA_003176045.1 Verrucomicrobiota bacterium | reverse complement strand
TGGCGCCCGAACTGAAGAAAGTTTCTATTCCGGCTAAAATCTGTCTGGTTTGGCCGCTCCAAACGCTTCGCGACCACGCACGCGCCTCCTGCCTCGCGCAGCGTTTGGAGTGCGGCGCATTCCGCCGCTTTCGTTTTGCGTGAAGTGTATTATTGCAAATGGAGATATTCGCTCAGACCGTAGCCAATGCAGACGCTCATGTTCTCTTTTCACTTGTGTTTCAGCCAATTTTATCGTTTCTAACGGCCCATGCCTATCTGGATTGTAGTCGTTTTGCTCGGGGTGATCGAGGGAATCACGGAGTTCCTGCCCGTGTCCTCGACAGGACACTTGTTGATTGCTGAGAATTGGCTTCCAGAGCAATCGCAGTTGTTCAACATAGTAATCCAATGCGGGGCTGTCCTCGCCGTGCTGCCGCTGTTTCCCGAACGTCTGCACCAATTTGTGTTCAAATTGCGCGAAAAGGAAACTCAGGACTATCTTGCTAAAATCCTTGTCGCCTTCGTCATCACGTGCGTCGGCTGTTTTATCTGGGACAAACTCGGGCACAAGTTAGAGAAGAAACCGGCGCCGATCGCGTGGGCTCTATTGGCGGGGGGCATTGCGTTCGTGGCCATCGAAACATGGCTTCGAGGCCGGCTCTTGCAGAACCAGGTAACCTGGGCCATCACCGTCGCGGTTGGCATCGGCCAAATCGTGGCAGCCATCTTTCCCGGCACCTCCCGATCCGGCGCAAGCATCCTGCTCTGTCTGCTGCTCGGCTTGGCCCGGCCGCCCGCCGTAGAATTCTCATTTCTGGTCGGCATTCCCACGATGCTCGCTGCAGGCGGTTGGGAAATTCTCAAGGAGTTCAGACATCACTCAGGCGGCGGGCAGCACGAGAACTGGGCGATGGTTATATTGGGATTTGTAGTTGCGGCCATTGTCTCGTTCATCGCTGTCAAATGGCTGCTGCGGTATATTCAGACGCATACCTTTGTGATTTTCGGATGGTACAGGATAGCCGCAGCGCTGCTGATCTTCGTGCTGCTTAAGTAACGGCCACTTCCTAAAGCTCGTTACCGTTCGCCTCTCCTTCTGCTGCCTTCAGAAACGCCCTTAGGGTTTTGACTCGCGGGCGAGCCAGGCGCCGAGCGGCGGGCAAGCGCAGTTGCGCGGGCAATTGCTCCAGATTGCGCCGGAGCAGATTCAACGCATCCGCAAATCTGACAAATCGGGTGTCGCGGCCAATCTTGCAGATGGTGCGTAGCGCGCCGATGGCCCCGAGTTGCTCCAGGATATCGGCGTCGCGCAGCACGATCCCTTCGAATGATCTGGGGTTGGCCGATACAAGATGGCCACGGATGGCTTCGAGAACTGCAGCAACCTTTGCAGACGGAAAGCCGAACCGGCGGAGCAAAGACGGCGCTGTTCGTTCCACGTAGGCCACGTGGTCCCAGGCGGCCAGGGCCGCCAGGTTCTTCGGCCGATGGCCGATGAATACTCCCAGATCGTGCAACCAGGCTGCGGCGTAGAGCACATCATCATCGTGTGCCCGGCCTTTGGCCAGCCGCTTGGCTAGAGCATAAAGGCGCGGTTGATGGCTGTATTTGTCCGGCGGCTGGGCTTGGGTCCGGATATAGTTGGCGATCGCGGTGCGGTAGTTGGGTTTGGACACGAGGGTTCGACTAAGTTTGCGACTAAGTTTGCGATTAAGTTAAAGACAACGTTAACGACAAAGTTTGGGGAGCGAAAGACTCCTGACGTCGTCTCCTACAGCCTTGGAGCGCGGGCATCTTGCCCGCGTCTTCAACGCTCCGAGACACGCGGGCAAGATGCCCGCGCTCCCAGGTTCACTGGCTCTTCACGTTGAAAAAGCCGAACGGCTGGTTGATAGAATTGGTTGCGGAAGTGCTTGAGGAGTTGGCGGTGATCGGGGAGCCTACTGGGGTCCAAGTGCTTAACGGAGCGGCTGGGTCGGAACTGCCGATCACCTGATACGTAGTGCCGGGATTGGATTGCCACGTGATGACAAAGTTGGTCCCCGTACCATCCATGTACTCGGATGTGATTGTGAGTGAGGCTGGAGTGATGGTCAGCGATTTAGTTGAATCACTGGTTGGATTCAGAGAGGCGTCGCCCGCGTAGGAATACGTGATCGGGTAAGCAGCTCCGCTGGCAGGAATTCCCGCCAAATTGTAATTAATTGAAAAACTGCCGTTCCCACTCGTGACGGAAGCGAGTTGAGCATTTCCGTTGATCGTGACCGTCACGTTTTCACCGTTGGCAGGATAAACTGGACCGGCGCCGCTTACAGTTCCTGACAACGCAACCGTCGGCGTGCCGTAGCTAACGGATTGGCTGGCGGTCAGATTAGAGAAGGTGGATGGTTCGGAGATGATCAGATTGATGTTGCCGCCGCTAACTGAAATCGCGCCAGTCTTGCCAGCGCCTATTACAGAACCGGAAACCGGAAATGGACCGTTGGCCGAGACATTTCCGCTGGCGACCTGGAGGATGGTGTAGGTGCCCAGGGCAAGTGCGGAGCCGTTCACGGTGAAGGCGTTGCCGTTGATGGACAAGCTTCCCTGAGAAATCGAAAGCGCAGGGTGCAAGCCGTCAAAGGTGAGCGTGATTGGCCGCGAGCCCAGATCCACGCCCGCGCCGCCGTTGATAGTGGCGGCAGAGGCAGTTCCGCTAGCGCTAAGCGTGGTCGAACTACTTAATGCGAATGAGCCCAGGGCTGAAACGTCCAGAGTGGCTCCCGCCGCGATGCTGATTCCGGCTGAATTGCTGATCGAGCCATTGCTACCCAAAGCAAGTGTACCCGCACTGATTGTGGTGTTGCCCGTGTACGTATTTGCGCCGCCCAATGTGAGGCTGCCGCTACCGACTTTGGTCAGGGCCAGGGTCCCAGCGCCGCTTCTGAACAAACCATTGAAGGTGCTTGTTTGGTTGTTGTTGCCAACGGAGATCGTAGCGCTGCCGGTCGAGTTCGTCACAACGCCGTCCCCAATAAGGCCATTAATGGTTTGGTTGAAACCGGCCAGGTCCAGTAGCCCAGAGTAGGCTTGATTGATAATCACGTTGCCTTTGCCTGAGCCATTCGGAATGACACCCGAGGCGCCGAGTTTCAGCCAGGCCAAACTGCCTGGAGCGTAATAACCGGGACCATTCGTGCCGATCACCGTATTGCCGGTGTAGTTGTTGGCGGCGTTGGCCAGCACTACGGGCGAGCCGTCTAAATCAATGAGCAACGCGCCGGAGCCTGTGATCAGCGCATTGATTGTCAGAGGATGAGATGGCGCCCAGCCCGCATCCAGGTAGCCGCCGCTCGCGCCAAGAGTGAGTGTCCGGCTGGTGGTGATGGTCGGAGAGGAATTGTTGTTCTTCAGGCAACCCCCGTTGAGCGCGAGGGCGCCGGCGGCGGTGCCCAGGGCAGAATCGGCCGTGACGCACAGCGTCGAGCCGCTGCCCACCGTGGTGCCGCCGGTGTAGGTGTTTGGCGCGGTGAGCACGAGTGTGCCGCCGTTGAGGGTTTTGACCGGGCCTGAGCCCGAGATGACTCCTGAGATAGTCTGAGAAGCAGTGCTGTTGTAGTTGAACGTGCCATTATTGATAATGCTGTTGCCATAGGCGCCGCTGCCCAATTGGCCCGCGCCGCCGATCGTCACAATGGCGGGCGAGGCGATCGTCGTGTTGCCGCTGTAAGTATTCACGCCGTTCAAAACCAAAGTGCCCGAGTTATACACGACCAGGCCGGCAGTTCCACTGACGACGCCGGATATGATGGTTTGGTTTCCGGCGGTCGCGCCCGTGCCGAGAGCCAGGAGATTTGCGCCCATGCCCCAGTCGCCGCTGAATGTCAGCCCGGCGCCGTTGCCGACAATATTGTTGGTGCAGCCGCTGGCAACACTTACGGGATTCGTCAGCGTCACGGCAGAAGTACCTTCCAACACGAGCGCCCCACCGTTACCGTGGTTCCAGAGGGTGATCTGGCCCGTGCCGAAGGCGTAAGGGTTGTTAAAATAGACAATCCCGCTGAAGGACACCGTGGAGTAGCCCAATTGGGTCCCACCGCTATAGCTATTGGTGCCGTGCAAATATGAATTGGCATTGCCCTCCGGGAACAGTTGCCCGGCCCCTGCAATTGCCACGTTGATTCTCAATTGGCCAACAGAGCCGTCGCTTGCCTTGATTGAATCCAGCGCTTGGGCGCCCGAAGCCAGGTCAATTGTGCCCGAGCCCTGGATGGTGATGTCGCAGGAGTTGGGGGCCAGCGCGCCATCAAAAAATCCTGCAACGACGTGGCCGGAATTCATTGTAACAGTATAGGCGGGAGTGCCGTTACCAGTATGGACGCCAAAGCAGGCGGCCTTGCCATCAACCCAATTGACGGGGGAAGAGAGACCGGTTGAGCCATAACTCCATTTCGCATTTTCCCAGGTGCCGCTCATTGATCCGGTGTAGGGATTGCCGCCGGAAATGTTCTGCGGATCCCAGTAGTAAATTGTGGAATTGGTGCTGGCGGTGGCCACCCAGCCTGAAACTAGTTGGGCTGCGGTGCCATTGAAGACGTCCACATCGCAGTTGCCCGAAACCCCTGGAACAGAAACCGTCGAGCTGTATTGCCAGAAATGCCACACCCCGGAGCCCCACACGTCATCGCCGGCGCACGCGCTCCAGGGAGTGCCGGTCTGAGGGTCCTCGCCATTGTAATCAGCGATGTCCGAGCCCCACTGGGCGACGCTGCTGTTAAGGTGGCTGGCATTGCAGGCGCTGATGTAGATGGCGGGCTTGAGGGCGACGCCGTTGTTTGCGGCATCCTGGACAACGTCCGTGCACCACTGGTTGATCCAGTCTGAAGTACTGGTCGCGCCCACATTGCCGTTGAAAGCGGAGCCCTCTATGTCGAGCATCGGGCCAAGCGTCAGGCCGTCAGCAAGAATATAGGCATGCGCGAAGTTCCAGAAATAACTGGCCTCGGAGCTGGCAGTGTTCAGTTCTGGATGAGCATAATGATACGCGCCCATATAAACGCCCGCTGCTTTGCCATTGTTTTCGTTGATGGCGAAATCGGCATCCTGGTAGCCGGTGCCTTCGGTGGCCTTGGTCCAGGCGAATGTTCTGCCCGAACTTTTCACACTCGACCAATTCACTCCCGCCCCCTGGTAGCTGGAGACGTCAATGCCCAATGGCCGCTGGGCTTTCGCTGTGGGACTGAGCACAAGCAAAGACGCCGCTAAAGCAACGTGGAGGCACGACGACAGGGATTTCGATGTGACGCGCGAAGATTCGGGCAAATGTGTATGCGATAGTTGCATGAGTTTACAACATGATGGTACCTGGCGGCGAAGTGGCCTCGCGCGCAATGACTTGACTGACATTCGAGATGGCATTTTATCCCGGATTGGGCTTCAATGGCAAGCAAAATTTAGGCCTAAAAGGGACTCCTCACGTCGTCCCCCTGGACATCTATAGGACGCTGGCCGTGCCCTTGGGGCGGCCGATAAAGAAATAAAGGAGGGCGCCAAGCGCATGAAGGAAAATGACAACCAGGACCCAGATGATCTTTTCAGTGTCGGTGAGGCCTTTGTTGGTGATGGCGTGGATAAGCATCCATATCCAAAAGGCAAAAAGAGCAATCCCGATGACGCCCGATACCAGGAAAAAGAAGATGCCGAATGCGCCTGAGATGATGCCGGCAATCATAGCTTAGCATGATACAGCAGGTTGGAAACCCGCGCTACTTTTCTTAGCTCGACATCGCCGATTGCCATGGTAAAGTATTATCGAAACTCAGCATTCCAAGCTTATGATCAAAATTCCCGGCGGGACATGCAGTGACCTTTGTGACCCTCAACTCAAATTGACGCGGCGCGATTTGCTGCGCATCGGCGGCACAGGCATTCTGGGCTTGTCGCTTGGTTCGTTATTGAAGCTGCAGGCTATAGCCGGCGAGCGCGGCGGCGGGCCCGGCTGGGGTTCGGCAAAAAATGTCGTCATGATCTATTTGCAGGGCGGCCCGAGCCATCTGGATTTGTGGGACCCGAAGGAAAACCTGCCGGATAATATTCGCAGCCCGTTCAAGGCAATTCCGACAAAGATTCCCGGCGTCAACTTTACCGAAGTGCTCCCTAATTTGGCGAAAGTGAACGACAAGTTCACGATGATCCGCTCGATGAGCTACACGCCCAACGGGCTCTTCAACCACACTGCGGCTATTTACCAAATCATGACGGGCTATACCACAGATAAGGTCAGCCCGTCTGGGCAACTCGAACCGCCGGATCCGAAAGACTTTCCGAATTTCGGCTCGCAGCTTGTCCGACTGCGCCCGTTGGACGAGCCGATGTTGCCGTTCGTGATGCTGCCGCGCCCCCTCCAGGAATCAAACGTAGTCGGCAAAGGCGGCAGCGCGGGTTTCCTGGGCAAGGCCTTCGATCCTTACACGCTTTATCCCGAGGGCGACGACATGGACATGAACAAAATGGAGCGCGTCAAGGTGGATGATCTCAAACTGCCGCCGGAAGTCTTCGCTCTGCGCCTGGAACGGCGCGCCAAACTGCGCGAGGCCATCGAACAGGCGATGCCCGACATCGAAAAGGCCGTCGAAAGCTATAATCTGGATGATTATTACCAGCGCGCGCTGAACCTGATTATCTCTGGCCGCGCTCGCAAAGCCTTCGATCTGGCGCAGGAACCAGAAAAACTGCGCGAGAAGTATGGAAAGAACACGTTCGGCCAAAGCTGCCTGTTGGCTCGGCGGCTGATCGAAGCGGGCACGCGCGTGGTCGAAGTGATCTGGCCCAAGGTGGCCAACTCGGACAATCATTCCTGGGACCATCACGTGGACCTCACAAAACGGATGAGAGACCAGTCCGGCCCGATGCTCGACCGCGGCCTGGCGGCGTTCATCGAAGACATGGACGATCGTGGGTTATTGAAAGAAACGCTAGTGGTCGCGATCGGAGAGTTTGGGCGCAGCCCGCAAAAAGGCGTGAGCACCTCCGGCAACAACAACAGCGCCGATGGCCGTGATCATTGGCCTTACTGCTATACCTCGGTCATCGCCGGCGCGGGAATCAAACGTGGCTACGTGCATGGTAAGTCCGACAAGACCGGCAGCAGCCCCTCGGAAGATCCGGTTCATCCGATGGAAATGCTCGCCACGATTTATCACGCCTTCGGCATCGAGCCAGAGACGATTGTGTACAATCATTTGAAGCAGCCGCGGGAATTGGTGAAGGCCAAGGCGGTTACGAAGCTATTCGCGTGAGACGATTCCATGCAAAAGGTTAACCAAGCCAAGGTCCATGTTCTGTAGCGGGTGGTTTTGGCTTCTCATGGGAGTCAGTGCGGCTCTGCTGACACCGATGCAGGGCTAGCTGCTTTCCAGATCAAGTGCCCAAAGCAGCGCTTTCTGAATCTGCGCGATAACCGCCATTTCGAAACGGCCACGGAAGTCAGTCAACTCGTGTAGTCCTACGTTTCCAATAGCTTGCACATCAGCAACTCCCTGATTACGCAGCCAGGGAACGTGCGGCATTGGGACTTCGTACCGGCTCCCTCTGTTCTCCAAAGTCAGAGGAACCGCTATGGCCAGCGCTCGGGGCGCCTCTGGATCTCCGCGCGAGAGAACCACGACAGGCCGAACCTTCGCCCGCATCCCAAGGTCCACAATGAACACGTCACCAATCTTCGGCTGTCGAGTCATCGAGTTTGCTCCAAATATCGTTTCGGCGTTTGATGTCCACCAACCCATCTTCCACTTCCAAGGAAAGAGGCACCCGACCTGTCCTGGCAATTTGACTCATAAACATGCGGACGGTTTCCTCGAGTGAAGTGCCTAGATTGGCGCTTACTTTCCTGGCTTTGTTGAGCAGCTTCGGTTCGACCCGGCATCGAAAAAGCACAGTCATGCTACAACTGTGCCCATTTCTCCACTTAAGTCAATACCAAAAGGCCTTCAATGGATTGGCTCAATAAAGAGCGTGCCCGCTTGGGCGAAGCCGTTCTCGCCGCCCAGAAGGTCCCTGGCGGCCACCTCGACGCTGAGGAACCGGTTGGCTGCGGAGGGCTTGAAGCTCAGGGCCAGGTTAAGAGTCACGCTGGGGCCAGTGGGGCCGCTGCCCACGGCGCTCGAATGGCTCAGATAAAGGGTGGCCTCCGGTGTTTCGAGTTGCCAGGGGCTGCCCGGCAGGCCGCCGGCCACGAACTGGCCGTTGGCCTCGTTCAAGACGCTTAAGGTCTTGCTGGCCACATCGAGCCGCACGGTCAGCAGGTTTTCCTCGTCATCGCGAAGGCGGAATTTGAGCCACTCCAGGGCATGCCAGTTCAGCGGGTCAGGCACCGTCCAGGTGTAGGCGTAATTGACTGGCTCATGAACTTTTGCCGTTGCGCCGTAGGCCGGCTCCAGGTCGAAGAATCCGATGGTGCAGGTATTGCAGGGAGAAGTGACGTCGGGAACTCCCTGCTGGATGGTGCAAACCCCGACCCCCGCCTGGAGCACATCATGACTGCCAAGAACCGCGTTGACCGGGGCGGAAAGGCCGATGAAAAAGGTCTTGTTGGTTTGGATAAATCCGTTGCAGATCGGCACAGTCACAGTCTGTGTGACGGTGCACGGCGGGATAACCACCTGCCCGCTGGTCATTGTAAAGTCAGAGGATGGATTACAAATAAAACAGCAGGGCGAGCCCGGCGTGGCGGTGTTGGTGAGGAACGAGCAGGTGCTCAGCTTGGTGAAGAAATCAATGAAACATTGGTTCACAATCGTGCCGGTAAAAGTGGTCCAATTGACGGTGACCGGCACCTTGCTGGGGGCCGACAAGCTAATGCCGGCAACCAGCCCCGTGCTGGTAAAGCTTGACGCGGTCTTTCCAAGCACGGTCACCACCGGCACCGGGTCTGAATCGCTAATGCAAACTGTTGCACTGGCCGGAGTGCCCGCCGTGTAGCCTGTGCCTGAAGCCACGCTGAGGATGACGGTATTTGTTCGGCCCGCGAACGAATCGGCGATCGGAGTCAGAATAACATCTGTGAAGCTCGATGACTGGGCGATCACCACGGTCTTGCCCAGGTCCTTGTAATCGGGCTTGCCGCAAAGTAACGGGATGAGGGGCGGGTCTGAGATAGCGGTCCCGCCCCTCGAAACGTTCACCGTCAAGCTCGAGCCGGTGGCGCCGTTTCGGCTGACCCGAAAAGCTTTCACCCCATTGACCGCGCTCTCCGGGATGCAGTTGGTCAGAGCCGTGATGGTGACGGTCGGCAGGACACTGTTGGCTGAGCAATTTATCCTGGTGGCCCCAAAACTGGCTGTATTTAGCGTCAAGGAAAGGCTCTCGTTAAAGATGCCCAGGTCCCCATTGGGATTGAAGCTGATCTGGACCGGGCTGGATTGCTGGCCGGGTCCAAGCGGCGGCAGGCCCCCAAAACCCGGAGCCGAAAAATGGGTGCTCTTGCCGATGGCCGTGATTGCTACCGAGGCTGTGCCCTGGTTGCCAAAAGTCACGGTCGCGGAGGCCGTGGTGTTGTTGATAACGTTGCCGAAATTGAGCGGCTGCGGGACCACCACCAGGTTCGGCGCGGGGTTGGTGGCGTTGCCCGTGCAACAGAGCGTGGATTGACCGAGGGTCGTGTCGCGGCCGATTTGCAATTGAAGGTTGCCGGTCGGACCTGCCACCGTCGGCGCGAAAGTCATATTGAGCGTTTGGCAGTGGCCTGGCGCAATCGTGAGCGCCTGGAAATTTTGCGGCCCGGAAAATGGGCCGTTCGCACTCAGGCTGGTGACCGTGATCGAGTCGAGGCCGGGATTGCAGAAGCTGACCGGTTTGGACACGGTGGTGTTGACGGTGGTGGAGCCGAAATCCAGGCAGGTGCCGCCATTGACGACCAGCGCGGGCAATGGCAGCGGGCAATCGCTGGCGATGGTGGCGTCGAGCAGGATTCGGGCGTCGGTGGTCTCGCCGGCCGAGACGTTGAGCGGGACAATCTGAGCGAACACCTCGACAAGCGAGCCAATATCCTGGTCGCTCAGGCTGCACAAGGCGGGTGTGGAGGAATCAAAGTGATCGGTGCGCCACATGCCAATTCCGGCGATTTTGTCAGAGATGGTACCGAAAGAACGGGTATAGGCGAAAAGGCACGAGCCATCGGTGTTTTGGGCCAACTGGTGGGCCGGAGGGGTAAAGAGTGTGTCGCCTTGGACGACCTGGTAAAGCGGCCGAACCGGCGCGGCCGCTTGCGCAGCGTCCATCAGCACCGCTGTAGCTGTGTGAAGGTGGTTTGCGTCCTCCTCATCTGTGACGAAGAGCATCCCGTGGTCACCTATAATCGCTGCCTTCACGAAGAACGTGGATATCACAGAGCTGGTGAGCGGGCTGAAGGTCTTTGTGACCGAGGTAAACGAGGGACGTTTAATAGTGTAGGTGAACGCGCCGGTGGCATTGTTTTGACCGGTTAAAAGGACGCTGTATCCGTTGGGATTACTTTGGCCTGTCACGCTCGGCTTGATTTGACCAATGACGGGCTCGCCCGGCGGCGAAAAGCCCCAGCCACGCTGCGGAGTACTGAGCACGATCAGAAACAGCAAAGCGAGTTTTACCCAGGCGAGAGCGTGAATCGGCTTCATAGGTTTGGCTTCCCCGCATCACAAAGATTCAACTGAAATGCGCGCGGCCTCGGCCGACCCGCCAAAGGAGGAAATCATGTTGCCGTCCGCATCGAATACATCAGTCTGAAAGGGACCGCTGGCCACGCCCGAAGACTCGCTGAGGGTGAAGGTCGAGCGGACCTTGGATGTGCCCACAAAGTGGCCCGTGGCGTCCAGGCGCAAATAAAGCGCGGTAAGCGCAAACTGATTGTGCCCGGTGCGTGTCCAGTTGCCATGACCGGCGCTGATGCCCGGCGCGGCGGCCGTTTCCACGAAGCCACCGTCGTTATTGAACGTGATCAAGGCGTGGATGAGCGGCTCGCCCTCGACATGGGCCGTCACGTTCCATGAACCCTGGAGCCTTTGGCCATCCAAAGGCTTGTCCGTATCGCCCGCCCGGGCCCACCAGGCGATCAGCCCCGCAAGCGCGAGAACGGTCAAACCCGCCAGGGCGCTGCGTCGTTTTGCCCGCGCCGTGTGAATGGTGGCAGGCTGTAGATGGTGTTCGGACTTTATGATTGTTTGTTGTGTATTCATTTTTTCCTTTATTGGGGCTTCGACTTGCGTCCCGCTGGCGGTCCGGTCCCGGAAATGCTCAACCAGACCGCGCCGGTGGTGGAACTGAGTATGTCGCCCGTGACTATTTTGGTTCGTGGTTACATGGTTTTCGCTTCGCGTCGCACCCAGCACTTGGCTTTCTACCATTCAAGGCGCGAAAAGAAGGAAAAAGGGGACATGCAACCGCGTAAATTATTTTAGCGGCCATCCGGAGGTAGGTCCGGCCTCACAGCGTGAATTGGGCCTTTCCAAGGAGAACGCCAGGAACCCTCCAGCCTCCTTATGTGCTCGGAGTGGTTGCTCGACTTAAGTCCTGGCACCCGAACAGTCGCCCCGACGGGTCACAGTGCCGAATCAACCCTGGCTGATTTCGGCCGTCGGTGGGGGCGGGTCTTTGGACGGATTGGTTGGGGCCGGCGACCGCGGATTCTTGGCGCGCTTGTCGCGCGGCAAAGGCGTGAGCAGAACATTCAGATCGCGGTCGCCCAGCATTTTAGGGGGCGAATCTGCATGGCCGTAACCGGCAACTTCCTTCACAAACCGGTTGATGACCTCGAACCCGATCTCCTTGTGCGCCTTCTGGCGTCCTTTGAACCGCAGCTTGATCCGGACCTTGTGATCGTCACAAAGGAACCGGATTGCGTGGTCGCGCTTGACGGCCAGGTCGTGCGGATCAATCGCCGGGGAAAGCTGCAGCTCTTTCATGCGGCTGGCCGACTGCGGAACGCGGGAATCCTTGCTGCGCTTGGCTTCTTCATAAAGGAATTTGCCGTAGTTCACAATCCGGCAAACCGGCGGCTCGGCGGTAGGGGCGATTTCGACCAGGTCCAGGTCCTTGCCCTGGGCCAGGCGCAGCGCGTCGTTGAGGGACATCACGCCCAGTTGCTGTTTGTTTTCGTCGAGGACCCGGACTTCGCGGGCACGAATCTTGCCGTTGCGGCGATGCAGCGGTTCGCGAGAGCGGAACGAACGGGAAGGGAACGGGCGGCTCAGAGAACCCCCGCCGGTTGGAGCTGATCGATGCGCCACAATACGGCGCACGCAGACGATAAGTGATTAATCATTTAGCTTGGGTAAGTCTCGCACATTTCAGGCGGTGGGCAAGTTTGATTAGCGAAGGATAATTCAGATGCATTGTAGGCGCCGACGTGAGGAGTCGCTTCGGTGGCTGCTTTACCGGGGAGGGACTCCTTACTTCGTCCCCCACAATCGGTCGGCGTTCCAAGTTCGAAATAAAGAGGTTAGACGCTTGCTATTGGCGCGAAACCAGTCACATTCAAGGCGTCTCTTGATGCGTTCTTCGCTTGCATGACGTGGAAATCCTCAGGTGAACCCGGTTCAATGAGGATTTGAGACCCGACCCTCGGGAACAGCATGGCGAGCGCAGAACTGTGCAGGACAGCTTATAGAGTCCATGAGCAACAAATTATTCGTCGGGAATCTCGACTTCAAAGTCACCGAAAACGAACTGCAGGACACCTTCGCCGCGCACGGCACGGTCGTCGAGGCCAACATTGCGACCGACCGGGCGACTGGCCGTCCTCGCGGGTTCGCCTTCGTGACGATGAGCACACCCGAGGAGGCGCAAAAGGCAATCGAGGCTTTGAATGGCAAGGATTTGGGCGGGCGCGCTTTGAGTGTCAATGTTGCCCGGCCACGCGAGGAACGTCCCGGTGGTGGCGGCGGCGGGCGCGGGCATGGCGGTGGGCGTGGCGGCTATGGCGGCGGTGGCCGGGGCGGCCACGGCGGCGGAGGCCATGGTGGCGGACGCCGCGACCGCTACTGACCCTACCTGGTATGCGTTACAAAGTTAACTGGTTACATAGGTTACATAGGTTACATGGTCCAAGCGGCGGATGGCCTGTGTAACCAATGTAACTCATGTAACTTATTTAACTTGTTACGATACTACATAGTGTCTCACAAATAAATGGCAATTGGCTCCAAACATGCGGGCAAGATGGCCGTGGCACGGCGGGCCAACGCGCTCCCAGGCGGGTCCTGGAAAGAAACGGTCAGGCGCTACCACCAGCCGGCCAACTGGCGAGGTATTTGGCAACTCCTCAACACGCTGCTGCCCTATATCGGCCTCTGGTACCTGATGTATCGCGCTCTGGCCGTCTCGGCCTGGCTCACCGTGCCGCTGGTGCCGGTGGCCGGCGCGTTTCTGCTGAGGATTTTCATCATTTTTCACGACTGTACCCACGGCTCCTTTTTCAAGTCGCGCCGCACCAACGAGTTGTTGGGCAGCCTGCTTGGGGTGCTTTGCTTTACCCCATATTATCGTTGGCGCTGGGAACACTCGATCCATCATGCCAGCGCAGGCGACCTCGACCGGCGTGGCACCGGCGACATTTGGACCATGACGGTGCGGGAGTACCTGGAAGCGTCCCGCTGGAAACGATTTGCCTATCGCCTTGCTCGCAACCCATTCATCCTTTTTGTCATCGCGCCGCTGGTTCTTTTTCTATTTTTGGAGCGGCTTCCGGGCGCCAGGGCAGCGCGGCGCGAGCGGCTCTCAGTCCATGCCACGAATGCCGCCCTGGTGCTGATGGCGATTGGACTGAGCTGGTTGTTTGGCTGGAAGGCGTACCTGCTGTTGCAGGTGTGCATTGTGATGGTGGCCGGTTCGGCCGGAGTCTGGCTCTTCTATGTGCAGCACCAATTCGAGGGAGTTTACTGGGAACGGAGCCAGGAGTGGGACTACGAGAAGGCGGCCATGCAAGGCAGCTCCTATTACAAGCTGCCGCGAGTCTTGCAATGGTTTTCAGGCAACATCGGCTTCCACCACATCCATCACTTAAGCCCCCGGATTCCGAATTACAATCTGGAAAGATGCCACAAGTCCGAACCCCTGTTCCGAACTGTCAAACCGGTCACGTTGCTTTCCAGTTTGAAGAGTTTTAACTTCCGACTTTGGGATGAGCGGAGGCGCAGAATGGTAGGTTATCCTTCACCGACAGCGAAGTTAAATGGGTTAAATGGTTAAAAGGTTAAATGGGGCAAGCATGGGTAGCTTGTCCGCCTGCGCAGGCTGCTTAATCCTAATCTTTCTCTTAATCTTAATCTGTTAATCGTCCGCGTACCGCGCCTTTAACATCGCGGCAAAGCGGGCCGCCTTTTCTTTGCGCCGCCTCATGGCGCTGGGCTTTTCGAACCGCCGACGCAGCCGGAACCGCTGTAACGTCTGCTCGCGGTCCAGTTTCTTCTTGAGCCGCCGGATGGCTTTCTCCACCGGCTCACCTTTTTTCAGTTTCACTTCAGTCATGCAATTGCAGTCAGTATAAGCCTTTAGGCTTGTTGCGCAACATCTTGCCTGCTCACTTCATGGACGCGCTGAGAGCGTGTCGGTGTGTCATCGGAAGTTCCGGGATGGCGCAATCAACCAAAAGGAATACGGCATTCTACTGGCGGAATTTGAACGGGATTCCAGGGCCGGCGCGTTCTCCTGGCTGCCTGTGTCGGAAGCGGTGATCGATCGGCTCGTGAGAGTTTTTGGCGGCCTGCCGGCGAGCCTTACTTTGCGGGCGGCTGACGCCTTGCACCTTGCCTGTGCTGCCGAGAATGGATTGAAAGAGATCTATTCGAATGATTCAAAATTGCTCGCGGCTTGTCCACACTTCGGTCTGCACGGCAGCAACATAATCTGAACAAGCCGTGGGATGGTAATCACTTTGAGGAGAGGCGCCGGGGGGCGTTTATCGCTGTTGAGAAGGCCGTTCTCAGTCTTTATGGATGAGCCATCGGGCGCAGCCACGGCGTAAGCGCCGCGCTCCTTCATTGCGTTCGGGCCTCGGGTATGAAGTCGTGCTCGGCTTTGACGGGGCCGGCAGCGACGGAAAGGCGGTAAGGAACGCCGGGTTCGAGAGCATCAGGAGTGGCCCCGCGAACGGACGTGCGCATGCCTTTGATGCGCTGACCGTAGGCAAAGCCGGAAGTCGGAACGGAATTCGAATCGGAAATCAGGTGCCAGATAGGGTCCGGGTATTTGTTGGTCTGTATGGCGCTCAGGGGGACGACTTTGATTTCGGTGAGCTTGAGTTCGCGATTCAAAGTGAAATGGACGGGATCGGTTTGAGAATCATTTTGCGCGGTGGCGCGGGCGCGGGCGGAGCGAAGGTGTTCCGGCCGTGAGCGATCGGAGATTTGCAGTTGAATAGTCCCACCGGTCCAACCGTCTTTATTCAGGTAAAACGAAATCGCGCCGAGCGCGACGGCCAGGGCAATAAGGGCCCACACTTTTTTAGTCATTAAATGATTGACGCCAAGATGAGAAGATTATTCGACAGTAGTTTGGTTATGAGTGAAGGACAAAGTCCGAAATCCGAAGGCCGAAGACCGAAGGCCGAAGGCCGATTTGGGAGACAAAGTGAAAGACAAAGTGAAAGACAAAGTGTTCTGGCACTTGCGTTCACTTTGATTGAGCTGCTGGTGGTGATAGCGATTATTGCGATACTGGCGAGCATGCTGCTGCCGGCGCTGGCCAAGGCCAAGGAGGCGGCGCATCGAATTAAGTGCGTCAATAATGAGCATCAGATCGAGTACGCCCTGAAAATGTACGCCGATGAGAACGATGGGCTCTTTCCACCACGAACGAACAATCTACGCTGGCCTTTCCTGCTTCAGGAGACCTATCGTGACACGAATTTGCTGGTGTGCCCGACGGATTTCCAGCGCGGGGTGCCGCAAACCGTTCCTACATCCGTAGCGGCGGCGGACCGCGCGCCCAGAAGTTATTTCATCAATGGTTGGAACGATTATTTTTATGATGTGCTTAGCTCGACCGATTGGAGCCTTTACATTGGGGGGATTTATCCAAAAGCGTCGCTGAAAGAAGTGGCCGTTTCCAAGCCGACTGAGACGATTATGTTTGGGGAGAAGCGAAATATAGCGCAGGCAACATCGGCCGATCCGTACGGCTCGGCCGATTATTTCATGGATATGTATGAATCGAGCGGCAGCGCCACCGGCAACGATGAGAACCGCATCGAACACGGGTGCCATGGAGCAGGTCGCGCGGGAGGGAGGGCCAATGGTTCAAATTTCACGTTCGTGGATGGGAGTGTCCGGTATTTGAAATATGGGGGAAGCACCTACCCGGTCAATCTTTGGGCCATTAGCGACCACGACCGGCTGCTGAATGCGTTCAATCCGCCGGAAGGGTATTAGCTACAAAGTCCAAAGTCCGAGGTCCAAGGTCCACAGTCCACAGTCCACCGTCCACCGTCCACAGTCCACATTCCGAGCGGGCAAAGGAGGAATTCACCGCGGATTACGCGGATTACGCGGATAAGGAAGTGCAGTATCCGCGTCATCGGCGTAATCCGCGGTTAAAACCTCCGGCAAAAAAACAGAGCGGCTCCGTGAGGAGTCGCTCCAGCCTCAGACAATCCTCCCACCTATGAAAGAAGGATTTTTTGAAGCAAGGCAAAATCTTCCATTGGAAATATCAGGTCAATCGGGTATCCACCCCACAAAGGATTTGACTGCCAAGGGCTGGCAAGCAAACTGGAGGCAGACATGAAGTTCGCCTGCCCACATTGCCAGGGACATATCGAGTGCGACGAGGCCTGGGGCGGGCACCAGATCTCGTGTCCGATCTGCCAGAACAGCCTGATCGTGCCTGGGGGTCAGGGCGTGTCCACCCCTCCTTCAGCTCCCGCAGGGCCGGGGATTCCTCAACCGATGGGCCAAAGTGGGCCCAGACTCGCTGCCGGAGCGACGCAGGTAAGGCGCCCGGCGGCCGGTTCCGCAAGTACGCGGCGGACACGGCCGGTCCGGCCATCCGGCAGGCGCAGTTCGCCGCTGGGTTACGTGGTCCTTGCGGTTCTGCTGGTGGGCTTGGGTTGGGCTGGTTATTCGTTCCTGCCGGGACTGGTCAAGGAGGTGAAGGAAGCCGTTCCCGCCAACGCCGGCGCTTCTGACAACCGTTCCGCTGGAGGCTCGGGCCCATTGGGGGAAGTGAATGGTGCGATGGACATTTCCGATACGCTGGATGGCGGGTCTGCTTCGTCGCCGAGGCCGAAATCGGGGGCTGCGAAGCAGCCGAGCACTCAGACGGCAACCCGTCAGGGCACCAATACAGCGGCGAAAGCAGGCCATTAGAAACCGGAGTAGGAGTGGCGGACGGCCTCGTCCGCCATATTATAAAGGTGATCGGGATGAGGGACTGCAGGAGGATAGTGTGAGGCGTCCCTTTATCGCAACTTAGGGGAAATCGTCGTCGTAACTACCCTAAATGTGGCGGACGAGGCCGTCCGCCACTCCTACTCGGGCTTTTCATGCTGGCCGGCGCCACTTGACAAATTACTCCTTCATGGCACGGTTGTACAGAACCGAACAGTTGAGGGGCCGTGATGGACGCCATTCTTTCAAGACTTCGAGCAAGCAGGCTTGCCAAAGAATCACGCAGAATAACTGCGGTTGCTGCTTACGAAGATTCAGTTACCGATGCCCGGGTGAACCATTTCTGCCGGGCGCTTTCAAAGGAAAAAGGCCGCCACTGTGAAATCGTGAGGCAAATGTGGCTCTTAAACGAATTGAGGATGCCACCGCTTAGGGCGGTGGCTGCCGTGGAAGCCGCCGCAGCGGACCTGGTAATCGTCTCACTTCATCATTGCGAAGATTTGCCGGAGGCAATTAAGAACTGGATTGAGCTTTCGTTGCAAAAGAAAGGCAGGCGTCCGGCTTTGTTACTGGCTTTGATAGATCCGGTGCACGAGGGAGATTCGGGCGAGATTTGTTCATTCCTGGAGAAGGCGGCTTCGAAAGCTGGAATCGAATTCCTGGTGGGAAACGTGGAGCACGAGGCGGTGGATCATAGGTGAGGGCGTGGTGCGTATTGCGTGTTGCGTGGACATGATGCGTGAAACGTGAAACGTGATGCACGCGCGTGGCGCAGTGAGGGATCGAGGACGAGGACGAAAGAGGCCAGTCATTCCGAAAATCCGAAATCCGAAATCCGAAATTGATCAAAGGCAGGCTTGGGGTTTGAATCCTTAGGACTGTCTGGCCATACTGGGAGGGATGCTGGATGCCCGAGCGCTGCGCGAAAACCTTACCAGGTTCCGAACGTTCTGGCTTTGCTTTCTTCTTGCAGCGACAACCCTGGTCACGTATTGGCCGGTCACTCATCACGAGTTCACCACTTACGATGACACGGATTACGTAACGCAGAACGACCACGTAAAAGCGGGGCTCTGCGCGAAAACGTTGGCCTGGGTCTGGAGCAGCGATGTGGCGCGTAATTGGCATCCGATCACGATGCTCTCCCATGCTCTGGATTGGGAATTGTTCGGCGACAGGCCCGGCGCCCACCATTTCGTAAGTCTGCTGTTCCATATTGCCAACTCGCTGCTGCTCTTCTGGTTGCTTCAGAAAATGACGGGCGCATTTTGGCGATCGGCATTTGTGGCTGGTTTGTTCGCGGTGCATCCGCTCCACGTGGAGTCGGTGGCGTGGATTGCGGAGAGGAAGGATGTGCTATCGACGTTTTTCTTGATGCTCATACTGCTGGCGTACGAGCGCTATGCCAAAGGGTTCAGGGTTCAGGGTTCAGGAGTTGGGGAAGTTCAAAGTTCAAAGTTCAAAGTTCAAAGTTCACCGCCAACGGTGAGTAGTCAGCGGTTAGTAGTCCGTGATCGCTCCGGCGTGTATTGGTATGGCGCGGCGCTTGTGCTGTTCGCCTTGGGTTTGATGTGCAAGCCAATGCTGGTGAGCGTGCCCATTGTGCTGCTATTGTTGGACTTCTGGCCGCTGCAGAGAGTGTCGGGTGTCAAGTATCAGGTGTCAGGTGATGAGGGTCGAGGGTCGAGGGTCGAGGGGCAGGAGTCCAAAGTCCAAAGGCTAGAGCCAATTGTGCGGGAAGTTCAGTTCAAGGTTCACAGTTCAAAGTTCAAGGTCCAAGGTTCTCGAGCTGCCCCTCGCCCCTCCATTGGTCCGTGGTCTATGGTTTCTGGTCTGCTCCTGGAAAAAGTTCCGTTCGCGATTTTCAGCGCGGCTTCGTGCTGCGTGACTTACAAGGTGCAGCAACGCGGTGGCTCAGTGCTGGATCTGCAAAATCTTCCGGCGGCCGCGCGGGTTTCAAACGCTTTGATTTCGTACGTAAGATACCTATGGAAGATGATCTGGCCCAAGGACCTCACTGCGCTTTATTTAAGAAAAGGAGGTTGGCCGGATTGGGAGATTGGACTGGCGGCATTTTTTCTGGTTGCAGCCACGGTCATCGTGCTTTGGCTGGCCCGGAAGTACGGTTACTTGTTCACAGGCTGGTTTTGGTATCTGATCACGCTGGTGCCGGTGATCGGTCTGGTCCAGGTAGGGATGCAGAGTATGGCGGATCGCTATACGTATATTCCGTTGATAGGGGTGTTTGTGGCCATTGCGTGGGGAGCGCATGAACTATTTAGTCGGACCCGTCGGACCGGTCAGACCGCTGCCGTCGCCACAGGTGCGGCCATCATTCTGCTCTGCTGCGCAGTTACTCGAGCGCAATTGGTTTACTGGAGAGACGCCGAGAGCGTGTTTCAGCGAATGATCGCGGTCAACCCCGCCAACTACATGGCCCACTATAACCTGGGCAATCTGTGCGACCGTCGCAAACAGCCCGGCCTGGCGATTGAACATTACCAGGCGGCTGTGGCCGCGGAACCAAACTACGCAGAAGCCTATTGCAATCTGGGCGGTGTCCTGCTGCGCCAGGGCCGACGCCAGGACGCCATCGCTGCATACGAAACGGCAAGACGACTTCGGCCAGATTCCATGAACTATTTCAATCTGGCCAATACGTTGGGCGATGCGGGACGCTTGCCAGAGGCCGTGGTGGCGTATCGGGAGGCCTTGCGCTTAAATCCTAAATCAAGCCAGGCGCATCATAACCTGGCGCTAATCCTCCAACGGCAAGGGCAGAATGTCGCGGCCATTGCTGAATTCCGGGCGGCAGTCGAAGAACAGCCGGATCTTGAGGTGGCCCAGTATTGCCTGGCGAACCTCCTGGCCGAAGCCGGCAACACCCAGGAGGCCGTGGGTCACTATCTCGCGGCCGAGCGCTTGAATCCAGGTCGCGCTGAAAGCTACAACGGGCTTGGTATTTGTTACGCCATGCAAGGGAAGTTTCCTGAAGCTGAACAGCAATTACGCCAGGCGGTCACGCTCACGCCGGAAAATCCTGCTGCGCAGAGCAACCTCGGAAATGCGCTTGGAGCCCAAAACAAAATGACCGAAGCGATTCCGCATTACGAAAAAGCGCTTCAAATTAATCCAAAGGATTTCCAAACGCACTATAATCTGGCGATCTCGCTCATCCGGCAGGGTAAGGCCGCGGAAGCGAAGGTTCACCTGGAGCGGGCGCTGGAGTTGCATCCGGATTATCCGGAGGCGAAGAGTGCTCTGGCGACGTTGCAGCCCACAGCGAAATGAATCTGAACCACGAATGGACACGAATGGACACGAATAAAACACCAAACACCAAGCTCCAAACACCAGAGAAACACCAAACCCCAAATCTCAAACGGGATGGGCGATTCCGGTTATTGAGGGCGGGATTAAGATTAAGAGCAAGATTAAGATTAAGAGTGGGACGGCCGATATGGGTTTGGAGCTTGGTGGTTGGTGTTTGTTTGGAGCTTGGTGTTTGGTGTTTGGTGTTTGGCTTCTCGCCCCTCCGCCAATGCGCGTAATCTTCATGGGCACGCCGGAGTTGGCCTGCGTTTGCCTGCGAGCGCTGGTGGCCCAACCGGAATTACAGATTGTTGCCGTAGTCACGCAACCGGATCGGCCCAGCGGACGAGACCTTAAACTGCGCGCGTCGCCGGTCAAGGAATTCGCAGTGGCCTCGAGCCTGCCCGTCCTTCAACCCGAGCGCGCGCGGCAGCCGGAGTTCATTGCAGAGTTGACGCGGCTTCAACCGGACTTGATAGCGGTGGCGGCGTTCGGTCGAATTCTGCCGAAAGCGATATTGGACCTGCCGCGATTCGGGTGTCTGAATGTCCATACATCCATTTTGCCCAAATACCGCGGCGCAGCGCCGATCCAGTGGGCGATGCTCAACGATGAAGCAGAAACAGGCGTGACGATCATGCAGATGGACGTTGGTTTAGACACCGGGCCGATTTTGACTCAGGAGAAAACACCCATCCTGCCGGAGGATACTGCCGAATCGCTGCACGATCGATTGGCAGGAATGGGAGCAGAATTGCTGGTGAAGACAATTCCGGTTTATGTGGATGGCAAAGCAGCGCCGATGCCGCAACCCTCTAAAGGAGTGAGCTACGCGCCGAGGATCAAGAAGGAGGATGGGCGGATAGATTGGAAACAACCAGCGCGGACGATTTGGAATCGTGTGCGGGGGCTAAGGCCGTGGCCGGGGGCGTATGCGTATTTGAGCCCGATTCGCCGACGAGAGCCCGGGCCGGGCGGGCCTGCGGGCGCTCCCAGGGAGATGCTGAAAATTTGGGAGGCGGAGGTCGTGGGCGAAAAATCCGGCGCGCCTGGAGAGGTGCTTGAAGCGGGCAGGCAGGGCTTGGTGGTCGCATGCGGCAAAGATGCTTTGAGGGTCTTAACGTTGCAGCGGGAGGGTGGGAAGAGGTTGGCAGCAGCGCAGTTTTTGGCGGGGCATTCGGTGAAGGCGGGAGAGCGGTTGGAGTGAGGGCGGTTGGCCGATCGTGCGCCAAAAACGAAAGCGCGTGAATGGAATCCCGAAGGGATTCCGTCCCAAAGCACAGGGCTGCGCGGGACGCGCTACCCTGGGACAGATGTGGCACAGGATATCAACCCCGAAGGGGTTGAGTCCGCAGCGGATGGCGCAGAGGCACAACCCCTTTGGGGTTGAGGACTCTGACGCGCTAAACCCAGGGCTCGCAGGCTCGCAACCCTGGGCTGGAGGACGCAATCCCTTCGGGATTGAAAATGCGTGTCAGGTGCGGGACATGTCGCCGCTTTCAAACACCGCGATCCCGCTCAGCGGGACGGTGTTCCAAAGCGCAGACATGTCCGCGCACTCCAAAGAAGCGCGGACATGGCCGTCCGCGCCAATTACATCAGGGCGGGCTTTGCGTGTTCAGGCCAAGCTTATAGTACTTGGCCGCACCTGCCGCACTGACGGTAACCTGATTGTTGACAACCGAGGCGCCGGAGACGGTCCATGCGCCCGACGTGAGGTCGTTCCTTTCCAATAAGGTGTAACCGCCGATGGTCGAGGGCCAACTGATGGTAACGGTGCCGTTGGCATTATTGATCACGCTCAGGCTGGCAAGCGGGATGAACCTGAAGTTGCTGATCGTCTGGGTGGAATTGTCGCCACCGGTCGCGCCGGTGAAGCCGACATAGGCCGTACTGGAACCGAGGGTGGAAGGCAAATTCACTGCCGTGGAGGTGGAGAACGCCGTCGTGGCCACGGCATCCGTCATGGTCATGAACATCGTCGCCCCATCGTAGAGCAGGCTGATCTGGATCGGGTCCTGGCTGTGAAGATCCACCGGGAAGGGATTGAGGTAGGGACCATGTCCACCGCCCGTATTGAAACTGTAACCGACATTATTATTGGGAAAGATGTTCAGGCACAACTCCCAGCTTGGCGTAATTCCTGATACGCCAAGATTGCCGCCGCTGCCACCGAGCGCGGCGAGCCCGCGGGAATCGCGCTGGATGCAGAAGGTGGCACCATCGGCGCCCAGATTGGCCAGGGGCGGGCTTTCCTGGTAGGTGAAATTGGCCATGAACGCGCCAATGTAGAGCTGGTAATTGTAAAAGGCGCTCGTCGCCTCGCTAGCCGTGCTGTCACTGAGGATCAGCTTGGCGTCCGGGCTGGTCGCATCGAAGCCACGGCTCCCTTGCGCGACAGTGCCGAATTGGGCCTGCCAGCCGGCGCCGGCGAGGTTGAAGTCAACGACCGTTTCGACGTCAATCTCAACGCTGGAACATATTGTTGGAATGCCGGCGCTGAAGTTGTTAGTCGCCTGGATTTGATACAGACCGGTGTCGTTGGTGTTGGCGGTGAGGCTCAGGACGTTGCTGGTGGACCCGCTGATATGGCCGGCGCTCTCAGCCAGCGCGTGGTAGGTGGCCCCGCCGTCGGTGCTTTGATACCATTGATAACTGATTGGCGCAGTGCCGCCGAATGAGGAGGAGAGGCTCACGGTCCTGCCGGCATAAACCAGGGTGGGACCGGTCGGACAAGTTTGGGCAATCGGCGGGCCAGAGGCGACAGTCAAAGTCGCGATGGCGCTGTTAGTGGCGCCGTAGGGGTTGGAGGCCTGGTTGTAGTACTGGTAGCCGTTGGCAGAGTCTGGGAGGTTGGCGATGCAAAGCGTCGAAGAGTTGGCGCCGCCAAGCGCCTGGAAGGTTGCGCCACCATCTGTGGATTGGAACCACTGGTTGCTTATAGTGGGTGAGCCGTAATTTGGAGCGTAAAAGCAAACGGTGGTGCCCGAGTTTGCCGTGGTGTTGGTCGGTTGGGCCAGGAAACGCGGAACGATGCCTGCGGCCAGGAAGTGCGTCATGACCTGGCTTGCGCTAAGGGCGTAGGGATAGATGGCCACTTCGTCAATCGTGCCGTAGAACAACAGGTTATTGTTCGTATTGGCGTTGACCGGACGGGCACCAATCGTGACCGGGTAAGCCGAGCTTCGCAGGCCCGTGCCGGGGCCGGGATTGCCTTTGGAACCGGGCATGCCATCCACGTAGAGGGTCACGTTGGTGTGGACTTCGTCAAGCACGCCCACCAGATGGTGCCAAATCCCCGGCTCCGGCCCGACTGTCGAAACCGAGCCGCCGGAAGTGGCGTTATTGGTTGCTCGGGTGAAGAACCGAAACGTATGAGTAAATGGACCCGAGGCGCCGCCGCCGGTATCCAGACAGAACTGTTCGCCACCGCCGCCGTAACCTTTCGTGACAATGCCCGCCCCACCGATCGGACCACCCGCGGCGTACGTGGAATCAAGCATGACCCAGGCCTCGACCGACAAATTCGCGCTCGCGTTCGTAGCCGCAAAGTCAATCCCTCCTATGGCTTCAACGCAGGAATCCGGATTGCCGGACAGTGAGATGGCGGTGCCGCCTGATTTGCCGAAGTAAGCCGCGAGGTCAGGATCGGTGCGGTTATTGTTGTATCCTGGGCTGCTCTGCAGGATGGCGTTTGTATAGTAGCCGTTGTGCCCGCCCCACTTATCGTAGGCGATCGCCCCGTTGTTACCGCCGCCGGTGCCATCGTCCGGGCCTTCATTGAGGCGGAGATAGGCGACCGGACCATCTTGCATGACATTCGTAGCATAAGGAGACGTCGGAGCGGGAATGACCGTGAGCGTGGAGGCGGAGCTGGTGGCCGCAGGCGGGATGCTATTGCTGACGACGCATTGGAACTTTGCTCCGGAGTCAGCGGTTTGGGCGTTGTTCACGGTGTAGCTGGCGCTGTTGGCCCCGCTGATGGCATTGTAGGTGGTGCCGCCGTCGCTGGAGCGATACCACTGATAACTTAAGGGCCCAGGGTTGCCATAAGCGGTTATAAAAAACGTCGGCGAAGCGTTCCGGAACACCAGCACATCAGGATCAACGTCCCGCACGATCAGCGCTGGGGTGAGAGTATTCGTGCCGAGGAGTTCGACTTCGCCGATCTGGCACGAATTGGCGGAAGCGGTGAAGACATTGGTGAAACTCAGCCGATAAGTGAAATAACCAGAGCTATTGGCGAAATGAAGCTCCTGTAACATGGAATACATCGAGATCGGGTCGGTGGGCACGGCTGTTCCTCCCGTGGTGCGCGCAGCAGGAAGATTCAGCGGACCACTGGAGATGGTGCTCCAGGTGTTACCGCCGTCATTGGAGCCTTCCAGGGTGTAGTCAATCGGGTCACGGGCCTGGTTGTCGTTGGCGGTAAAGAGGCGCAGGACGTTGACCGTGGTCATGCCTTGATTGGGGGTCACGACCAGCCCAATCGGGCCGGAGAACGGCGCGCCGCCGTTGGCGCCGAAGTTGAGATATTTATGGTAAGTCGCGGAGGCGACGGGATTTGTGCCAACGAGGTCAATAATCGCCTGGGTCACATCCTGTCCGTTATTGGAGCTCCCGCCGAGGGGCTGGAAGGGAGAGATGGGATCGCCGGGGTGGGTCACATCGGGCAGAGGAGAGACGACATTGAGGGTGGCGGGTCCGTTGGTCGTGCAGCCGGCGGCATTGCAGGCATACAGACGGTATTTCCCGGTGTTGGTCCAGCCCGCCGAGCTGATCGTCATGTTGGCAGTCGCAGTGCCTGAAACCGTGCCCCCATCGGCGAGGTTCTGCCATGAGGCCCCGTTATCGGCGCTGGATTGCCATTGGTAAGTAATCGGCTGAGATCCGGTAACCGGCGTCAAGGGCGAGAAGACAACGTTGGACCCTTCGTAGATCGTGGCAGTGCTCACACCAGGAGCGCCGTTTACGCTCACCACACCGTTAGCAACGATTGGTTGGACCGGGCCCTGAGAGGCGCTGACTGCCAGTACGTAGGTTGTCCACGACGTTGTATTAATGATGTTCGTGCAAAAGCTGTTGCCACAATAGTTTTGCTGGCCGTAGATAAGGAAGATGTTGGTAACGGGACTGTTAATATTATTAACACTGAAAAAGGATTCGAACACGCGCGGGGTCAGGTTGGTCGTGGCGCTGGGTTGGCCGGCCGAAATGCTCGTAGCGTCGCCCCAATTGACCTGGGTGCGGGCCTGCGCAATGAAGGCGGGCTGGAGGGTCGTGTCAAACCAATCGTAGCCGAAGAACAGGTTTGTCTCGGCGCTGCCATCGGCATGATACAGGACGCAATAATTTGTCATTTTGTTGCCTGCGCCAATGGATGCCCCCGCCGTCAGGAGCGAGATGGCGCTATAGATGACTGGAGTGACCGGTGTCACCAGGGCAGTAGTGTGATTGGTGTCGAGCAGAATGGCATTGTTGCCCGCATAAGTGGACGGCAACGTGTAGTGCCGCGTCCCATCCACCAGGCTATTGATGGTCGAACCCGCCGGGGGCAGGCCGAAAGCCGAGTAAGCGCCGTTGGTCACCCAACCGCGTTCGAACCATGTGTTATTGCCGTTGCGCAGGCCCAGGTCCATGGTCGTGGTTGTCGCCGTGTATAAACCGCCCGGGAAAAGAGGCTGCGCTGCCTCAACGATCGGATCGGCGTTGAAACCGGTAAAGGCGAGCGGATAAAAAGTACCGCCCGAATTAGTCTGGCCGCTGATGCCGAAGATAAAAGGCCGGTTGCCGGCGCTCCAGGACAGGGTGATGCCGTTGATGGTCTTGGTGGTGCTATCGGGCGTAACATCCTCGAAGTAGAGTTTAACGGCGGTGGTCGTCCCCACCGCGCCAAGCGCCGGATTGATCGTGGTGACGCGGCCCATGCAGGTCCAAATTAGGGTGTTGCCGGTGCCGCCGCCGCTGAACCAATCGCCGATATTGATGCTCTTGCCGACGGAAAAGCTCCCGTCGCTGTAATTGAGCCTGACTAGCACGGTGCTGGTGCCACCGCCTGAAGAATCCAGGAATGAAATTCCAAACAGCGGCTGAGGGCTCGTGAACGAGATCGTGTTGCTGCGATAATCGGGCGTGCCGTAGCCATTATTGGTCAGGTTGCCGGCGGCATAATTTCCCACGAACACCGCGCAATTGCCCGCGTAACTGGACGGCGTCACAAAATTATGCGTGCCGCTGACCAGCGCCCTGCCGGGGTGCGGAAAGCCCGTGTTGGTGAGCACGCTGGCCACCGGCCCGTAGGTCCCACCCAATGGCGCCGTTCCATTGACAGGTCCATTAAACCCCTGGTCGGCAGAATTGGTCGTGGCAAACCCTTGCTCGTAGATGGTCGTCCCCGTATTGGCGGGGCCGGCATCAAAGGTCACATTGCAGCCATTGACGTAACTGGCTTTGACAGGACAGTCGGCTTCAACGACGCAATCGGCGTTGAAGCCCTGCACCGGGATGGGCGTATAATGCGTGGCATCGGTCGAACCGCTGATGGCAAAGACAAAAATACGGTAACTGGTGGCGCCGCCGTACTCGAAATCCACGGCGGTCACCGGGCTGGCGGTGCTGACGGAGGTTTCGAGGTGAAACACTTTGGTTTGTGTGCTGCTATTAAGAGTATTGAGGGGCGCGTTGCCGTCCAATGACACCCGGCCTTTGGCAATCCAGGCGCACGTGGCGGCTGTGGTGAGCCAGTCAACTGAGGTGAAATTGCCCGTCTCGGTCGTGCCGTCCTGATGGATGATAGTGAAATTGACCGAGCCGCCGCCGCCGCCCGCATAGAGGAACGAAATCGCGTTGATGGTCGTTGGCGTGACGGCAGTCAGTGTCGCGTTGCTGCTCTGGAGGTTCAAGGTCGAGCTGCCGGGGATATTGGCCGCGCCGATGAACGCGCAGTTGTTAGTGTGGTAGTCGGGCGGCATCTGGTAGGTAATGTTGGCGTTATCATTGGCCGTGAATGTCGCGCCGTGGGCCGGCAGGCCGAACATTGGCATGTTCGGGATATAGCCCTCCTCGAAAAACGTGTTGGCGTAGTTGTTGGTGCCCTGGTCAATGGTGGCATTGCAGAAATTCTCCAGCGGCGGCGGCGCGCCTTTCTCGACTACGATATCCTGCGTGAAGCTGCCCGGGGTGAGCGCCACAGGATTATAGTCCGCGCGCGCGGCCGTGATACAGACAGCGGAAAGGCCAAGAGCAATGATGTACGATCGCATAAGGGATTTAGGGTATTAGGAGGTTTGGGGGTAGCCACAACTAGTACAGACCGCTCTCGATTTACAAACGCTCGTGCAGGGCGCTCGCGCGGCAAGGTGGTCATTGGAAGCAATTCTTACGCTTTCGAAAAAAGAAAGCAAGAAAAAATGCGACCCAGGAGCGCGGCTGGGAGCGTCAGGATTGAACCACCCCAAGGCGCCGGGTGAGGGCACCCGGCCTACAGGCGCGGCGCTGTGGACATGTAGGCCGGGTGCCCTCACCCGGCGCCTTCGGAGGGAAATGTCCGGACTAACGGTACTTTGAAGATACGCCCAGCGCGGCTGCCCTCAGCCGCGGCGGGCCCGAAGCGAAGTGCTTCGATTAAGTTAACGACAAAGTTTACGACAAAGTTTCAGGGAAGACCTACGGCGTGCTTACCACATAATACCGGCTGCGAAAGTTAGTCGCGCTTAAATCAGAATAACTGATGGGGGAACCGCCGAAGGTGCCGCTGCTCAGAAGAGTCCACGTACTGGTGATCGGTCTCACCACAACGTTCGTAGAGGCCCACAGCCGGTATGCAGCGCCAGAAGAACCTGAAAAACTTACCTGCACGTTGCCATCGCTCAGTCGAACAGGCGGGGTGCTGAATAGCGGCGCGCTGCTGGTAATCTTTATTTGCCCGTTGCTGCCCAGGGTCGAGGTGTCCCAGGTCAGGCTGCCGCCAAGGGCCGGCAAGATGATGGAGCCAAAACTGCCGCTATAGCTGCCGGCACTGAAAAGCCGGAAGGTATCGCCACCGGCAAAGCCTGATCCGCTCGACTGCACGACCAGGGTGCCTCCATAGGTGATATGAGTAAGGCCCGAGATCAGGTCGTTGGTGGTCACACCGCTGTTTTTGGCGATTTTCATAATGTTGCTGCCGGCCAGGCTAAGGCTGTTTTGGATAGTCATGGTACCGATGCCGGAGCCGAGAGCCAAAGTGCCACCGGTCGTGATGATCGTCGGGCTCTTGATGATGCCGTAACCGGCCAGGGTGCCCCCCTGGACGGTTAACGTGTTGGTGCTCCCGGACGCCAGAATCTGACTATTGACCACCAGCGTGCCATTGGAAACAGTGGTCGTGCCGACCCCACTCACGCCGTAGGAGTTTGCGGCTGCCAAGGTCCAGGTGCCCGAATCTGCTTTAACCAGACTGAGGCCGCCGCTGCTGATCGCGCCGAGCGCCAAGCCGTTTCCCGTGCCTCCCAGGATCAAATTGCGTGCAGGTGTCGCGCCACCCAACGCCACTGCCCCATTCAACACCAACGTGCCGGCGTTGACCACCAGGTAAGCATCCCCGCCCCCTTGCCCCACATTGATGGGACCAGCGATAACATTGCTGCCGGCTTCATTGAAGATAGCCCCCTGGTTCTGGCTGGCCCACCATGTAATGGTGCTTGGGAAAATCAGGTTCCCATTCGTGCCATTGAGATGGATACCGGCGCCCACGAGGTTGTTAATGCAGGCTATGATTTTTACGCCAGTGCCCCAATTGGTGCTGCCGTTGAACCAGAGCGGCCCGCCATTATTGGTGATACTTCCCGAGAAGGTGTTGGTTGCTGTCAGGTAGAGCGCGCCCAGCCCATCTTTGTAAACGCCTCCCGCGCCGCTTATGACACCCGAATAAGTCTGACTCGTGCTCGGAGCGACCAGGAAATTGAGCAGACCGCTGTTAACCGCAACATTGCCTGGAAGGAAGCCATTGTTGGCGCCATCGCCAATTTGAAGAGTGCCAATAGTGATGGTCGTGCCCCCGCTCCAGGAATTGCCCGAACTGGTCAGCCGGAGCGTCGAACCGATCACACTCCCGCCTGGCAACAGCGCGCCTGAACCGAGCGTGATGGGCCCGGAGATGGTATTAGTTGAATTACCCGTGGTTGTGCAGGTCAGGTTGAAATTATTGCCCAGGACCGGGCCGGTCAGCGTGTAGTTCCCGTTGGCCAGGCTCCGGATCGTTGACGCTGATCCCAGTGAGATGCTGCCGCTGAAAAGCGTCCCTGCTGTGCCAGCGTCCAGAGCAGGTCCAGCGCCATTGATGACGAATGACCCCGGTATCGTTCCATTCACCGACCCCGACCCGGTGGTGAAGAGGATTCGGGTGCCATTCGCGACCGTAGTCAAGTTAGTGCTGAAGGCTCCCGGCGAATAGGCATAAACGCTTCCCGAGTTGAGCGTGAATGTCCCGCTGAAACTATTGCTCGATTTCAAACTGAGCGTGTTCACCGGAGCGCTCACCGCGATATTACCTGCGCCGGAGACGGACCCTACAATGGTCAGGAAACCGCCGGCGGTAGCCATGGTCCAGTTCTGGTTTCCATTTACAACCAGCGGCGAATTGAGAGTGACTGTCCCGGCGCTATCCTGGGACATATCAATGCCGCCGGCGCCATTGGTGAGCACAGAGCCGTTAACCGAGAAAGTGGCATTATTGCTGATGGCAAGTCCTTTGATGCTGAATCCCTGGGCGAGGTAGTTGCTTAGGTTTGCGGTTGAAGAGCTGTTGTAAACGACCATGTCGCTGGCTGTAGGCAGGGTCGTGCTCCAATTGCCGGGCGTGGTCCACTGATTGTCCGTGGTCCCGAGCCAGGTCTCGTCAGCAACGGCTCCGCAGGACAAAAGAAAGAGCGCCGCTACAGATATGATTGAGTTGGTGATAAACTGGGTCGGGTTTTTAGATGGACATGAGGATTTTTTCATAGGGCGTTTTTTATTGCAGCAAAGCGACGCACATCGAAGCGAATCGCTCCGGGGTTTAGGCTATGATTGGACTATGAGATTTTCCGGCTTTAGTGTCAAGAATGAAAGTGCAAAGCTAGAGTGCAGGTGAGGTTAATTCCTTCGCTCGTCTCTATACGGGACCAAAAAAAAGAAGCCGGGGAGTTGGTCCCCGGCCTCTGTGAGAGCCGAATTACTTAGATGCAAGCGGACCCGCCGCCCCGGAGATCCGGCGAAGGCGGGACGCCTGCGTCCTATCAATCCACAAGACTCAGCTTATAGAATTTAGACGCGCCGGACAGTGTGATAGTCGCCTGGATGTTATTCCCGACGACGGCCTGGACTGCCGCTGAGGCGGTCCAGGAAGTGGGCTGGAAGCTAGAAGTTTCCAGCAGAGTATAGCCGCGGGCCTGAACCGGCCAGCTCAGCGTGATGGTGCCGTTGTTGTTATTCACAACCGACAGCGTCGGCGGCGGATAGAAGAACCTGAAGTTGCTGATGGTCTGCTGGGCTGAATCGCCACCGGTTGCCCCGGTGAAGCCCACCAAGGCAGTGTTTTTGCCAACGATGGATGGGATATTAACGTTGGTCGAAACGTGGAACGAGGCTTGCGACACCGTATCGGTCAAGCTCAAGAACAGGGTCGCCCCGTTGTAAAGGAGGGTAACACTGATCGGATTTGCCGGGAGAGTGCCACCGTTGTGAATGTCAACGGGGGTGGTGGCCAGGTATGCCCCAGCTGCCCCGGCCGGAGTCGCTCCGTTCATGGCGAACCTGTAACCGACCGTGTTCGGTGGATAGATGTTGAACTCCAGCGCCACGCTTGGGGTGATGCCATTGTAACCCAGTTGCCCGCCGCCGCCGCCCAGCGCAGCAGTGCCGCGGTTATCGTTTTGGATAACGAAGGCGGTGCCATCAGCCCCCTGGCCGCCGCTTTGCGCCGCGCCTTCCTGATAAGTCCAGGTGGCCTCGAACGCGCCAATGTAAACCTGGCTGTTGTAAAAGGCGCTGGTCGCTTCACTGCCGGCCGCTGTCGTGTTGATGTAGTTCGCGTCCGGCGAGGTGCCGTCAAACCCACCTCCCGACGGTGTGCCATTTGCCGTCCAGCCTGCGCCAGCCAGATTGAAGTCCACCATGTTTTCCACGGTCACAGTGGCGGTGCTGCTGGTGGTGCAACTGCCGCCGCCATTATTGCAAACCTGCACAGTATAATTGCCGGAATCATTAGTGCCAGTGGCCGCCACTGAATAAACGCTGGTGGTTGCGCCGGGAATTGGGCTGCCATTGTGGCTCCACTGATATGTCAGCGGGGGTGTGCCGAGGAATCCGGCTACATAGGTGAGCGGACTGCCTGCCAGAACATAGACCGGTGCAGTTGGCAGGTCGCCGCCGGTCTGCGCAATCGGAGGCGAAATGTTGGTCGTAGCGTAGTAGTGCGCCTGGACCCGGGCCTGGCTCAACGCGCTGTTATAGAGGGCCGCTTCATCAATGGTGCCGTACAAGATCAGGTTATTGTTCGTGGTCGAACTAACGGAGCGTGCGCCGACGAGCACAGGCTGCGGGGAATCGAGGATTCCCGCCCCGGGCGTGATGGCGGCCGGCGTTTGCGGCACGCCGTCTATGTAGAGCGTCACCGTGCCATTCGCCTCGTCGCAAACGCCAACCAGGTGGTGCCAGATACCCGGCTCAGGACCAATCCCGCCTGTGGAAGCGATGGCCGCCGTTTCTGAACCAGCATTCCGCACGAAGAACCGGAAGGTGTGCGCAAAGCCGTTTGCCGCGGCCCCACCTGCATCGAGGCAGAACTGCTCGCCGCCTCCACCGTAACCTTTGGTGATGATACCGGCACCACCAACCGGGCCGCCCGCCGCGAGAGAAGGATCACCCTGCACCCAGGCCTCAGCCGAGAATGCCCCGTTCTGCCCAGCTGGTTTGCCGAAGTTAATGCCTGGAATGCCCTCGACGGCGCTGTCGGGAACACCTCCAATGGGGACGTAAGCGCCACTGGATTTGCCGAAATAGGCGGCAGTATCCGAATCAAGCCCAGGACTGTACCCGAGCGACTGGATGATCGAGTTGCTGTAATAGCCATTATGGCCGCCCCAGGAGTCGTAGGCAGTCACACCGTTGTTGCCGCCGCCGGTCCCGTCGTCCGGACCTTCGCCCAGTCGCAGCCAGGCGACGGGCCCATCGTGCATGACGTTGGTGGGATAAGCGGCCGTAGGCGCAGGAATGACGGTTAAATGAGATGTCCCGCTGGTCACAGGCGTGCCGCAGCCTGTGTTACTGATTACGCAACTGAATGTAGCGCCGGAATCGCCAGACTGCGCATTGACCAAAGTGTAATTGTTGAGTGTGGCTCCAGGGATGGGACTGCCGCCCCTGGACCATTGATAAGTCGGCGCAGGATTGCCGGAAGCCCTGACCGAGAAGTTGGGCGAGGCCCCAACAACGACCCGAACGTCAGCCACGACATTCTGCAGGAGCGTGGGACAACCGGGCGTCACGACCCCCAGCAATTCGACTTCGCCGATCTGCATCGAGTTGGCCGCGGTGTTGTTGCGCACATTGGCGAAGCTGAGCCGATATGTGCTGTAGCCGTTCGGATTGTTGAAATGCACTTCTTGCACGGCCTGCGTCAGCGCGTTTGGCGCGGCCGATGGATTATTGGCATTGCGCGAGGTGGTCAGGCTCAGCGATCCGCTTGAGATGGTTGCGAAGGTGGCGCCGCCATCGTTCGAGCCTTCCAGCAGATAGTCCGCCGGGTCGCGCTCAATCGCGTCATTGGCGCAATAGAGGCGCATGGCCGAGAGCGTGGTCTTGCCGCTCTGCGGCGATACGACCAGCCCGACCGGGCCGGCAAAGGGCGCGCCATTGTTGGCGCCGAAGTTCAAGTACTTCGGCGTGCCGCCTGTGTCAACTCCAACGAGGTTATCGATGGCGGCGGCAACTTGTTCGGCGTTCGGTGAACTGCCCCCATTGGGCTCATAGACGCTGACCGGATCAGATGGCTGAGTGACATCGGCCAGAGTCGAAAACACCCTAAGCGTCAGCGGGGTATTGGTGACGCACCCGTTCACATTGCAGCCATACATTCGGTAGGTACCGCTGTTGGTCCAGCCCAGCGACGAAATAGTGACGTTCGTTGTGGTGGCGCCCGAAACAAACGGGCCGTTCGCCATGTTGAACCAATTCAGGCCGAAATCAGGACTGAACTGCCATTGCACGGACGTCGGAGGTATGCCACCGGTCGAAGACCACATCGTGACACTCTGGCCTTCAAAGCGAGTGTACTCGGCGTCCTGGTTTATCGTCGGCGCGTTTGCAAGCGGGGCATCGATGAATGAGTCCTTGGTGGCGCTGACCGCAATGACGTATGTGGTCCAGTTGCCACCGCCGGGCGGCACGTTGGTCTTGACAATGATGTTGGTCACGGCGCTGGTGAGGTTGGTCAGCACAAAGAAGCTCTCAAAGAGCCGCGGATTTGCCTGCACACCGCCTACCCCGTTTGTGCCGCCCGCCAGGCTCGTCTCGGAGCCACCGCGGTTCTCGGCACGGCCATTGGCAATGTAGGCAACGGCAGCCTGCACACCGGCTGGAACGGCGGTAGTTTTGAACCAGTCAAAACCGAAGAAATTGTTCGTTTCAGCCGTGCCGTCGGCGTGCTGGAGGATGCATTGGTTGGTCATGGTATTGGCCGCGCCGATGCTCGCGCCGGCGTTCAAAAGAGCGAAGGCGCTGAAAATTCCGGGCGTGGTGGGGGTAATGTTGTTCACGCCATGATTGATATCCAGCAAGACGGAGTTCGCACTGGTATAGCTGGCCGGCATCTGGTAATGCTTAGCCGGATCGGTCACGCTGCTGATCGTGGTGTTGTGCAATGGGAAACCGGCGGGGACCAGATTCGTGACATGCGTAAGGGGATTCCAGTAGGTGGTGCGGGAGCCGATGCCGTTGGTGTCCCATCCTTGCTCGCTCCAGGTATTGGCATAATTGTTCGTGCCGTTATCCATGGTCGCAGTGGTGTAGGCGAAAAGGCCCGCAGGATAGACCGGTTGCTCCTTGGCCACCACAATGGCGGCGTCATAGCCGCTGATGCCGATCGGCGAGAAAGTGGTGCCGTCGGTCGAAGCGCTTACAGCAAGCAAGCCGCAGCGCCCGCCGCTGACGTAGGTCAGGGCGATGTTCGTAAGCGTTAGCCCGGAGTTGACGGGTATATCGCTAAACGTCAGGACCACCTGGCCGCTGCCGTTGACGTTATTTAGGCCCGGAGCGCCGCCCCCGACGCTGACGCGGCCGGCAGCAATCCATGCCCAGGTGGTCCCGGTCGTGGCAGCGGACGGAAACCAATCCTGGACCGAGAAAGTCCCCGTGTCCGTGCTGTTCTCAGCGTATTGGTTGGTGTAGGCGATAACCACCGGCCCATTTCCCGCCCCGCCGAGGATAGAAACCTTCTGATATCCAGTGGTCGGACTGGCGATAGCGATATTGCCAAAATTGTAAACCGGCGCGGTGGGCCAATAGGTCGGACTGCAATAGAGGCCGAGGTTCGTGACGACGGTGACGTTGGTATTATAATTGCCGATGAACACGCAATGATTAACGTTGTAACTGGCCGGCATGGTGAAGCTATGATTGGCGTTGCTGATGGCGGTGAAGGTGGTACCCGCGCGCGGAATCCCGGAGAACGGCGCGCCCGCCGAGACGTTTACCACTCCGTTGGTCGTGTTCAGGCCGCCCGAATTAAGCAGGTTTGACCCGAAATTCACTTCGCCGCCAAATCCCTGCTCATACCAGGTGTTGCCACCGACCTGCATGCCCTGGTCCATCGTGACGGTGTAATTGCGGATGTGCGGGTTCTTGACTGCGGCAACGTTGGTCTCGACGACGCCATCGTAATTGAAGCCGGAGACAACCAGAGGGCTAAAATGTGTGCCGTCGGTGCTTTCACTCAGCCCAAAAGCCATGAACCGGCAGTTAAAGCCTGCCGCGCCAATGGTGAAGGTGACGTTAGTGACTGCGCTTGCTGTGTCATTTAAGGTTATATCAGTCCGAAACAGTTTGGTAACGGTAGTGGACCCGAACTGGTCCATCGGACCGTTGCCGCCATCTATCACCAACCGACTCGAGGCAATATACTCATAAGCGCCCGAACCGTTGAACCAGTCCAATGTGCCAGTGCCGCCAGCCGCGGTGGGGTTGATGTTGACCGCCTGCTGGTTTCCGTCAGCTTGATTAATGGTGGCGACCACAGTGCCAGAGCCGCCCGAACCCCAGAGGATGGAAAGGTTTAGGCCAGCGGTTTGCGAGCTGGGAGCAACATTAAGGACGGCGCTGACCACCTGTGTCTGGAGGATGCTCGGGCTGGTGCCTGGGATGTTGGCTCCGCCAACAAAGGCCACGTTGTTCGTCACGTAGGAAGGCGGCATCAGCCAGGTGATGTTGGGGTTGTTGTGCGAAATAAAGGTGCTGCCGTGCGGCGGCAAGCCCAAATACGGCACGTTGGTGCAAAAGCCAGCCTCGTACCAGGTGGCGCCGTTGTTGTTGGTGCCGTTGTCCATGGTGACATTCACAAAATTGGCCAGGGGCGGTGGCGCCGTGTTCTCAACGACGGAGTCGTATGTGAAACTTCCAGGAGTCAGCGGCACGGGGTTGAAATCCGCGCGCGCCACGGTCAAGGCGCCCAGGCTGCTAAGGACCAGACCGATACGAATAAGGGACGATTTCATAGGCGTGTCTGTTTGGGGACTTTCGGGGACTTTTGGGATGTGTGAGGTTAGGTTTATTAAACACGTAACTGCGTTCTACCGACCAAAGAGGATGGACGTTGCGCCCAACCAATAAGGTGATCATAGGCACTATTCTTACTACTTCCCGTAACAAGTGCAAGCAAAAAGTAGTAGTTGTTTACCCTATAAAATACAGTGAAGCATTGCTACTTGACTGTAAAGGTAAAGTAGTAGTGTTTACCTGCCGGGCAGAAAAAGAATTGCTACTAGGTTAAACGGTTAAATAAGAAGGGCTGTTTTTTGGATCTAGCGTTTTCAGGAACTCTGTCGCTCCGAAGCTGCATGGATTAGGTCAGACCGGTTTGACCGGTCCGACCGGTCCGACGAAATGGGCTGGCCTGATACGGGCACGGCGGAATAGACTGCGGTCATGAGCGAAGACACGGGCCCTCTTCTCCCTCACGGCGGCTACCGGCACCTCAGGAGCTATAAGGTAGCCGAAGCGCAAAGGCACCCTATCCATTTCGTCAGACCGGTCCAACCGGTCCGACCGGTCTGACTAAATGCCCCCCCGCAAGCAGTTCTTCCTGGTGGCCGTTCTGCTCGCCACCCTCACCCTGGCCGCTTACTGGCCGGTCGTACACCACGGATTCATCTCCTACGACGATAACGAGTACCTCACCGATAACAGCTACGTCAAAGCGGGCTTATGCTGGGAAAATGTCCGCTGGGCTTTTACCACATTCGATGCCGCCAACTGGCACCCGCTGACCTGGCTCTCCCACATGCTGGACGTGCAGCTCTTCGGCATGCAGGCCGGGGGTCACCACGCCATTAGCCTGGCGCTGCACCTGGCCAACACGCTGCTGCTTTTTGGCCTCCTGAATCGGCTCACCGGCGCACTGTGGCGCAGCGCATTGGTAGCCGCGCTCTTTGCGCTCCATCCGCTGCACGTCGAGTCCGTCGCCTGGGTCGCCGAACGCAAAGACGTGCTCAGCGCGTTTTTCTTTATGCTCACGCTGTGGGCTTATTTGGAATACGCTCAAGGTTCAAAGTTCAAAGTTCAAAGTTCAAAGGCGGACGAGGGTCGGGGGTGGTGGGTCGAGGGGGGAACTACGGAACACGCAACCCGCAACACGCAACACGCGCTTGCCCCGCCGAAGCGCAGCGAAGGCGGGCCAATGGCGCGTAGTCTCGGCCCTTGGCCCTGGTATTGCGCAGCCCTCGTGCTCTTCGCCCTAGGCCTAATGGCCAAACCGATGCTCGTGACCCTGCCTTTCGTGCTGTTGTTGCTCGATTTCTGGCCGCTGAGAAGAGTGTCAAGTGTCAAGTGTCAAGTGTCAGGCCAGGAAGGGCCATTCAA
>PSRM01000026.1 GCA_003176045.1 Verrucomicrobiota bacterium | reverse complement strand
TGGCGCCCGAACTGAAGAAAGTTTCTATTCCGGCTAAAATCTGTCTGGTTTGGCCGCTCCAAACGCTTCGCGACGCACGAGGGCTGTGGAGACACGCGGAGCGTTAGGAGTGTCCCGATTGCTATCGCGACCGCTTTTGTGGCAGGGAAGTAAGGGACGCCGGATCAAAACCCATCGCATGCGCCAATCTCAAACCTCCCTATTGCCCCTGCCCCACGGGCGGTTATGCTACTGGCATGCGGATTATCAATTTGAATCCGGACACGGACATAGGGGCTTCGGCCTGGTTCGTGGAAATGGAGGGGCATCGGTTGTTGATGGATGCCGGCATTCATCCGAAATGCGAGGGGCGCGGGGCGTTGCCGCTTTACGATTTGGTCAAGGACAAGGAAGTGGACGCGATCGCGATTTCGCATTGTCATCACGACCATGTGGGGTCGCTCCCGGTGGCCGTTCGTTATTTTCCGCAGGCGCACGTGCTCATGAGCGAGCTGAGTTATTTTTTGGTTGAGCGTGTTCTGCACAATTCGGTGAACGTGATGAGACGGCAGCGCGATGAATTGGGCATCCAGGAGTATCCGCTATTCAGCCATGACGAAGTGGACGACATTGCGCCGCTTTTTCAAGGCTTCAAGTACAACCGCGAAGTGGACTGGGCGGCGTTTCACAAAACTCGGCCCGGGTTTTTATCGCCGACGATTGAGTTTTACGACGCCGGCCATGCGCTAGGGTCGGCGGGACTGATGGTGCGCGGAGAAAAGGAGACGCTGTTTTACACCGGTGACGTTTGCTTCCACGATCAGACGATTCTAAGGCGGGCGCGGTTCGAGGATATCAAGGCGGACGTTTTGCTGATGGAGACGACGCGGGGCAACCGCGATTTGCCGGCAGGTTTCACGCGTGAGGGCGAGATCGAGCGCTTGAGCGGAGCAATTCAGGAGGTGCTCAAGCGGAGGGGCTCAGTCCTGATTCCGACGTTTGCTCTGGGCCGGACACAGGAAATTTTGGCTCTTCTGGCAGTGCTGACGGCGGAGGGCAAGCTGCCGCGGCAACCGATTTACATTGGTGGCCTGGGGCGGGTCTTCACGGAGATCTACGATTTGGAATCGCATCGCACGCACCGGCAGTATCCGAACCTTCAGTTGCACGAGGCGCTCAATTTGGTGGTGCTCGATCCCGGGCAGGTGGCGAAGATGAATTTGACTGGTGGAAAGATTTTCGTAATCACCGCCGGAATGATGAGCGAGAACACGGCGGCGCATGACCTGGCCTTGCGCATGATGGGAGACGAGAGGCAGGCCATTTTCTTTGTGGGTTACACCGATCCGGACACGCCAGGAGGACGCCTACGAGCGGCGAAGATAGGAACCCCTTTTCTTTTCAGCGCCAAGGCGGGCCAGGCCACGCGGGTTTGCGAAGTGCAGGAATTTGATCTAACGGCGCACGCTAACCGGAATGATTTGCTGGATTTCGTGGGAGAGGTTGAGCCGCGGGCGGTGCTGCTGAGTCACGGCGAGGATGATTCACGCAACTGGTTTGAGCAGCAGATCAAGCAGCGGTTTCCCAGGACGAAGGTGGTGCAGCCGAAGCCGGGGGAATGGGTGGAGGTTTAAAAAGTAGGGCAGGCGTCTCGCCTGCCCCGAAGAACCAGGAAAGGTGAAAGAGGGGCAGGCGAGACGCCTGCCCTACTTTACAGCCGCCAACTGCGCTGGGGCACAATAACCGACCATGCGCAACCAATCGCGCAAGCAGGTGAGCTTGTGCTCAAGGACAGGGAGCCAGTAGCCCACGAGCGGCCTTGGGGCTCCCTTTTGGCTTCCTCTTTTCCGTCGTCTGGCTTCCATCTTCCATCTCCTGTCTTCCATCACGCCGTTAGTTCGCGTTGGGATCAATTTCATCCCAGGTCGTAACCACGTATCGGCTATTGGCCGGGTTCTTGCCAAGCGCTTCGTCGTAGTGGAAGCTGTAGTGGCCGTCCATGGTGATCGAGTCCGCCAGGAGGGCGCCTATGAAGTCATTGTTAGAATGGCCTCCGCCATGCATGGTTACATGTGCTTCAGGCGCAACCAGGACTCCTATATACTCACCGTTGCCGTTGAAACTGAATGAGGTCACTGACGGAATACAGAAAATCTCGCAGTTTATGGCAAATCCGTTCTGGTTGATTATTCCATTGCCTCCGACCGATGAGCTGCTGCCGCCCACATAAATCTGGAGGCTGCCGGTTTGGGCGATTTGCAGCACGTCATTGCCGCTCATGCTAATACCGTTCGGGACAACCAGACGGCAGTTGCCGGTGACCAGGGTCTTTCCGGAGAGGACACCTCCGGACATTATGTAGTCGCCGGAAACAAGAATGTTGTCCCAGTTGGTAACGGTTGTGACCGTATAGTTGGTCGAATAAAGATTGTAGGTATAGGTAAGGGCTGGGTAGGTATAGCTTGCGATGCCGTACCAGTGCCATGCGCTGGAGTTATTGGCACCGTTGCCGGTTTGCCATGGTGTGCCGCAATAGGTGCCCGCTGCCGGCTTAGTCGCAGCAGTATAAACGGTTGAGCTGCAATTGGTCGAGGTGCCCGGAGCATTGGGCCAAGTATTCTTTGTGACGTAGGTTGTCTGGGTAATCACCCCGCCATAAGGCACAGGATTCGGGTAGTTGGTGGTGCTGGAAATATTATTAGTCGAGAGGGCATAATTGGTCACGCTCATGGTTCCTTGTTGCGGCAATTGCGCAGTGGTGTACGGCATAAGCTGATCGGGGAACTCGAAATTGGCCGTATTGGCGCTCCAGCCCTGGGTAATATGTCCGGCCACCTGGCAGCAATGTGGCCCCACGCCACCTTGCGAACCTACCGTCACCGTGCCGTTGGGGCCTGTTGTTACGTGCCCGTAGATGTTCGCGTTGCCCGTCCCAATGCTATTGGCAATCGTATCATTGGAGGCTACATCTCCGTTATCGCCAACGTAAAATGCCGCGTTGTAGCGGCCCGCTACGCTCTTGGCCGGATCACTTGAATCGAAGCTATCGGTAAGAATGTTGTTGCCATCCAAATCAATCAGGTGTTTGGCCACCATGCCTTTAATCAGCAGGTTGCCGCGCGCGCAACGCAGGCGGACGGCCCGGGAGACGGTTGAGGTGTTCGGAGCATTTACTCCGGCAGCGGCGAAGAACACCGGCGGCTGGTTCGCCATGGCCATCGGAGGCGGAGAGACATGCGCGCGGGATATGACCGTGGGATGAAATGGGTCCACACTGAAGTCAATGGTCACCGTGTATCCGCTGCCATCCGGAAAGGAGTTGGTGCGCGAGTAGGCGTAGCCATTCCAGCTCCAGCCATCGGCGGAGAGATTGGCTGTGTTTGAGTTGAGCTGCTGCAGGGCTTCTTCCAGGCCGGCTTCAACAACGGCGATGGCCATGTTCCAGGTCTGGGAGCGGGCACTGAGCCGGTTTTGCTGCTCGGTCAGTGACAGGTAGCCCATGACGCTGAGCGAAAGGATGCCGCACATGACCAGCACGATAATCAGGCTGCTGGCCCGATTGGAGCGCGGACGGCCCTGTCCGCGCGGTGTGCTGTTGGTAGCAGATGCTCGCGCGGACAAGGCTGTCCGCGCTCCGATTGCCCTGAAAAGGTTGAACTTCGAGAGTGTAGCTTGTGTGGTTTTCATGATTAATTGGAGTTTTGTTTGCGGATAACGATGCGGGCTGTTTGGACGTTTTCGCTTTGGACGGCGGCAGTGGGACTGACCGATGTTGAAGTTTTCCAGGTCAACTCGATCAGCTTGACTTCTTTAACCCAGTTGGTGGTAGCGACGTGGAAAACGCCGAAACTATCATTGCTGGGGTTGCGTTGATATACGATGAAATTGAGCAGCGTGCAGTTGGTCAGGAGCATCTGCCGGGTGCCATCGCTGGCGCTGCGCACCATCTGGCGCGTATTTGGATCGAAGGTGTAGGTAACGGTCAGGCCGTCGCCGTTGAGCAAATCCAGCGCGGCGGGATTGGTGGTCACCGTGTTGACCTGGACGGCCTGGCGAATCTCGGCCGTGAGTTTGTCCATGGCCTGACGGTTCACTTTGTCCAGGACAGCGTAGTTGGCCATGGTGGCAAAGCCGCGAGCGCCGAAGTTAAAAAGGGTCATGATCGCCAAGCCGCTGATCATGAAGATCCCGCTGGCGACCATTAGCTCGACCAGCGTGAAGGCGTGCCTTCGATTGCCCCTGGGAAGGTTACCACACATAATTCTGGAGGCCGTCCTTGGAGACGTAGGTGGTTATCGAGCGGGTGTGCGGGAGCCGGCCGCGAGTTGTCCAGTTAAGAGTGACGGTGACCTGGCGCATATTGCTGCTGTAACTGGTGGTAAATGGAACAGAAGCGATATTGACTGTGCCCGTGTAAGTGCATCCCTGCTGACCCGGGACTGCGGTGTTATCGTATGCCTCGGTCCAGGAAGTGGGAACAAACCCATTCGAATTAATTTGGCTCCAACTGTAGAGCCGCAGGGTTTCGACTTTTTCGAGCATAACCTGAGTCGCTCGCTGGTTTTCGCGCGCCAATTGGCTGGCCATGAATCCGTAGCCGAAAGAGTTGAGGACGCCGGCGATCATGATGGCCAGGACGGTGGCGGCGATGACGACTTCGACCAGGGTGGCGCCGGTTTGTTTGCACGCCCTTCTTAATCTTAATCTTTCTCTTACTCTTAATCGCCGCGTGAACCGTGAACCGTGAAACGTGAACCTGTTCTGCCCGCAGTGGTGGGATTGAACAAGCGCGTTGTCCAACTTTGAGACAGGCTCTCCAACCACTGGACAGTCAGGCCCCTGCGGCCGAAGTATATTCTTCGAAAGCTTAAGGTGGGGAAAAGGTGTGTAGAACATGGCCTGGTGACCTGCTTCTCGCTGCAACATCAACAACTTCATCTACTCGTCAGGGCGGGGTAAAGCAGATGGCGGGCCAACGGGTTAAGTCCAAAGTCCAAGGGCCAAAGTCCAAAGTCAGGCCAAAGCGGGACGAGCATTCAGCAGTCCGCAGTCCGTTGTCCGTAGCCAGCTGTCTGTGGTCTTGTGGTCAGTGGTCAGTGGTCTGTAATCGGTAGTCATTCCTCGGAATGGCAAGGCTTCTGCTCCGTCATCTATACGAGTTATGACTAGCATTCTCTCCTGGCCGGGTAGTTTCATCAGCCGGCTCTTCAATCGAAAACCCAGGATGCCACGGCCGCAGCCGGCGCTGACCGCGCCAATTGCCGAGGCTCAACCTGCCGAAGATGGGCCGCGCAAAAGCATCCTTGTCGTGGACGACGACCCAATAATCCTCAAAACCACCGGCATGAAACTCCAGGCGGCCGGCTACAAAGTGGTAACTGCATTGGACGGTTCGGACGCCATCAAAATCATCCGCGGGGCGAAACCGGATATTGTGCTGCTGGATATTAATTTTCCTCCGGATGTGGCATTTGGGGGCTCGCTGGGGTGGGACGGGATGCAAATCATGGCCTGGCTTTGCCGCGCGACTGGTGTTTCGGCCGATCGGTTCATTATCGTGACTGGCACCGTCACGCCGGCGATCGAAAAAGGCGTGCGATCCTCTGGCGCTTTAGGTTTATTCAGCAAACCGCTGGACTACGAGGGACTGCTGATCACGGTGGAGCAACGGTTAAGAATGGAGCAGCCAGAGACGGTTTGCGCCATGGCAGAGTTGGAGATTTAACATATACAGAAGCAAACGAAGGGAACGAAGTGGAGCGGGGGGACATCTCATTAACACCGCTGCTTTAGCGCGGTGTGGACGAATGGGCTACAAGGGGCAGCCGTTTTAACGGCTTTTCATTTGGGGCGGGCAAACTGTTGAACCCGCATATTTCAAACTCCGCTCAGGACGCCGACAGAGCGCCGCGGTGAGGGCACGCGGCCTACAAGTCAAAGCCGCTGCTCCTGTAGGCCGGGTGCCCTCACCCGGCGCCGCGGGGCGTGAAATATTCGGGTGAAACAGTTTGTCCTTCGGTGGGGCCAAACGTCATCGGGCTAAAGCCACGGTGCTAATGAAAGTGGACGCCGCGAATTTCTTCCTCATTTAACTCATTTAACGCATTTAACGCATTTAACCTCTTTCGTTACGCTGGGCTGGCATGGCCTTCCTCCGCACTATAATATAGTGGGTATGGCCGATATTCTCACCAACCCAAAAGCGCGGCGGGATTACCATGTGCTCGAAACGTTCGAGGCTGGAATCGTGCTGCGGGGAACCGAGGTCAAGGCCCTGCGCGCCGGCAAAGGCCAGATCAGCGATGCCTTTGGCCACGTCGAGAACGACGAGGTTTTTCTCTACAACGCGCACATTGACGAATACTCCCACGGCAATCTGCAGAACCATCAGCCCAAAGCTGTCCGCAAGCTGTTGCTTCACAAATCGGAGATCCGAAAGCTCAAAGGCTTTGCCGCGGTGAAAGGAAACGCACTGGTTCCACTCTCTTTTTATTGGAAGAAAGGCAAAGTGAAGGTCGCGCTGGCCGTGGGCAAAGGGAAAACGCAGTTCGATAAGCGCGAGGACCTCAAGAAGCGGGAGAGCGAGCGCGAGCTGAAGCGGGCGACGATGAAGGCGAGGTAAAAGACCACTGACCACTGACCCCCAGGATTTTCATCACAATCCCAGGTCATCCCGCTGATGGATGGTGAGATGTGTTTAATTCTGGTCAAAGCCGCTTGTAAAGCCGTGGGTCGAGCAGCGCCACATAGCCGTGACGACGTTGTGAAAAACAAGATAGCAATTTGGGAAATCGTCGCGGTAGTCCTAACGGCATTACTTCATCCGGTCTTCGTAGAAATTCTGCATCAACGGGCAATCTTTATTATTCTGGCACTCTTGGGATGGCTCTCTTATCTGGCCATTCGATGTTGGCGCCACAAAAATGCACTGGCGGCGTTGGGCTTACGAAAAGAGGGGTATCGACCAACATTGATTGCAACATCAGTATTTGGCGTGATCGCGTTCGCTGCTATGGTGAAGATCGCGATTGCTCATCATAGGCTACTCTTCCGCTGGGAAATGTTGCCTTTGCTCTTCCTTTACCCGGTTTGGGGTATGCTCCAACAGCTTCTTGTTCAAGGCATTTTCGTAAAACCTCTGAGCGACCACGGTTTCTTACCGAACATTGTGGTCGCGCTTGCTGCCTCCGTGCTATTTGCTGCCGTTCACATGCCGGATTTGCGACTTGCGGGAGCAACGTTTTTAATGGGTGCAGTATTCACAGTGCTTTATCTTCGGTGGCGGAATCTCTGGCCGCTAGGCGTTTGTCATGGTTGGCTTGGAGTATTTTATTACTATTGGATTTTAGAGCGGAATCCGTGGGCCGAAATCTTTCGCGGCGGGTAATTTCCACTTTGTAAGGAGCGATCTGGTGAACAAGTCTCTATGAGATCAGGCCGGCTGTGGCAGGGAAGAGGAAGGTCCAGGCGAACGGTGTGCGGTGCCCACTTGTCGGGCCGTTAGATGTTGCTGCGGACAGGAATGTCCGCGCTCCGCAGGAGGCCCTTGGCGGCAGTGACAAGATGCGTGAAGATGCGTGCTTAGTAACGCAATAAGTTATTGCGCACAAGACATACAATTGGCATTCTTACCGACAAAGCTCCACCCCGGTGAGTGTGCCTGACAGGCCTGTTGATAGTCCGCAGTATAGTCCTCAGGAATATGGAAAACCCGGAACGGCAACGCCAGCTCGGTTTTCCTTGATTCCTGCAGGTACTCGAGCCATTGCCTCATTCTGCGGTGCTTTTTTGCTCACCCACTTCTCCGCCCGCGCCGATCAACTCGTCACCAACATGTTCGACACCGGACCGGGCACCTTGCGCCAGGCGATTCTCGCCGCCCGCCCCGGCGACACCATCCGTTTTGATGGACGTTTGGTGCCGCAAATCGTCCTCACAAACGGCGAGCTTATCTTCAGCAATTTATCCATAGTCGGCCCTGCCCTGGGAGATGCCCCCAGTGGCGGGCTGGTCATCAGTGGCAATTACAGTAACCGGGTTTTCCACTTTCTCGGCGGCACCAACGCCCTCGCCAATCTCACCATTGCCGGCGGCTATTCCACCGGGGTCGGTGGCGGCATTCTTAACGAAGCCGCCACCACCCTCTTCCTGTATCAGTGCAATGTCCTGACCAACGCGTCTGCCATGGCCGGCGGCGGTCTCGCCAACTTCGGCAACCTCATTCTCAATAGTTGCACAGTCGCCGCCAATGCCGCCTCGACCACCGGCGGTGGCATCTATAACTATAATTCCAACGCCACAGTCCGCCTTACAAACTCAACCCTGAGCGCTAACCAGTCCGCCACCGGCGCCGGCATCTACAACTATGGTGGCTCCCTGACCCTCCAGAACTGCACCCTCGCCGCCAATGTTGCTGCAGCAACCGGCGGTGGGATTTCCAGCCGCGATAGCCCGCCAGTCTCGGCCACCAATCTCCTCGCCAGCACGCTGGTGGCCCAAAACCAGGCCACCAATAGCCCCGACTTGGACGGCTCCTTTATCTCCAGGGGCTTTAACATCATCGGCGCCTATACCGGTGGCGGCAACTTCGACCCCACCAACCAGGACCTCTGCGGCACTCTCCTCAGCCCCGTCAACCCGCGGCTGGGCCCGCTGACGACCAACGGCGGCCCCACACTGACCATGGCCCTGAAGTCGAACAGCCCGGCCATCAACCAGGGCTTCGCCGGCCCGTTGCTCACCGATCAGCGCGGCTGGTCCCGCAAATATAATTACACAGTCCATGCCTTGCCACCCGGCGGCGATGCCAGTGACATTGGCGCCTTCGAGCTAACCCCGCCCAGTCCAACGCTCACCATCGGCTGCGCCGGAACAACTGTTGTGCTTTCCTGGCCTACCAATGGTTATGGTTTTCGCCTCCAGATCGCCACCGCCCTCCAACCTGCCTACCAGTGGACTGACTGGCCGGGGCCGCTCCAGATTATGGCTGACCAATACATCGCTACCGACAATTACCCGACCGCCGCCGCCAAAATCTTTCGACTGGCCGCCTCGTATCCGAATACGCCAGGGGTCCCAGCCAACCTCACCACCTTGGCGCCCACTCAAGTCGCCCCGAGCAGTGCCTTCCTGCTGGGCAGCCTGGTTCCTGGCAGTTCCAACCTCCTCTGTTGGTTCCAGTATGGCACCGACACCTCTTACAAGCAGACCTCATCCCCGGTTTCGATCCCTGCGGGAACCAATGCGGTGCTAGTCAGCTCCGTGATCAACGGACTGGCGCCCGCAACCCTTTACCATTTCCGACTTGTGGTTGCCGGCGGCATCGGCGCCAGCTTCGCCAACGACCTCTCCTTCACCACTCCGTCACTTCCCACGGTTACCACCCTGGCGCCTGCCCTGGTCAATTCCAACAGTGCTCTCCTCAATGCTACGCTTAACCCGCTGGGCGCTCCCGCGACCGGCTGGTTTGTCCTGTACACCATCAATCCGCCTACCAACACTGTCTTGAGCACCCAGAACCTCGGTAACGGCACCAACACCATCCGCTTCGGAGCAAATGTCAGCGGACTGACCCCGGGCGTCACTTACTATTACTTTGCGGCCGCCAGCAACGCTTTCGGAACGACCTGTGGCAACAGCCTGGATCTTACAGTCCCGCTTGTTTCGGCGCCGGTCACGAACCTGATTACGGCCGAAAACGCGCTGGCTGGCTCTACAGACTGGAAACTGACTAACCCAGTCACCGGCGATTACCCCACCAATGCAAGCGATCTCGAATGGCCTACATTGCGCACGCACGCCATCGAAGGCTATGCCTCGGCCACCAGCGTTAACCCCGGCGATTGGCTGAGCTTTTACGTCAGCACCACGTCTCCTAGTTTCGCGTTGGAGATTTTCCGCATGGGTTACTACGCGGGCCTGGGCGGACGCCGCATGCCCAACGCCAGTTGGTTTAACCTTCCTGGCACCGACCAGCCCACCCCGCCGGTCCAAAGCAACGGCCTGATCGAATGTGTTTGGGCGCCCACCTACCTCACCGCCGCGACCAACGGCTCCTTTCAAGTTCCCCTGGATTGGGTCAGCGGCATTTACGTGGCCAAACTGACCGCCAGCGCGGGCAAACAAAGTTACATCGTTTTTGTGGTGCGCAACGACGCCCGGAGTTCACCCTATCTGGTCCAGTCCAGCGTCACCACCTATCAGGCTTACAACGAGTGGGGCGGCAAGTCCTTTTATGCCGGCACGGGCTATACCGCCACTGGCATCAATACCAACAGCACGGCTCTGCGCTCGCACGTGATTTCGTTTGATCGGCCGTATGTGACCAGCTTTAATCCCGAGGCCGCTCACGGCAATGGCGCCGGTCAGCTCTTTACCTGGTACACGGCCAAAAACAGTGGATCGTCTCAGGAACCCGCCACCTGGGAGTGCAATATGGTTCGGTGGCTTGAAGCCCAAGGCTACGACGTTACTTATTGCACCGACATTGATGTCCATCGCGATCCCAATTTGTTGCTTTCCCACAAGGCCTTCATTCCAATGGGCCATGATGAATACTGGAGCGGCCTCCAACGCACGAATGTCGAGCAAGCGCGCGACCTGGGGGTCCATCTGGGTTTCTTTGCCGGTAACACCGTCTGGAATATGGTCAGTTTTGATAACGACTCCCGGGGCAACGCCTTGCGCACCATGAACTATGTGATTAATTATGTTCTCCTGGGATGGTTTCCGGAAACTTTGGTCGGCGGCACCTGGGCCGGATCCTGTGATGCCAATTTGCAAATCGCTCCCGACTGTCCGGCTTGGCTAAGCGACGGCACCGGGTTGGTCAGTGGATCGTCCCTCGGATGCCTGGCAGGCTACGAAATCAACGGCTTCGTTAACGGACCTGCTGAGAACAGCGCCCAACTCGTGCCGCCCGCCACTGCGGTGGTGTTCACCGGCGGTTCTGCCAAGTCAGTCGTTTACACTGCCCGGACCAGTGGTGCGACGGTTTTCTCGGCTGCCACTGTGCAGTGGAGCTGGGGCCTGGACAGTTTTACGGTTGACGGCGTGCCCCCGATCAGCCCGCCCCGTAGCAGCCGCGTCAGCGCTGCCGCTCAACGAGTCACCAGCAACATCCTGCGACGCTTCCTCGATGCCACACGCATGGCGGCCGATCTTGCCGATGGCGAATATACAATGCAGTCCGCCAACGCTTATCCTCAGTGGCTACTTTGTGACAATCAGGGAGCCTCGAACGGCCCGGTTAGAATCTACGGCTATCCGGGCTGGACCACCACTCACAACCAGGCCGTTTGGATCATCACGCGATACACGGGCGACCGCCTCCCTTGCCTGGGGTCGTACAAAGCCGCTCCAGACCAGTGGTACACCATACGCAACAAACAAAATGGCCAGACCCTGATTGTCGGCAACGGCGGTGTGCCGGGCGGTCCGGTCATGGTCGTCGGTGATGCCACCGGCAACTGGGGCGCAGCCTCTGACAACCTGCAAATGATGTGGCGAATCTGGCATTACACCGGCAACAATGAAAACTGGTATCTGTTTCAAAATGTAGCCTCCGGCCAGCTCCTCATCGCTGCAAACAACAACCCCGCGGGCTCCTCGGTCGTGGTGTTTGGCGATAATGGCGGATGGGGCGAAACCGAAGAGAATCCTCAAAAGATGTGGATTTTGACGCCGCATTAGCCGCGCGTTTAATTCGGCCAATTCGGCACTTTAAGTTCGACGATACGCAGGAAATGGTAGGTGTTGGTGATGGCCGCGCTGATGTAATTCCAGCGGCGTGTCTCGGCAGCGGCAGTCGTATAGGCGCGTCCGTCCAATTCATAGGTCCGGCAAAGGAGCTGTTGGTGCTGCCCTGCACGGTGTAGCGGCGGGCCCTGTAACTGGTGCAGGTGATAATGTTGCTGGCACCGGCGAGTTGAAAATTTGTGATGCGCAAGGGCGCCACCCTCTCCAGGACCGTGTTCGGCTCTTCGGTGGCAGGAAAGAGGAAGGTCCAGGCGAAGGGCGTGCGGTAATCCCACCACCGAAAGACCCATTGCTTCTGATGAATTTGGCTGGTAAAATAAGCGTCCATTTTGACCGATGCGCGCAGGACGCAGGCTAACCATTCGAAAAGGCGCAACGCGGGCAGCTATGACGCTGCTCGTCGTGTTGAGCGCGTGTCAGCAGCCGAAACCGACTGCCCCGCCGCCGCATCCGGCCCAAACGCATCCGCCCGAACCGCCACCGCCAAAGTTCAGCCAGACTTACGACAAGGAAATCGAGGAAATCCTGCAATTGGCAAAGGAGAACCGCTGGGAAGACGCCAAGGCCAAGACGGATGCGCTTTACCTGAAAGATCCGAAGAATCCCATCGTCGAACGCATTCATAGCTGGATGGAGCAGCAAGCCAAACAACGCCGGGCGCAGGCGCTGGAAGACCAGATCCGCAGCATTGACGCGAAGAACTCGGCCTTCAACCCCACCCTGCAGAGCCTGGCCAAGGAGCAGAAAGACCACGGCTTGCCGCCGCGCAAAGACGTCCGGGATGCGGTCGAGCGGATCGAAAGCCAGCCATACATCCCGGAGACTTACGGCAAGACCATCCGTGAAAAGGGACCGCTCTTCGACTTGGAGAGCACTAAGGGCCACATGGCCAGAGTGCTGGAGAAGGAAATAACCATTCACCTGGATAATGTTCCGCTGGAAACGATTTTGGTGAATATCAGCCAGAGTTCGGGTGTGAACATCGTGGCGGACAAATCGCTGGCCGCCCTTAAACAGGTGCTGAGCGTAAACCTGGAGAAGGTCCAGCTAGGCGAGTTCCTGCGTTACATCGGGCGCAATTACGAAGTGCAGTTCCAGGTTGGCAACGAGTTGGTGTGGGTAGTGGACGCAAAGGACCCCAAGAAACTGATGGAAGAAACGCGGTTCTACCGATTGCGCAAAGGCTTTATCCTGCCCGCGGCTTTCGGTTCAGAGGATGTGAATCGTTCAGTGGTCACCGCCAATAATGTTTCGACCACCACGGAGACGACAAAGTTTCGCAAATTCGTGAATGACGACGCGCCCAATTTGCCCTCGTTGGAGCGGGCCATTAAAGAGCTGTTTTCCGGCTCGAAATGGATGATTGATTACGAGCGCAACCTGGTCGTGGCCCGTGGGACGGAGGAGCAGTTGACCGTGATGGAGAAACTCATTGAGGAATTCGACCGCCCGATTCAGCAGGTCTTGATCGAAGCGCGTTTCGTGACGCTGTCCAAACCTGCTTTTTTGCAATTGGGTGTGCTCTGGGAAACCGGCCGACCCGCGCAAACGCCCCAACTCCAGGATATCACCGGCCTCATCAACAACGAAAATTTCCCTCAATCAACCATCCAGGTGCCCGGCAGCAGCACCTTCAGCTCGGCGCCCGCCGTAGGCATCGGCATCCAGAACACCTTCACTAAAGTTTTCGGCGCGGACCAACTCTCGGCCACCATCAGCGCGATGGAGCAAAGCGGCGAAAGCCAGACCTTGAGTGCGCCGCGTTTGACCGTCCTGAATAATCGCCCGGCCACAATCAGCGACGGCAAGGTGCAGTATTTCTATGAGGAGTATCAGGTCAAATCCACCGTGCAGCAATATTACACGGCCTCGTCCTTTGTGCCGAGCGGCAAGCCGACCAAGATCACCGCTGGGGCCGAGTTGAACGTGATGGCCAGTATCAGCGGCGA
>PSRM01000037.1 GCA_003176045.1 Verrucomicrobiota bacterium | reverse complement strand
TGGCGCCCGAACTGAAGAAAGTTTCTATTCCGGCTAAAATCTGTCTGGTTTGGCCGCTCCAAACGCTTCGCGACTTCATGCGCGCTCGTGGTCGCGAAGCGTTTGGAGTGCGGCGCATTCCGCCGCTTTCGTTTTCAGATGCATGGAAGACACGAATTACACGAATTTGCACGAATTCGTGTTAGTTCGTGTAATTCGTGTCGTTCGGAAATGCTCGTTCGGCGCACTCACAACACCCGTCTTCTCTCATCCCCTTCTCTCACCACCGCCTCAGTATCCAGCTCCACCGCCGTTTGCCGGCCGAGGAATTCGAGCAAGACCGCCACGCGCTGTCTGGCGGGCATGATCCTGGTCACTAAGGCGCGCAGGTCGTGAAAGGCGCCTCCGGAAATCACTACGGTTTCCCCGGGACGCAGTTCCTCGGGCACGACGTGGACCTCGTCGGAGCCAACCGTAGAGCGCAGGTCTGCGATTACGGCGTCGGGCACTGCGGGCCAGTGGTCTCCGAAATGGACGACGCTGGCTACCCCGCGGGCGTGGAGGACCTGGCGCAATCGGACAGCCAAGTCGAAGCGGGCAAACAAGTAGCCGGGAAAAAGAGCTTCCGTAAACCACACCGGGCCATCGCGTGTGGCTCGGCGAAACCGGATTCGAGGCAGGTAAACCTCTAGATCCGCTTCCTTGCGTAAATGGCCCGCCGCGATGTGCTCATGCTTGGGTTGGGCCCGGATGCAAAACCATTGCATAAACTTCAAACGTCAAACTCCAAACTTCAAGGAAACCCCAAGCTCCAAACATCAAATCTCAACCCGCGCGGACCAGGGGAATTTGGTGTTTGGAGCTTGGTGTTTATTTGGAGCTTGGTGTTTGGTGTTTGGTGTTTGCTCCAAAGGCTATCCTTTTCCCGGATAAGTGCGGTAGTACTCGGAATACTTCGAGTAGTAATAGTCCGCCGTAGTTGGCCGGACGGCGTTGAAGACCAGGCCCATTACTTTGACGCGGCGTTGATACAAGATGTCCAGAGCGGCGCGGGCTACGCGGGCAGAAGTGTGTTCGGCGCGGACGAGAAAGATTGTCGAGTCCATGTTCGGCGCCAGGCTGGCCACGTCGTCGGCGGCCATCACGGGTGCCGTATCCATGATCACATAATCGTATTGCATCGCCGCATTTTTAAGGAAGTCCGCGGCCGCCTGGCTGATGAATAGTTCGCTGGAATGGTGGGTGGTGCTGCCGCGCGGCAGCAGCCAGAGATTGGGAATGGTGGTTTCGCGGATCACGTCTCGGACAGGTTTTCCATCGGCCAGCACTTCGGTCAGGCCCGGCATGGCATCCAGGCCGAAGCGGCTGTGGAGCACGCCCTTGCGGAGGTCGCCGTCCACCAACAGGACCCTTGAACCGGTATTGGCCAGGATGGCTCCGAGATTCTCGGCCGTAAGGGATTTGCCTTCGCCGGGGGCGGAACTGGTGATGAGCAAGGTCCGTGGGCGGGAACCGTTGCCCATGTAAAGCAGGGAGGAGCGTAAATTGCGATACGCCTCCACGAAACTGTGAGGCGACCCGTTCTGCGTGATGAGCGGCAGGCCGCTGACCTCGCGGGCTTTGCCCTCACGCGGAATTTGCGCCAGAATTTCCTCGTCAAAGAGTTCCTGCAACTCGGTGAACGAAGCCATGCGATCATCCAGCCGATCCACGAACAACATGACCAACAGACTCAAGCCGAGCCCGGCCACCGCTCCGAGAGCCAGCTTCATCGGCAGGTTCACACGGTCCGGGTAAGCTTGCGTCGCTTTTTCATAGATCGTCACGCTTTCGGGATTAATCTGTTTGTTCACGTCGAGGGTCTGCATGGTGGCCAGCAACCGGTCATAAAGGCCCTGCACGCGCTGGGAATCGTTCTTGAGCCGTTGATATTCGGCAGTCTTGCGGCTGATTTCAAGGCACTTCGCATCCCATTCACGCACATCCCTCTCCATATTGGCGATTTGCAGTTCCAACGTCTTTTGCAGGGTCTGCAACTGCTCGGAGCTCTGGTCCTTGAAAATTCCAAGCAAACGGCGCCGCCGCGAAATGTCCTCGTCCAGGGCCACCATTTTCGGGTGCTTCGGCCGCAGAAACTCGCTCCAGTCCTGTTTCTGGGCTTCCATCAGGGCAATCTGCTGTTTGGCTTTGAAATAATCGTTTTGGGAGGAATCATTGGCGGATAGCGACGAAGATGCTGAGTTGTTAACGTCGGCGACGGGTTCCGGGGCCGGCAATACGCCCCCGCCTTGCTGTCTGCGCTCGAGGGTCTGCTCGACGCTCATCGTGCGAAGCAGCTCCAGTTCGGATTTCAGGCCGGCCAGGCGCTGATTGAGCGCAGTGAGATAATTGCCGGCGCTGTTGCCCTGCTGGTCCAAAACGACGACGCTATTGCTTCCCTGGAACGCTTCCAATTGAACGCTCGATTGCTTCAGCTCTTTGCGCAAGCTTTCGACTTCCTCACTCAGACCGGAAAGGGTTTTATCGGAGGTCTGGGTCCGCATCTCCGCTTTGAGGTTAGCGTATTCCTCCATGCACGCCTGGAGGAACTTTTGCGTGTACACCGGATCATCCCCGGTACCCACGAGCAGGAAAATGGTGGTTTTCGGCAGGATCGTCACCTTCAAGCTCACCGGTTGAGGTTTAAAATTGGGATTCTGTGCTATGACAAGAAGATGTGCGCGGTGGATGACCACATCGCTCTGCATCAGCGCGGCCTGGGTGCCGAGAAAGTTGCCCATTTCTTCAGTGTACAGTTGGCCCTCAGGAATCGAGAGCTTCATGCTCACGATCATACGCCCGGTCGAGACATACGAAGGTTTCTCGGTGATCGAGCGACTGGCCTGGATTCCCACGCCCAGCGCCACACCCAGCGCCGGTATCCACCATTTGGCCAGCAGCAATCCACGAAGCCGCTGCAATCTGGTGAAAAACCGCGCACGCCACGCATGCTGATGCTGCGTCGTGCTGACCGTCTCGATGGCTCCTGGCTGGTTCATGTGCGGCGTCAATCCGTGGTTAGAAATTTATCAACCTCGACGGCACGATGATGAAATCGTCCGGCTGCAAAACCACGTCTTTCTCGGTTTTTCCGCCTTCAAGGATATCAACCATATTGAGGATGAAGGTAGCATTGGCCACGTCGTTTGTGCCGGAGGGCCGGACCACTTTCACCTTCTTTTTGCTGGCGAAATCGGCGAACCCACCGGCGCGCAGGATGGCTTTGCCTGCGGTAAGGTTCTCATTGACCGCCAGATCTATCGGCCCCTGGTTCCGGACCTGGCCCCAAACATAAACACGGCCCAGGTATTTATTGGCCAGGTCCAGCGCCATCACCACCGAGGCGCGATAATAATAATCCTTCTCCAGTTGCACTTTAACTTCGTCGCAAAGCTGTTTGCAGGTCTTGTCGGTCGCCGGGACACGGCCGATGTAGGGAATGTCCAGCTCGCCTGAATCGGCTACCATCAGGCTGCGTGGAACGTCTTTGTCGTCAATGATCCGGTCTTCCAGGATCTGGAAGGCCACCTTGTCGCCTACGCGCAGCTTGTATTTATCGTCCGGCAGGTAGCCCTCCAGGCTCACAGCCAGCGAGTTCGTGGATGTGCCACTGGTATTGGTGGAGGTCGCCGCGATCGGACGCGACGCCGTGTGGGCCGGTGTATTGGTCGTGAAAGTAAACTCCGTGAAAGGGGCAGCCTTGACGGAGGCGATGGCGGCTAGCCAGGCGAATAGCGCAATAACGAGGTGATGAGCGAGATTGCGGAGCGCCGAATTCCATTTCGGCGCGAATTGGCCGGTGCTCCCACACGCGCCGAAACGGAGTTCGGCGCTCCGGTCCGTGGTCTGTGGTCCGTGGTCTAGTTTAGAACGCGCACTATTCATTTCGACGTTTATCAGTTTCTAAAACTTATAGGTTAAGTTCAAGCTAAACACGCTGAGCTGATAATCCCGGCCGGCGATGTCCGATGTGCGCGAATAGAACGTGTAGCCCAGGCTCCCGGAGAGTTTCTCGCTAAGTGCCCGTGATAAGGAAATCCCGCCGCCATACCGGTCAAAGACCTCGCTGATGCCAATCGTCTGCCGCCCATGTTCCCAACGCGCGGATGTCAGCAGTCCAATTCCACGAATGATGTTCCAGTTCGCGTCCAGATTCGCTTCGTAGAGATCTACCACGCCGCCAAAAAACGAGGCGGTGATGCTCCGGCCTCCGCTCAAAGTATAGGTGACGTATTTATTGAGCCTATGCGAGAGCGAAAGTCGCGCGTACATGCCTGACATGCTGTTGTCCACGTGCGTAAATTCATTCGAGCTGACCTGGACTAGTGTTTCACTCGTCGGCAGGTAGGACGTGTAGCCGACATTTGCCTTGAAATGGATGTATTGAGTCAATTGAGCATCGCAGACGGCGCCAGCGTTCCACTGGTCAGCGTCTGCAAAGCCGCTGTTCGGGGCTAAATCGCTGTATCGCTGCGTGCCGCCGCCGGCTTCCAACCCAAGCCGCAACCCTTCCCACAGGGCATACGTTGCAGAGGTGTAGGCCAGTTCGGCCGAGCCGTTCGGCTGGTTCGTCGGCCCGCGAATTGGCACATAATTCTGATGATCGTACCCCAGAGTCACCTGCACCTTGTTTAAGTCCCACGTTCCGGTAAATCCAAGGGTATTCTCCAGGCGCGAATAATTGCCCGTCTGCGCTATCGTAGGGTCCTCGTAAGCGAACTCCGTCACCGTAGGGCGGTCGTGCAGGTTCAGCCAGAAGTCGCCGGCGTAGAGATCAAAGGACAACTCGGAACCCGGAGCCACGTAAAAGCCGCTATAACGGGTATTCTTGAGATAAGCGGCGTAGCCCGCGCTCATCGTCAAATTGAGCACGTTCTCTGTGGTCATCGGCCAAACCATCTTCGTCAGGATTTGCGGCCGGAAAGCCACATCGGACGATGAGCTGTTCGTGTCAAGATTCACGTTATCGTTGTATTCGATTCCCAAACCAGCGCCAAAAGCCCAGGATGTCGGGCCCAGTTTCAGGTTATAGGCGCCCGCCAAGGCCGAATTACGCCGTGCCTCTGCCGCCTGGGCACTGGCCAGCGACAGCCTTACGGCATCCTGTGCCGGCACTGTTCTTACCGCAAATAGCAGCACAACCAGTGCCGAAATGGTGGTTTTCCGCATCACATTTTGGTGCCTATAGGCACCATTTGGGGCTTTTGTCCCGCACCGAAAGGTTGTCGAGGCAGGAAATGGCCAAGTTTGTGCCCAGTGCACAGCAAAAGCAAAGCCACAAGTGCGGGAAAAGGCGTAATAAAGGGGCGGGAACGGACTTGTCCCCAGTCTTTTAGGCTGAAAAAAAACGATGAGCGGGGACGAGGCGGTCCACGCCCCCTCAGTACAGACATTTTTTCGAAATTTGCTTTTCTATTTTGGCCCTAAAATCGTTTGTACCCGTGAACCTAACGAAGACACCTGGATGCGGGTACGTCGCGCCGAGGCGGCGGGAAGCAGAGTTTTCATGGCTAAGCAGTTGGAGGAATGGCTCCGTACGGATGTTGATCCATTGCGCGAGAAGTCAATCGCCTGGCTTTCGCAATTTCACTTTTTCCGCGATCCCATCCGGCCCACTTATTCGGATGTGAGCTACTTTTTTAGCCCGGCCGACGGGATCATCCTCTATCAGAGCACAGTGCGGCCGGACGAGGCGATAGTGAAGATCAAAGGCAGGGACTATACGCTGCGGGACGCGCTGCGCGACCCGGAATATAATTGCACGAGCCTGGTCATCGGAATTTTCATGACGTTCTTCGATGTGCACGTCAATCGAATTCCGTATCCGGGCCAGCTTTCCTACAAAGAGTTGGACCCAATTGACACGTTCAACCATCCCATGCTCGATGTTGAGAAGAGCATTTTGGACGATCTGCGAATTCCGACCGGATCGCTGGAATATCTGCACCACAACCAGCGCATGGTAAACCGGATTTATTCTACGGAACTAGGTGGCCCCTACTATCTTTTGCAGATCGCGGACTATGACGTGGATTGTATCACGCCATTCAGTCTGAAGCAGAACCAGGCTGCAGGACAGGGCGAGAGGTTTTCTGTAGTTCGCTATGGCTCCCAAGTGGATTTGATTGTGCCAGTTTCAGAGCGATTTAATTTCAATTTGCTTCAGAAGCCCGGCTGGCACGTCGAAGCCGGAATTGACCCACTCATCAAGCTAACCGAAAAGACAAAACCGCGGTAATCCCACGATATGAAGACACTCCAAAACCCGAGCAAAAGAACTCCAATCCAACTAACTCCGCCACGAACCAGCGGCATGCCCGCCAACGGCTCGAAAGGCTCGCCAGGCAATGGCTCTCGGGGAAACGGCTCACCCAAAAACAGGTTAGAACAAGATCGGCATTTGGAGGTCCTGCAAATTACGCCTCCATCGCTCGGTCAAGCCAGGCGGGACGGGGTTGAGAAAGCACTGCTGGGGCAGCGGCGGCTTTCGCCCTGGCATAACCCCTCTCAGCTTGACCGGCCGGCCTTCCTGATGAATTTTCCGTTCTCTTACACGACCAGCGCGCCCAACAATCCCTGGATGACCG
>PSRM01000029.1 GCA_003176045.1 Verrucomicrobiota bacterium | reverse complement strand
CCATTGACCAGGCAGGCGATGTTGCCGTCCAGTTTGATGTAATTGAGCCCGAACTTGCTGGCTTCGATTTCCAAAGGCGCTTCTTCGGCCAGGTCGCGCATGGCTTGCAGGTCCGGATGCCGATAAAGACTGTTGTCGTCGAGCGAGAGCTTGGCGTCCACGGCCTGCAGGACATCCTTGCCTTCAGGCGTGCGCACGATGCACAGCGGATTGATTTCCACGAGCGAGGCATCCGATTCCCACCAGGCTTTATAAACGCCCAGCAACAGTTTGGCTCCCAGCCCGATCAGCTCGCCTTTCAATTCCAGCGCCACCGCCACTTTCCGGGCCTGGTACGGCATCAGGCCGACGGCGGGATCAATGGTCTCGCGGATAATTTTCTCCGGTGTCTTGGCGGCTACCTCCTCGATGTCCATCCCGCCCTCGGTGCTGGCCATCAACACCGGTCGAGACGCGGCCCGGTCCAGCAGCACCGCCAGATACAGCTCTTTGCGGATGTCCGGGGCCGCCGAGACCAGCACCTTGCTGACCAACCGTCCTTCCGGGCCCGTTTGTTTGGTGACCAGCACGTTGCCCAGCATGGCCTTGGCGAGTTGCTCTGTTTCCTCGGCCGTATTGCAAAGCTTTACGCCGCCTTTGAAACCATTCTTAAATGTGCCTTTGCCGCGTCCGCCCGCATGGATTTGCGACTTAACCACTAACTTTTTAGCCCCTTGAGCCAAAAGCTTCTCCGCGATCTTTCCTGCCTCCTCCGGCGTGGAACACACATCGCCCGGCGGCACTGCCACACCGCACTGCGCCAGTAACTGCTTGGCCTGGTACTCATGAATGTTCATGTGATAGAAAATCCGAAACCCGAAGTCCGAAATCCGAAAAATCTGGTGGTTGCCCCGGCCTTCGAATTTCGAACTTCGGGTTTCGGGTTTCGGATTTCGGATTTCGAGCTTCCCTACTTCCGCTCTTTAATCGGTCTATAGTGACTTAGTGTCGGCCCCATATACACTTGCCGAGGACGAGAGATACGGCTGGAGGAACTTTCCATCACCTCGCGATAATTGGCAATCCAGCCCGGCATTCGGCCAATGGCGAAGATAACCGTGAACATCTCCACCGGAATCCCAATCGCGCGCATAATGATGCCGCTATAGAAATCCACATTCGGATACAGTTTCCGCTCAATGAAATACGAGTCGCTCAGCGCTGCCTCCTCCAGATGCTTCGCAATGTCCAGCAGCGGATCAGAGATGTTCAACTTGCTCAGCAAATCATCGCAGGCCTGCTTTATGATTCGCGCCCGCGGATCGTAATTCTTATAAACGCGGTGACCAAAACCCATCAAGCGTTTGCCGCTACCTTTGTCTTTGGCGGCTTTGATAAAACGCGAGCCGTCATCGCCTTCACGATGGATTTCCTCAAGCATCTCGAGCACCGCCTGGTTGGCGCCGCCGTGCAAAGGACCCCAAAGGGCGCACACGCCCGCCGCCGCGCTGGCGAACAGGTTCGCCCGGCTCGAGGCCACCATGCGCACCGTCGCGGTTGAACAGTTTTGTTCATGATCGGCGTGCAGCAGGAAAATCAAATCCAGCGCCTTGGCCGCCTCGGGCTTCAGATCATAATCCTGGTACGGCAGCGAGAACATCATGTGCAGCAGGTTGGCCGTGTATTTGAGGTCCGGCTTCGGATAAATGATCGGCAACCCCCGCGACCAGCGGTACGCAAACGCCGCAATCGTGCGCACCTGGGAGAGCAGCCGCGCGGCTTGCAGCTCGAAATGCTCCTTGCTGTTTTCGGAAAGCAACTCCGGATAAAAGCAACTCGAGGCGTTGATCATCGAGGAGAGGATGGCCATCGGGTGCGCAAAGGTCGGGAACCCCTCGAAATGATGCTTCATGGACTCATTGAGCAGCTCATTGTCGGTCAGCAAATCCGAAAACCGCCGCAACTCGGCACTGCTGGGCAGCCGGCCCATGATGATGAGATGCGCCACCTCGATGAAAGTGGACTTCTCAGCCAGCTCCTCTATCGGAATCCCGCGGTAGCGCAGAATCCCGCGCTCTCCGTCAATGAAGGTGATCTGGCTTTGGCATGAGCCAGTGTTCCCGTAGCCATCGTCCAGCGTGATGTACCCCGTGTCGTTGCGAAGCGCCGATATGTCTATGGCACGCTCTTTCTCGGTTCCTTCGACAACGGGGAATTTCCAGCTTTTTCCATCCAGTTTCAGTTCAGCAATGTCTTCCATAGGCACTTTTCAACAGCCGCGTTCATCCGCGCTTGGCGGCAAAATTTATTGTATTCAAGCACCGCTGGCAACGAGATTTGATGAAAAAAGACACTTTTGGGGCCGGTTCATAAAGCGAACGAAGCGGGTCCAGAGGCGAGTTTCTTGTTGCGCCTTCATACACCTCTTTAGTTAATACGCATGTGGCGATTCGCTCTCTGGACGCTTTCGAATTTCGATTACTTCACTCCTCCACGAGTGCATGGCGGGCCATTGGAGTTTGCATTGGAGCCGTGCTGGTTCTGATTGCCTGCGCTTTGCGCAAGTGGGGTGCTGCTGAGGTGAGCGCAAATCCAAATGAGATTGTGTTCCTTACAGGAATAGGCCTGGCCTGGATTTTGATTACGATGCAATTGTTTTCCTGGCTGGGTGTGGGCGCGCGTGATGATGCGATTGAGAGGCGAAACCCTGCAGCTTTGGTCGCAATTTGCGGTGCGATAATTTCCGTGGCGTTAGTTTTTACAGGCGGCCAATTGGGAGAAGGACCGACCTATTGGGGCAATATCTTCTCAACTGGCCTTGGGACCGCCGGCCTATTCTGCCTGTGGCTCTTTCTGGAACTCGGCACCAGGATTTCCAATTCCATTACGGAAGAGCGGGATTTTGGCTCCGGCGTACGGCTAGCTGCTTTTCTAATGGCCACCGGCCTGGTTCTGGCTCGCGCGGTGGCAGGAGACTGGAAATCCGAATTGGCCACCCTGCAGGATTTTATTCATGACGGCTGGTGGGTCGTGGTGATTTGGCTGAGTGCGGTCATGCTGGAATGGGTGTGCAAACCCAGTCGCCGCCGACCATTTCCGCGATGGCAGGTCTTTGGATTGTTCCCGTCGGGGCTCTACCTGGGCCTGGCTGCGGCCTGGCTTTACCATGTTGGTCCGTGGGAAGGAATGTTGAAATGAATGTCTTCTCCGCACACAGACTATTTAGTCCTAGCCCTGCAAAGGCGAAACACCGTAGGGGACGACGTTAGGAGTCCATCGCAGGCACCTGGCGTGAAAAATGGACTCCTCGCGCCCTCACCTACAGCGGATGCGAAGCACTCGGGTCCGCCACCTAGCGCGCGCGCGAGCCCGCAACATCATCGGCCCGAATTGCGCGCCGGGCCTCAACTCAACGCAGCACCGTTTAAGAGACTGCGTCGGCGAGCCATTCTCGAAGGGTGCAAATGGGATCCGCAGGTGGGAGATGTTGCCACGCTCGCGCCCTTTCCTTTGATAATCAGGGCTCCGGCGTGGAGCAGATTGGCCCACTGGGCCGAGCAGCTCGCAGCGGAAACCGTTGCGGCGGAAGAGGAGATCATCCGGCGGCCTGAGCTGATCCGGGTCTTAGGGCTGCCCCGCAAGCTGCAAACGGTGCTGCTGGATGATCTGCCGGTCACTCCAGCTCCAGGTCGAATCATGCGCTTTGATTTTCATCCGACAGCGCAGGGTTGGCGAATCTCAGAGGTGAACAGCGACGTGCCAGGTGGATTCACGGAAAGCTCATTGTTCACAGAAATGATAGCGGAGCATTTCCCTCAACTGCGCCCAGCCGGGAATCCCGGAGATGTTTGGTCCGACCTCCTCGCCAACCATGCGGGACGGCGCGGCACGATCGCGTTGTTAAGCGCCACCGGTCACATGGAAGACCATGAGGTTGTTGCTTTTCTCGCAGCGCGGCTGCGCGAGCGAGGTTGTCAGCCGCATCTGGCAAACCCAAATCAGATCCTTTGGCGGGATAGTCGTGCGCATCTGAACACTGCGTGGTACCAGGGTCAGGTGAATGGGATTGTCCGCTTCTATCAAGCCGAGTGGCTGGCGCGTCTGCCGCAACAAACCGGCTGGCGGAATTTTTTTCGCGGAGGCAGAACGCTGGTCGCAAATTCCATGCCGGCCGTGATTTCAGAATCCAAGCGCTTTCCTCTGACTTGGGACAAACTCCGCACCCCAATGTCCACCTGGCGCGCCTTGCTTCCCGAAACGCGCGATCCGCGTGAAGCGCCGTGGGCGAGCGACCAGGGGTGGTTGCTCAAAACTGCATTGTGTAATAATGGGGACACGGTGAGCATTCGTGAATTGATGCCGGCAAAGACCTGGCTGGGGACCTGCCTGGCCGCGTTCCTCCGCCCGAATAATTGGGTCGCACAACGCCGCTTTGAATCGCTGCCACTATGCACGCCCATTGGCCTGCGCCATCTTTGCATTGGAGTTTACACGGTGGACGGATGCGCCGCGGGCGCTTACGGGCGTTTTTCCGAGAAGCCTGTTGTTGACTTCGCGGCTACCGACGTGGCCGTGCTAATCGAAGATGATGACTGAAGACGAGATTTTCTCAATCTGGGCGCCAGACGAGTCCCTTTGGTCGTGCTGGGTGAAACCCGTTTTATTCGCGCACATGGACTCGCCTCTTTCTCATCTTCCAACCGTCGAACCAGAGGTGGATGTCCATTGGGCGCCGGTTCCGGAACAAAAACACGCGCTGGTGCTGGATCTCCCCGGGTCCGAAGGCGTTTGGGTTGCACTCGCGCTCGCAGCCCGAGGCTACCGCCCCGTGCCGCTCTATAACGCCGTGCCCGTCCCCTTTAGCGCCCCGATATACCTGCCCGCCATCGGTAAGGCAATTGCTGCAGTGGATGTCATGCCGACTCTCAGCTCCCTGCGGACCGGCGCCGGCCGACTCGCTCATCTGAGTCTGGCGTCAGATGCACCTCCCATTTTCCTTTTGGACGCAAACCGCCAAGGGGACGGACGGAAAATGCAACCACATGAATTCGATAACCGTTCCGTCTGTTTCACAACAGATTTCCCTTCGGCGAACTATCTGCTTGCTCAAGGAATCCGACGAGTGTTGTTAGTCCAGCGAGGAGCCACTTATCCCCGAGAGGACCTGTCGCACATTTTGCGCCGCTGGCAAGACGCCGGGCTGGTTATTGATGCAATGCGGATGGAATCGCCAGGACAGCCCGAGCATATCGAGGTCGCGCGTCCGTCGTGGTATCGCGCAATGTTTCAAAGAGCGCTAGCTGCCATTGGATTGCGTCGCGCCCGGGGAGGCGGGTTCGGAGCATGGGTGCCCGATCCGTCTGCCGGGGGCTAGCGCACCGACTTCTCACCTTGCGTCGTCTCCAATGCGGCAGCCAGCTCTGATCGAGCGGCCCCCAAACTTTGCTCCTCCTGTGCGCCCGGGTCTCTCGGCACTGCCGCCGGCAGGCCGAGGATCTCGCGCGCCCGCGTCAGCGAAGCACCAATGTCCGCGCAAACATTCTCTCGTCCTATCTGGTCCAGAAATCCTGCCCTGTCCATTACAAACAGCGGCTGAGCGTGGGGACCACTCAGGACCAGTTGTTTGCCTTTCCGGCGCAGCCGCTCAAACAGGTCTTCCAATGCATTGAGGCCGGTTGCGTCCATCGCCAACACTTTTCTCATCCGGAGGATCAGGACATCGGGTTCCTGTTTTTCCCGTTTCAGCGCGCTCTCAAGCTTATCCGCTGCGCCGAAGAATAACGCGCCAAAAATTCTATAAACCATAACGCCCTTCGGAATCTCTTTACCCACAAGTGAATGATGAGAACCTTCGGTCTCGGTGCTCTCGTCCACGGCGGTAATTTGGCTGGTCTCAGAAACGCGCTTAATGAACAACATTGCAGCCAATACCATTCCGATTTCGACGGCTACCGTCAGGTCAACCATCACCGTCAGCACGAAAGCCGAAAGGAATACCATGGCATCGCTGCGCGGCCACTTGAGCAGGCGCCCGAAGTTGTGCCATTCGCCCATGTGCAAGGCGACATTGACAAGCACCGCGCTGAGGGTTGCCAGCGGGATGAACTGCGCCAGTGGCGCCGCTGCCAGGATAATCGCCAGTAGCACTGCGGCATGGATAATGCCCGCAATCGGCGAGCGGCCTCCGCTCTTTACGTTCGTCGCGGTTCGAGCGATGGCCCCCGTGGCGGCGATGCCGCCAAACAGAGGGCTGATGATGTTCGCCAGCCCTTGAGCCATAAGTTCCTGGTTCGAGTCGTGCCGGTCATCCACCATGCCGTCAGCGACAACCGCGCACAGCAAAGATTCAATGGCGGCCAGGAGAGCGATGGTCATGGCCGGTTGAAACAAGTGCTGCATCGTTTGCCATGAAAGGGACGGGGCCTGAAACCTGGGCAGTCCTTGAGGGATGCCGCCAAACTTGGTGCCGATCGTCTCAACGGGAATATGGAACCAGGCCACCGCGGCCGTCCCGAGCACAAGGGCGACGATCGAACCTGGGACACGCTTCTGCCATTGCCTGGGCCAGAGCTTGATGATGGCGAACGAGACTGTGGCCAGCGCCAGGGCGGGCCATTGAAAAGTGTTGGCGTGTTCGATAAGCGCCTTCATTTTTTCGATGAAGTCCGACGGCAGCTTCTCAACCGTCAGGCCGAAGAAATCCTTGATTTGCGTGCTGAAAATAAGCACCGCAATGCCGGAGGTGAACCCTACCGTTACCGGGAAGGGGATGAACTTAATCATGGCGCCCAACCGAGCCACGCCCATCGCTAAAAGCAGTGCCCCAGCCATGACGGTGCAGATGGCCAGGTTCCCCGCGCCATATTTGGCGTTAATACCGTAGAGAATAATAATGAACGCCCCCGTCGGCCCGCCTATGCATACCCTGGTACCGCCACATGCCGAAATGATGAACCCGGCGATAACAGCCGTGAAAATGCCGGCCTGTGGTGGTGCCCCGGACGCAATGGCGAACGCCATCGCCAGTGGCAGCGCCACGATCCCAACTGTAATGCCGGCGATGAGGTCCGCTCTGAAATCCTGGCCGGTATAGCCCTTCAGCGTCTCGATCAGTTTCGGACGGAACGGAATCGCAATGTTCATCGTAAAAAATGGCTGCCGTGATTTCCCGTGTACAATGCCCTTGCTCTCGAGAATGTTTGCATCCCCTTGCACAACGCGAAAAAATAGCGCGGCATTATAAATATCCGAAAGTGCGCGGGTTGTAAACACAGAGAGCAAAAGCGGACCTGCGTTTAGCCCAACAAACGATCCCCTTCAAGCCGACACCGGACACTCCCCCTAAAAAGGGCGCATTTCAGCTTCTTGGCGTGGCCTCGGATGTAGCGCAGATTTCTAATCTGCTGTATCGCAGTGCTTCCAGCCTGCGAGGTGTCCGTACGCTCTGCCGATTGGAAATCGGCGATACAGCAGGTTGGAAACCTGCGCTACTTTTCTTATTGCCAAAACCCCAATGAGAAAGTGAAATGCGCCCCCTTCTAATGCGTGGTGCCATTCGCCCTTTCGCATCATTGGCACTGCGTTTACTATATTCCGCTCGAAAATGACTGGTGACCAGACAGTAAGCAGGGCGCGTTCGGACCCGCTGGAAAGCAGCGATAGCGTGAGGAGCGCGAAGCCGCTGCGCGACGCTCAGTTTGCGAGGCTGGAGCAGCCTCTCGACCTGGAGCGCGGCGGACGCATCGAGGAGGTCACCGTCGCCTACGAAACTTACGGGAATCTTAACGAAGCGCGGGACAACGCCATTCTGATTTGTCACGCGATCAGTGGGGATTCGCACGTGGCAAAACACAACGATCGCGATGATCCGGGGTGGTGGGACATCGTTGTGGGTCCGGGCAAGGTGATTGATACCACGCGGCTTTTTGTCATTTGCCCGAATCTTCTCGGCGGCTGCCGGGGGACCACCGGTCCGGGCAGCAACAACCCTGCGACGGGGCGGCCTTATGGACGCGATTTTCCCACGATTACCGTGGGCGACATGGTGACGGTTCAGCGGCAGCTGTTGGAGCAACTGGGTATTCCGCAATTGCTGGCGGTGGTGGGCGGTTCACTGGGAGGGCACCAGGCGCTGGTCTGGGCCGCGCGTTACCCGGAGGCCGTTCGCGGGGTCATCGCGCTGGCCACTTCACCGCGCCTGACGACGCAGGCGATTGCGTTCGATGTGGTTGGGCGCAACGCCATCCTGCGCGATCCGCATTTTCAGGGCGGCCAATACTACGGGAAAGCCCAAGGGCCGGACGTGGGCCTGGCCCTGGCCCGGATGATCGGCCACATCACTTACCTTTCGCCTGAAGCAATGACCGAAAAGTTTGAGGCCGATCGGCTGCAACCGCGCGATGTGGCGGTGGAGTTCGAGAAGCAGTTCTCGGTCGGATCGTACCTTGGCCATCAGGGCGCCAAGTTCGTCGAGCGCTTTGATGCCAATAGCTATCTGACTCTTTCCATCGCGATGGATTTGTTTGATTTGGGCAGTAACGGGCGGGAATTGGCGGCGGCGTTTGCGCGGACACGATCGCGCTGGCTGGTGCTGAGCTTTTCGAGCGACTGGCTGTTTCCGCCTGAGCAATCCCGGCACATTGTCAACGCCCTGCTCGCCAACAGCGCGCCAGTCAGCTATTGCAATGTGCAAAGCCATTGCGGGCATGACGCTTTCCTGCTGCCCGATGAATTGTCCAGTTACGGCGGGATGATGCGCGCTTTTCTGGACAACCTTGCGGCCACGAGCAGGGGCGCTGGTTCCATGGAAGACGGGCCGCACGGCACCACCAGCATCTTTCGCCAGCATCGGCTGGATTATGATCGGATTGTGGAATTGATTCCGAGTGGAGCCAGCGTGCTGGATCTGGGCTGCGGCTCGGGCGGACTGCTGGCCCGGCTCATGCACCGCGCCCGGAGCGCGGACGGCCTCGTCCGCGGTAGCTCTTTGGCCGAAGCTACGGAGACGGGCGGACGAGGCCGTCCGCCCTCCGACATTGGCGGACAAGGCTGTCCGCCCTCCGTGTCACGCCTTGTCGGCGTCGAGTTGGATGAATCCAATATCTTCACCTGCATCAGCCGCGGGCTGGATGTGATCCACGCTGACTTGAACAAAGGCCTGGGAGCGTTCGCGACGGGTGAGTTCGAGTTCGTGGTGCTGTCCCAGACACTCCAGACGGTGCAGGACGTGGAATTGGTCGTTATGGAGATGCTGCGTGTGGGCCAGAAAGGCATCGTGAGCATTCCGAACTTTGCTTACGAACCTCTGCGACGCATGCTCTATGAACACGGACGCGCCCCCAAATCCGGCGGCGTGCTCCGCTACGAATGGTATAACACGCCCAACGCCCGGTTCTTTAGCATCGCCGATTTCGAGGATTTCTGCCGCCAGAAGAATATCATTGTGCATCGTCGCATCGCGCTCGACACCGAGGCCGCAGTGGAGATCTCCGAAAATCCGAATCTCAAAGCGGACCTGGCCATTTTTGTTCTGAGTTTGGCTAAAGGGCTATATGAAATCTAGGCGAGAAGAACCTATCATTCTTAACCACGGATGAACACGGATGAACACGGATAAAGACAGCGCTGCGAAGCCGCAACCGGAGCGCGGACATTCCTGTCCGCAGCAACGTGCGAGCGACCCGATGACAACGCGAATTCGAGTCCAGAACTGGCTGGATGCAGAATTAATTGCCGTCGGGTCTCGAAAAGAGAAGCCGAGAGCCGTCGAGATCGATGCCCTGGTGGACACTGGCGCGGTAAAGTTTTATTTGAAATCGTCCGTCATTCGGCAACTCGGGCTGCGGCCAATTGGAGAAATCAAGTCCCGCACCATGTCGGATCGAGCAGAGATGAGAAAAGTCTTTTCACCTGTTTCACTGGAAATTCAGGGGCGGACGGGGCGGTTCGATGTCGTGGAAGTGCCGGATTCCATACCGAATATAGTCGGCCAAATTCCTCTGGAGGACATGGACTGGGTTGTGGATTGCCGGAACCAAAAGCTCATTCCGAATCCGGAACACAAACATGGAGAACTCTCGGATGAATTCTGAGGGTTACAAGGCCTGGTTTCAGTGCATCAACGAGGGATGCGGAGCCACGTATCCGCTGAGCAAAATTGTTTATCATTGCGAGAAGTGCGGCTCGCTGCTGGAGGTGCAGCATGACACCGCGGCGCTGGCCCGGCGCAGCGCCGCAGAGTGGAAGAAGCTCTTCGAACATCGCTACCGCGGTAACGAGTGGCCCTACGGCTCCGGAGTCTGGGGCAAAAAGGAGTGGGTCCTGCCGGGAGTGGCCGATGACAATGTGGTTTCGCTCTACGAGGGCAGCACGAATCTGTTTTGGGCGGAGCGCTTTGGGAAAACCATCGGGCTGAAAGACCTCTGGATCAAGCTTTGTGGGAACACGCACAGCGGCTCCTTTAAAGACCTTGGCATGACCGTGCTCGTCTCGCAGGTCAAACAGATGATGGCCGACGGCGCGCCCATTAAGGCCGTCGCCTGCGCCTCGACCGGCGACACCTCGGCTGCGCTGGCAACTTATTGCGCCGCCGCAGGCATCCAATCCATCGTCCTGCTGCCCCGCGGCAAAATCTCGCTGGCACAGCTCATCCAACCCGTTTCGAACGGTTCGCTGGTCCTTTATCTGGATACGGATTTCGACGGCTGCATGAAGCTGGTGCAGGAGATTACCAAAGACCCGACTCTTTACCTCGCCAACTCGATGAATTCGCTTCGGGTTGAAGGGCAGAAAACTGTGGGTATCGAAATCGTGCAGCAATTCGATTGGCAATCTCCCGATGTGATTATCATTCCCGGTGGCAATCTCGGGAATGTTTCCGCCCTGGGCAAGGGCCTGCTCATGATGAAGGACCTCGGCCTGGTGGCTAAACTCCCCCGCATCGTCGTTGCGCAGGCGCAAAGGGCCAACCCGCTTTACCGCGCCTACCTGCGCAACTTCGAGACGTTCGAACCTATTCAAGCGCAAAAAACCCTTGCCAGCGCGATACAAATTGGCAACCCGGTCAGTTTCGAAAAAGCCGTGCGCACACTCAAACAGTTCAACGGCATCGTCGAGCAAGCCACTGAGGAGGAACTGGCCGATGCCGCGGCCCTGGGCGACCGCACCGGCATGTTCAACTGTCCACATACCGGCGTCGCTCTCGCGGTCCTGCTCAAACTGCTCAAGGCCGGCAAGATTGACGGATCACACCGCGTCGTCGTGATTTCCACCGCCCACGGACTCAAGTTCACCGAGATGAAGGTAAAGTATCATCAGAAGGAACTGGATTTCCCATCGCGCTACGCCAATCAGCCAATCGAATTGCCAGCGCGGCTTGAGGCGGTGAAGCAGGCCTTGCAGACAGCGCTTGACAAGCGGTAGGGACGCCTATACCGCGCACGACATGATGGGTCGCCACGTAGCAGCCGAGGTAACGAGGCTCTAAAACCCTTTGGCACCAGCAGGTTAAAAAGATCAGAACCTCGTAACCTCGGCTGCTACAACTATTTCACACCTTCTGATCGATGGGCCGGCGCGTCACATCGAGGGGTAAGGCCAGCGTGGCAGCCTTAGCGCTTCCTCGCTGGCGCGCGTTGACGCGCCAGCGCTTTCTTGATTCGCGTAGTGCGCTGCCGGTCTGGAACCGTGATTCCTTCGACCAAGCGGTTGGGGCTGGTCTCCAGAAACTGGCAGAGCCGAACGAAAATGGTCAGCGCTACAGGATACGCGCCTCGCTCAATGCTGCTGATCGTCTTCCAGTGCACGCCCGCCAGTTCGGCAAGACATTCCTGAGTCATGTTCGCCTTTAGCCGCGCTTCGCGCACATGCCGGCCGATTAAGCGCAAAACCTGGTGATCTGTCACGCCACATAGGCTCAGGCCCAAGCATTTTATGTTGACATCCCTCAAACGCTCCCCTAATAATTCGGCCTCAGGAAGAGGAGTCCAGACATGATCCTTTCCTATCATGGTCTCAACGGCTTCCGTTTTTTGGATCCAATGCTCCCGCAGTTGATTGGCCCCAATCGGGCGCCGTACGTGGAGCGCCCCATCCGCTTGCTGGCCAATGTCGAGCATGCAATGAAGCTCCGGCGCCTGAATCGGCTCTGGGCACAATCTGCCAAAGTGCCTCCTCCTTTCTTCACGAACCTGATCGGAAGCCGATATGGCCAGGACTATCAGACCCTGATCCAAACCTGCAAGACGAACAATGTCCAGCTTGTGCTGGCAACCTATTCGATGGCCGTCACTGCCCGCAGCGACCCGGAGGTGATCAATTTTTACCGCCAAACTTTTCCCTTCCTCCTCCGATACATCAAAGCCAATGAGGCCCACTCATTACTTGTCGCGCAACTGGCGCGATCAGATCCTTCGATTCGGCTGGTGGACACTCAGCCTGTTTTAGACGGCCGATACTGGGAGTTCACCGACCTGGTCCATCTCACCCAGGACGGACGCCAGCGGGTAGCTGAGGCCTTCTTCAACGGCATCAAAGCTCATCTCGAAAAGGCGTTGGCCGAGCCTGAGGGCGCACGGGTGCAAAACGCCATCTCCTCTTCTCAGGACCAGTGACAAAGTCCGCCAATGTAGGGCAGGCTTTCGAGCCTGCCGGTTCAGGGGGCTTTCCAGCCCCCTGAACCACCGCCTTCCAGAGTCGCGCCGCTGGAAGGCGGCGCAACCGGCAGGCTGGAAAGCCTGCCCTACGGACTTTGTCACTGGCCCTGCTCCTCTTCTCAGGGACAAAAACAAGGAGATTGAGTTCTGGCTTTTGTCGGTTAACGTAACCACGAATATCAGAGCCTCGTTACCTCGGCTGCTACCATGAAACTGGAACAATTGGCCAAGCGCTATCGGATTGCTGATGACCGCAAGTTTCGGCTGGCGGACGTTGATCCTGAGGACACCTGGAAATTTAAGTCTAAAGAGGACGCCGAGGAACGATTGAAAAAAGGCGTTGAACGGCTGAGCGAGCTGCAGGCGAAACTTTACGCGCAGTCGCAATGGGCGATCCTGCTCATCTTCCAGGCCATGGACGCGGCGGGAAAAGACAGCACGATCGCTCACGTGATGTCGGGCGTGAACCCTCAAGGGTGCCAGGTGTTCTCGTTCAAAACGCCTTCGGCTGAAGAGCTGCGCCACGATTTCTTCTGGCGTTCAGCCAAATGCCTGCCGGAACACGGGCGCATCGGCATTTTCAATCGGTCGTACTATGAGGAAGTGCTCATCGTGCGGGTGCATCCCCAACTGCTGCAGAACGAAAACCTGCCGCCCGGCCTGGTCACAAAAAACGTATGGGAGGAACGGTTCGAGGACATCAATGGTTTCGAGCGTTACCTGACGCGCAACGGCGTGGTGATTCGAAAATTTTTCCTGCACGTCTCGAAGAAGGAACAGCGGCGGCGCTTCCTAAGCCGGCTGGAGGAGCCGGAGAAAAACTGGAAGTTCTCGACATCCGATATGCAGGAACGGGCGCGCTGGAACGATTACATACGGGCCTATGAGCAAATGATTCAAAACACGGCGACCGGGTACGCGCCCTGGCACGTCGTTCCCGCCGACCACAAATGGTTCACGCGCCTGGTGGTCGCGGAGGTCGTCGTACAGACGCTTGAATCGCTGGATTTGAAGTTCCCGAAGGTGGATGAGGCCAGGCGCAAAGAATTGCGAGAGGTGCGGAGGCTGCTGGAGCGGAATAAGACGTGAGTTAATTGAGTTAACTAAGTTAACTAAGTTAACTGGGTTACAGGCTCCGCCTTCTCTGCGTGCTTTTGCGGCTAGGGTTTCGGTTGAACATTCGCTTGTCCCTTATTCGTTTGCCAAAATCGAAAGGCGAAATCTGAATATTGGCAAACGAATAGGGGCCAAACGAATAAGAGACAAGCGAATGGGGACAAACGAATGAGGATAAACTCAACGGCCTTATTCGCTTGTCCCCATTCGTTTGTCAATCATTGCCGTTCCGTTTGTGAATCCGTCCGTTTGCTTTCGTTCGGATTTCGGACTTCGAGCTTCGGGTTTGCTGGCGCCGCATTTGTCTTTGCCTCCGCCTCCTGCTTATCAATATTGCCCATAAGAGTTTTTCTTAAGTCCGCATACATGGGATTCGTCACGGCGATGGTCTGGGCGCGGGCTTCGGCGAAACGGCCGGCGGCCAGCTTCACGCGGGCCATGTGAAGATAGACGCCCTCGCGCTCTACCGCATCATGGGCAATACGCAAGCTATTGGTCCAGGCTTGAAGGGCCTCGTCGGCGCGGAGCGGCTTGAGGAAGTAATAGGTCTGCGCCAAATCGGTCGCGAGCGGGAAGTTGGTAGGGTCGAGCTTGAGTGCCTTATTATATAGCTCGAGTGTCTTCGCAAAAACCTGTTGCTCGGCCATATGATAGAACTGCATGGCGTCTTTGCGATAGACGTGCACCGCTGTCGCGAGGTTGTGATAATACAACGGTTCGTTTGGATTTAGCTCGCTGGCTTTGGCGTAATACGTGAAAGCGTTTGTGATCGGACCCGTCTCTGCAAAAAGGTTCGCGAGGTTGTTGTACGGCGCTGGGTTTTTTGGATTCAGTTCCACTGCCGTTTCCCACTCTTTTCTGGCGGCGCTTTCTTCCTCGAGGTCATTGAGAAAACTGCCGAAGGCGATATGGGCCTGGGCGTGTTTGGGATGGCGCAGGAGAAAATCCTCATAAAGCTTGCGGACTGATTCCAAGCGCTCTTTCACCCGCTGTTTCATCTGGGCTTTAGAAAGGCCCGCCCCTTTGGCGACAAATTCCTCGTTGTCCCGGATCCATTGGTCCACTTCCGTCTGCGCGGCGTCGTCGGCTTCCATCACCTTCGCATATTCCAGCTCAATGGCTTCGTTGGAGGATGGGACGGGCGAAGCGGAATTGGTGGTCTGATCGAGTTGGTTTGTGCGAGCCGGGAGATGGGTGGCAGCAGTGACCGGAAATAGCAGGATGAGTATGAAACTCTTCACGAAGCCAGTTTACCAATTGGAGGCGGCCAGCCAACCTTCAATGCTGGGCGAAGGCACCGTCGGAAGGAGCGCGGCATTTATGCCGCTTCAAGGTTCGAACGCAAGAGGATGCCTCTATTGAACCTAACCCGGTCAGCAAGTACCCACGGCGAAGCGGCATAAATGCCGCGCTCCTACGCGCAAGTCATTTCGGGGCGGCCTTGCGTGAGAGATACCTTTGCTCCGCTGCGGCCCGGAAAGAGGTGAGCAGCTTATTTCGGGCTGAGGCGCTAAAGGCCACGTCCGCAAGAAGCCCCAATCCGAACCACGCCCCCAGAAAAAACTGCCACCGGCCCAGGTTCTGACCAGAAATCGAGATCAAAAAAAGAAGCAGGAAGAAGAGCGCGTCGGGCAGAATCAACACGCAGCCCACCGTGCCCTGCGCGGCTCGCCGCCCGCTCCTGGCCGTGAGCCCTTGCCAAAGCCCAACCCAATACAAAGCAATCAGGTCCGCTACCAGCATCAGCGCCAGGGCCAGATAGAAGCAGGTCCAAAGCGTGGAATACTCATCGCCCTCATAATAACGCTGGCGGGACAACAAGGTGGCCCATAGGCAGGCCATGAACACTCCCAACACCGCGACTACAGGCCAAAAAAACTGCCGTTCCAGGGCCAGGCGCTGGCCGCGCAGAATTTCCCGGACGCTTAAGGGGGTCGAGAGCAGCAATTCGAGCGCGCCGGTCCGGCGGTCTTCACTCAGTTGCCGGCCCACCTCCGACGCAAACCAGCTTTTTATCAACATGTTGAGCACGATGGCGGAGAGCAGATAGAGTTCGGGAGAAAACCATTCGCGACCGACTTTCTTCGCGAAGAAAAGCCAGGCGCACGCCATGGCGGCCAATACCAACCAGATACCCAATGGCTTCAAACGCGCGCGGGCAGCCAGCCAGTAGAAGGCATTTTTATCCAGCAACCGCGTCCGGAATTTGGCCCGATGAATTGAATCGCCGAGCGTCAGATTCCGCCAGCGATCCCGCCAACGCATTCTGGCGACCCCAGCGGGCCGATCTTGCCAGACGCGAGGCGCGTATAAGCTGGCCACAATGAACAACAGCCAACTCAGCCCGTGGATCACGGCTGTAGAAAGCCAAAAGCGATAGGAAAACCAGCCGGGCGCATTTTTGCGAGCATCCTCCAGCGCCGAGATGAAGGAGAACAAGGGGCTGGTCAGGCAAAACCAGAAGAACTCTCTTTCTGAAAATCCATGATAGAACCCGATAATTGAGCCCAGCACCGGTAGTCCAACGGTGAACAGAGCAAGAAACAAAAAGGTAAGTCCTATAGCTTTTCGGCCTGAGCGGCTGAACACCGAGACACATAATCCGAGGGTCAGCGAGAAAAAGAGAGTGTTCAATGCAACCAGCGCCATGCGCCCAAACTCGTCCAGGCCTATGCCTCCCATGAGCAAAGGGATGGCCAGCATCGGCAAGATGCCGATGAGCCCATAGAATGAGTTGAGAGAGGTCGCTGCAAGTTTGCCGAGCACCACGTCATAGCCTTTGAGGTCGGTCAGAAAAAGCAGCCCAAGAGTACCTTCGCGTTTCTCCTGGCTCATGCAATCCGCTGTGGACCGGACGCCACTTAACAGGGCAAAAAGCGTCGCGGTGCCGGTAAGGAACCCGAACAGGACCCGGGACCGCTCGCTGGTGGGCTCTCGTTCCAGGACAATGAAGAACCAGACGCCTATCAAAAGCACCAGCAGCACAGCAGCCGTCCGCACGGCGTAGGTGCCGGTCCGTCTCGAGGCCACGCGCAATTCCCGCGCTACAATCGGCAGGAAAGTCATGGCATCTATGATTTCTGCGTTATGATTTATGATTTTCGGCTGGTGAAGACTCGAGCGCAACGCGCAAAAAGCAATCACGCCTGGGGCAGCCGAGGTAACGAGCCCTGAAGGAGAGGACAGAAGTCAGAGATCAGGGGTCAGAGATCAGAGGTAAGAGGTAAGAGACTAAAGGCTTGCTCAGGCGCGCGGCTCTGTTCACTGCGAATTTGAATAGACGCCCCGAGACTACTTTTTGGTGGGCTGCGGCGGAGTGGACGAGGCTGGCGACGGTGACTTTGTGACAGAGGTGCTGGGTGGCGGCTGGTTCGAAGCCATGGACTTGCTTAAGATGGTTGCCACCATGGGGGCAAAATCCGGGTGCTCTCGGGCAGACTCCTGAAGCTTTGCCGCGAAATCCGGGTGCGTTCGCGCGTAATCCTGAAGTTTTGCCGCAAACTCCTTGTTTTTCTGCAACTCGTTCCTCACGTATTCAGAAATCTGCTGATTCACCATCATCTGATTACGATCTACATCCTTCACGCGCTGCCTGAGATAAAGATCAAAGAAGATAGCCACGCCTGCCAGAAGAACCACGGCGCATCCTACGAGCCAGGACAAGGCGTCGTATTTTGCCTGCAATATGTCCAGGGCAGATTCCGGCGTGGGTTGCGGCTGCTCCTCAAGGTTATCCATGTTGTCCATATCGGGCGTGGAGATTATTTGGTCGCTTTGTTTGTCGGCGCAGCCGCCGCCGGTTTGTTGAAATGGTAACCTCTGGCTTCCAAAATCGGAATAATGTCGGGATGATTGTTGTTTGCAAACTCGGCGGCCTCAGTCGCCAGCGCGTTCACCATGAATCTGTCGCGTTGAATAAAGCCCAACTGATCATTGGTGGCAATTAGCCTGTTTTGCTTTATGTAAAAGACCAGAAAGGTGTAGCCGCTGAAAAGTGTCAGCAAACTCAGAAAGACTGCTGCCATCAGTGTTAGTGGACTGTTTCTCATATCAAGAGCGGCACACAATAGCGATTCCGCCGCCCTTTTGTCCAATGCCTTTTTGAGGCCCTTTAATGCTGCTTGACTGTCTCAATACTGGTCAGCGGGAGTATGATTTCGAGGCAATTGCTGATACAACGAGGGTAGGTTCGACAAGAGGAACCACCCAGGCGCCGGAGTAAATCGGTGCCAATTGAGAATTCACGGCAAATTTTAGGGCTGTTTCCAACTCGGACCTGACGGGATCGGCCACCCCCGGGCTTTTGACGGCAGGGGGTGGCTCATGGCACCCCGATAGCTTCCCAACTGGCTGATTTAAGGCCATTTGTGACGTGTTCGCAGAAAATAGCCGTGCTGCTGCTTGCCGTTTGTTTCAACGCCAAAGGTTTGGACCTGCAGTTTGTGCCGGGACGTATCCTGGTCAAACCACGGCCCAAGGTATCCGAGAAAGACTTCGCTGCGCGGCTCCAGGCTCATGGGGCCATCCACATAAAAACTTTGCAGCACATCAACGTGCGGCTGCTCCGGGTGGACGAAAGCAGGGCCGAAGCTATGCTAAGCGCCCTGCGTCACGACCCCGGCATCGAGTACGCCGAGCGCGACGGCCTGGCGTCTGCAGTCTTCGTGCCGAATGATCCGTATGTTCTTTCCGGCCAGTCCTGGCACCTGGCGCGAATTCAGGCGCAGCAAGCGTGGGACTACACCTTTGGTTCCTCGAACGTTATCGTGGCCATTCTCGATTCGGGCATCAATGCCGCGCATCCGGACCTGGCAGGTCGTGTGTTGCCCGGCTACGATTTTGTGGGTAATGACGCGGATACTTCCGATAGCCTTGGCCACGGCACGGCGGTGGCAGGAGTCGTTGGCTCCGATGCCAACAACGGAATAGGAGCCGCCGGTGTTGCCTTTGGGTGCAAGCTGCTGCCGGTCAAGGTGGTGGACACAACGGGTTTCGCTTCCTATTCGGCGATCGCCGAGGGCCTGAGGTATGCGACCGATCAGGGCGCAAAGGTGGTGAATATGAGCATTGCCGGAAGTTCACCCTCGAGCACGCTGCAGGACGCAATCAATTACGCCTGGAGCAACAATGTAGTAGTAGTGGCCGCGGCCGGGAACAATGCGAACTCAAATCCTGAGTATCCAGCCGCCTGCGACAATGTCGTGGCAGTCTCGGCGACGGAACCCGATGACACGCTGGCCTCGTTTTCGAGCTACGGCAACTCGATTGCGTTGGCAGCTCCGGGCGACGGCGTTTGGACCACCGATACCGATCCAGCCAATCCTTATGCTGCCTGGCGAGGCACGTCCTTCGCCAGCCCGGTCGTTGCTGGAGTGGCCGCGCTCGTGATTTCGGCCAACTCAACCCTTTCGAACACACAAATCGTCTCGTTGCTGGAGCAAACGGCGGATGACATCGGACCGGCAGGTTACGACCAGTGGTTTGGCTATGGCCGGGTAAACGCGTTTCGCGCGGTGACCTCTGCCAATCCAAACGCAGTTCCCTGGGCGACTTTGGTCGCACAGACAAATACCGGCTCCGGACCGGGCACAACGGGCGGTACGAATCCGCCGCCACCATCCGAGTTGGTTTACGCGCCATTGGTTGTCCAAACAAACGGCGTTGGCCGGATCGCTCCGAATTTAAATGGAATATTACTGCAAATTGGGCAGGTTTATCGGATCCGAGCAGTTCCCGGCCCCGGCCAAATCTTTGCTGGCTGGAATGGCACCGCGTCGCAGTCACCGGTGCTCACATTCTCCATGCAGTCCAATCTGAACTTTGTCGCCAACTTCGTCCCGACGCCGTTTGCGCCCGTCAAGGGCGCCTATGCGGGCCTGATCGCGGATGCCAATGGCGTTGCGCCCGCAAGCTCAGGCTATTTCACGCTGGCTGTGACCGGCATGGGCCAGTTCACAGGCAGACTGCGCATCGCAGGCGTTGGTTACGGTTTCCACGGGCAGTTGGATCTGACGGGAAACGCTACCGTCAGCGTCGCTCGAGGAGCTTTGCTGTCGCCGCTGCGTCTGTCCCTTCAAGTGGATTTAACCGGCGGCACGGATGTCGTCGTCGGAAGCATCACCGACGGCGGATGGGCTTCTCATCTCACCGGTGATCGCAATGTTTTCAATGCGCAATACAATCCTGCGCAACAGGCGGGCCTGCGTTCCTTTGTCCTCAGCCAAAGCGGCCAAACGACAGACCAGGCGGCCTCGGCCCAGAGCAACATCGCGCTCAGCGGCGCCACGCACGTGCGCGGCAGGTTGAGCAGCGGCAGCGCCTTCGGCAGCGCCAGCTGGCTCAGCAAACGCGGCGATTTTCCGTTTTATCTTTGGCTCAATCGGAACAGCCAGGTGGTTATTGGCTGGCTGAATTTCCCTGCCGGGCAGAGCGGTTCAGCCACCGGCACCGTGATCTGGGCGGGCAGTGGCACAAACTCTTTCGCTTCCACGCTCCAGGTGGCCTCGGTGCCCCTACCGAGTGGAGGTCGGTAATGCCCGCCTTGGACCCTGATCCCAGCGTTGAAATTGAAACGCTGGGCTATTATCTTTCGTCCCTCCGGGACTACGTCCGTTTATTCGCATTACAAAAATAGGAGCGAGTTTAGGCCCAATAATTGTAATCGAGTTCCGGAAAAATCGGATCCAACTCCTCAATTTCGCTCAACCTTCTTTCTTCCACCCGATCGTTTACAAATTGCTCATACAAACTCGTGAAGCGCAGCAAATGGTCTTTCACACGTTTGCGGGCATAATCCGGGTTTGTGCCGGTGCGCAGCATGAACGGCCAATCGCTCGCCTGGGCCAACAATAACTCGCGGCCCGCCTGCCGAAGCGCCCGCGGCTTAAGCATTTCACTTTGGTTGAAGTGGACGACGTCAGGAGTCCCTTTTGGCTCGACGTCACCCGAAGGGGACTCCTCGCGTCGTTCCCTACAATCTGTTGCGCTTCCCTCCCAGGCACGAAACTTTCGTACCAACTCCGTCATCCGCACCTGGGCCACCCGCAGGTGCTGGTAAATCCATTCGTTTTGTTCGTTCAGCCACACGCCCCAATAACCTTGGTCGCCCCAACTCGAGGTCGCCGGCGTCGCCATCTGGTTGATCGGGTGCCGCTCCAGATATTGCTCCGGTGTAATCATGGTGAAGGCCTTTTGATCGAAGAACGCCTTGCGGACGAAGAAATCCAAAAACTCAGGCCCCTCGTACCACCAATGACCGAACAACTCCGCGTCGTAAGCGCAAAGCACAAACGGCGGCCTGTCGAGGGCGCCGGCCAGTCCCTGAATTTGCGACATGCGCGCGGAGAGAAAATGACCGGCGTGCTCATCCGCGGCCCGAATGGCCGCTTCACGATTGTAAGTCTCTTTTGACGGGCCGGAGCCGGTAATCCGAAAATACTTCAGGCCGGTGAAACCTCGGACGTTGTCGGCAGGCAACCCGGATCTGGTGTAATCGAGGTCGAGATCGAAACCAATATCGCGATAAAAATCACGATACCGCGGGTCGCCTGGGTAGCCTTCCTGCCGGCTCCAGACCTGGCGCGCCGAATCCAGATCGCGCCCAAAAGCTGCCAGGCCGCCTGGCGTGATCAATGGAGCAAAAATGGAGTGGCGCGGTTGGGGGCGGGCGTGGAGAATTCCGTGGCTGTCGAGGATGAACCAGCGCAGGCCGGCCTCGCGCAGCGCCGGTTCGATTTCCTGGACCCAGGCACATTCAGGAAGCCAGATGCCCCGCGGGTCCCGTCCGAAACAACTCCGATAATGATCGCGCGCGACCATGATCTGAGCGCGCATTGATGTCGGATGTGACGCGAGCAGGGGCAGCAGCGCGTGGGTCGCCGCTGTCGTGATGATTTCAAGCTGCCCGCGCTCCTGGCAACGCCGGAACGCGCCCACCAGGTCACGGCCATACCCCGCGTACGCCTCCCGCGCTGCGCTCAACCGCTCGTGGTAAAAGACCGCAAGCTCATGGAATTGCCGTTGCCAGTGTGTCCGCTGAATCTCTTTTTCGGCCAGGGCGACAAGATCATCCATTCGCCTTGCCACACGCTCCTGCAAAAGCGGATCCTTGAGCATGGCGCAAAGCGTTGGACTCAGTGTGAGTGTCAGAGGCGCATTGACACAGTCTCGCTTCCAACCCTCCAGAAGCTGCAGTAACGGGAGGTAAGCCTCTATGATTGCTTCGAAAAGCCAGCTTTCCTCAAGAAACCTGTCGTGCTCCGGATGCCGCACAAACGGCAGGTGCGCATGCAGGACGAGGGACAGGTAGCCGAACATGGTGGAAATCTAAGCGAGAAACACGCTGGTTGAAAACACAGATGGAACCTGCGGGGCGGCAGGTTAAATGAGTTAAATAAGTTAAATGAGTTAGATAGGGCTTCGTTTTCTTCGTTTCCTTCTGTTCAAGAGATCCTTAGCAGGTGAACCTAATATGCCGTCTCATAATTGCGGTAACCAATACAGGCCAAAGCGCTCCCGATAGATCGGGAGCGCAGTCCAAAACCTGCCGGAATTTCTGGGCCGGCCGTGAGTCCCGTAGCGTCTTGGACTGCGGTAGTCCTCTACCGGTTTCGAACACTCCCAATTGGATAGCTGTTTGTGATACATCACACCAAGCAGATAAATCCAACATCAGGACCTGCGGAAGCCTGGATTTTTCTCATTTAACCTTTTTAACCATTTAACTCATTTAACTGTTCCCGGTCTTTTGGCTCGTATTTAGAGCGCAACTGCGCTAAAGGAGAGCACATGCTCGCGCCAGTCGAAGATTTCCTCCAGCATCTGCGCCACGAGCGCGGCCAGGCCGAGCATACTCAGCGCGCTTACGCCTTTCTGCTTAATAAATTCATCGTATGGGCAGACAAGGAAGGACTGAAAGAATGGAGCGCGGTCGAGTTGCGCCATCTCATGGCCTTCCTTCAACACGAACGTGAGCGGGCTTTGCTCAATCAGCCCGAAAATTCACAGCGTCGCCTCAGCAGCGAAAGCCTTTACCTCGAAATTGCTGCTCTGCGTTCCTTTTACAGGTTTGCCGAAAACGAAAAGCTCGTTCCCTCAAATGTCGCGGAAAACCTGTCCTTGCCGCGCCGGTGGAAACGGTTGCCCAAAGCGCTTTCCGCCGCCGAAATCGAAAAGCTGCTTGCGCCCGAGCAACCTGAGACACCTCGAACTCTCTGTGACCAGGCGATTCTGGAGACGGCTTATGCGTCCGGCCTGCGGTTGGCCGAATTGCGCAACCTGCGCCTCGAGCAACTGCGCCTCGAAGCCGGGTTCATGAACGTTATTGGCAAGGGCAACAAAGAGCGTGTCGTGCCCCTGGGACGAAAAGCGATTCTCGCGCTGCAAAACTATCTGGCCAGAGGCCGTCCGGTTCTAATCACCAGGCGCTCGCCGGCAAATGTTTTTCTAACCAAGCGCGGAACGGCATTTGCCCCCGTCACCCTCTGGCTGCGTATAAAAGAGCGTGTCCGTCGGGCGGGAATCAGCCGCAATGTGACGCCACACATGCTTCGTCACAGTTTCGCGACGCATCTGCTCGAGAACGGCGCCGACCTGCGCGTTATTCAGGAGCTTCTTGGCCATGCCAGCATCAGCACGACGGAAATTTATACGCACGTGACCGGAAATCGCCTGCGCGACACCCACGAACGATTTCATCCGCGGGCGAGACTACGTTAGCGGAAGCCCGGGGCATGGGCGACCCGCTACTCCGTTTTCCACAGGGTCACGATGCCGTCGCCACCGGCGGCGGCGATGGTCTTTCCATTGGGGCTGAACACTGCGTGCCAGGCCACACCGCCCCGCGCCAGCGGAAGAGTCAGCAGCTCGGCGCCTGCCTTCCAGTCCCACACCTTGACCTTCCCGTCAAAACTCGAAGAAACGAGCCGGCGGCCGTCCGGATGGAAGCTTACGCCGGAGACGGGCGCGGCATGGCCGCTCAAGGTCCGGTGGACTCGGCCCGCCGATGCCACTTCCCACAGGCTCACCTTCCCATCCGAGTCTCCCGTCGCGATCCATTTCCCGTCCATACTGAAAGCGGCGCAACGTTCCGGGTTGCCCGGCGCCTGCCAGAGTTTTTGAGCGCCATCGGCCAACCAGACGCTCAAGCTTACTTTGTTGCAAACGGCCAGGAGCCGGCCATCTGGGGAAATAGCCAATCCGTCAAGGCCGCCTTCGAAGCCTATGACAGTATTCAAGCGCTGCCCGGTGTTCGCATCGAGCACGGTAAGGCTGTCCGCGCGGCTGACGGCATAAAGTCGCCGCCCATCTGGAGCGAACACCAGCCAGTAGGCCTCTGACGCCGGGTTGAGCGGTGTGGCCCAAGCCCTGGTTCGCGAAGCCGGATCCCAAACCTCCACCATTCGATCAGCACCGGTCGTGGCCACACGCCCATTGCGATTGAAGGCTACCGCGAAGGCGCTATCCAGATGATTCGTGTAAACACCCGCCAACTGGCCACTGGGTACATTCCAAACGAATACGTTTCGGTCCAGGCCGGCTGTAACCAGCCACCGGCTGTCCGGGCTGAACGCCAGTGTGCGCAACCCATCCGGATAGCCCTTGAGTTGCAGCACGCCGGAGGGCCGGGCTTGCCAGAGGCGGACCCCGCCATCACGGCCCGCGGAAAAGATCCGGCCATCCGGCAGCCGCTCTGCCGAGCAAGCGTCGGCCGCAAAACGTTCGGTCTCGGCCCGTTGATCCAGGCCCCAGATACGAATCATGCCTGTAGCGTCGGCGATGAGAAGCTGGCGGCTGTCGGAACTGAAGGCGAAGGAGTCGGCGAGGGGGCCCGTGCCGAGCTCCAGGGAGCCTTCCTCTTCCAGACTCCACACCCGGTCGTCGTGCGCACCAGCCGAATCGTGCGCACCAACCGAGACGCTGCCGATCGCCAGATTCCGGCCATCGGGACTAAACTTCAGGAGGCGGACGGTCTCGCACTGAGTCCGAAACGTGCGCTTCACCGCGCCGTTGCTGAGATCAAGGCATTGAACGCGGCTTGCGCTCGTCCCGACGGCCAGGGTCTTGTCATCGGGCGAGAACGCCAGCGCAAAAATGCTCGCGTGAAGGAATGGGGTCGAGGTGGAACTCGTCCCTGCCGAATTTAGGGCAGCCGAGGAATGAACGCGGTCGAGGCCGTCCGCGGCTCCGACCGAAATCGAAAACTGCTTTTGCTCCTGGCCGGTTTTCGCATCCCAGATGCGAACAACACCATCGTCGCCGCCGGACGCCACGCGCTGACCATCGGCGGACCAGGCGAGCGCGCGCGTCCAGCCTCCGTGATTCATCTCCGCCAGGCGCGCCCCGGTGCGCATGTTCCAAGTCGTTATAATGCCTCCTTTACTGGCGAGAGTGGCCAGGTATTCATCGCGGGGTGAGGCGGCGAAGCGAGAGTGCCACGCAACCTGGAAGGGAATGTCGCGCAGCCATTGCCCGGTGGAAAAGTCGAAGACGTGAATCACTTCAGCCGCTACCACGGCAACCAATCGCCCGTTCCCGGCAAGCTCGGCCCCGACGCGATTAGTGGCAGCAACAAGCGCCGTCTGCTCCCAGCGATCGGCTTTTTGATGAAGAAACTTCCATTCCCAGTGCCGCAGTTCGACCGGGCATTGGTCCAGCAGCGAGAGCATTTGGGCGGATTGACCGGCTTGCCAGGCAGCTCCCGCGCGGTTGATTTCAGAAACGTAAAGGCGCTGGCGATAATCTACATTCGCGCGGTGTTGCACGAAAATCACGGCGCTGACGCCCAGGATCAGCGCAAGGAGCACCAGCGCGGCAGCGGTGAAAAGCAGCTTGTTGCGGCGGACGGTTTTTTGAAAGCGATAGACTGCGCTTGGGGGCCGGGCGATAATCGGCTCGTTGGAAAGATAACGCTGGAGGTCCAGCGCGAGCTCGTTGGCCGTTTGGTAACGGCGCGCGCGGTCCTTTTCCAGGCATTTCATGACGATCCAATCCAGGTCGCCGCGCAGAAGGTGGGTGAGTTTGAGTGAGTCTGTTTGCCGGCGTTGCGCCACCGTCGTCAGTTCCGCTGCGGACAGGGTCCTGAACCGCGTCGAGGGTCTGACCGGTTCTTTGTCCCCGATCATCCGCCGCATCGAATCAAGGCCGCCCTTCATCATCTCCTTCGCGTCGAACGGAGTCTGGCCCACTAACAATTCGTAGAGCAGAACGCCCAGTGAATAAATGTCGCTCCGCGCGTCAACGTCCAGCCCGCCCGCCCCGGCCTGTTCGGGACTGATGTAGGCTGGTGTTCCGATGAACTGTTGGAACTGCGTGAACATCGTCTTGTCGGTCAGTTCGCCCTGAGTGGCTTTGGCGATGCCGAAATCAATCACCTTCGGCACCGGTACGCCATCGTGCATGGTGACCAGAATGTTCGAAGGCTTGATGTCGCGGTGGATAATGCCCTTGTGATGCGCGTGTTGGATGGCCTGGCAAACCAGGATGAACAACTTGAGCCGTTCGTGGGTGGGAAGAGCTTCCTGGTCGCAGAACTCGGTGATCTTGCTGCCGCGCACCAATTCCATGACGAAGTAGGGGCGGCCGGCGCCGAGCGGTTCGTAGCGCAGACTTCTCCCGACCTCTCGGGATGTCGCAGTGCTTCCAGCCTGCGGAGCGTCGGCACGTTCGACCGCGCTTGGATTTTCCGGCGGCTGCCGATTGGAAATCGGCGATACAGCAGGTTTGAAACCTGCGCTACGATTCGCGGCCGCATCCGTCAGTCCTGCGTCGAAAAATTTTGCGATGTAAGCATGGTCCATCATCGCCAGGGCCTGCCGTTCTGCCTCGAAACGGGCGACGATTTGCCGGCTGTCCATGCCCAGTTTAATGATCTTGAGGGCGACGTGGCGTTTGACAGGCTCGCGTTGTTCGGCCATCCAGACATCGCCGAAGCCGCCTTCGCCGATTTTTTCCAGCAGCTTGTAGCGGCCAATGATCTGGGCCGGAGCCTCCTCGGCGCGAGCTTCGCCGTCCGTGTCGGACGGCGCGGCGACCGGCACCGAGGGCGCGGGGCGCTTCGGAGTATCGGTGAGAAAGCCGGCGCCGGCGAAATGGCCTTCGAGCAACAGATCGAGCCGTGCCCGCAAGCCTGGGTTGTTCCGGCAGACACCGTCCAGGAACGCGGCCCGCTCCGCGGGGGAGGCCTTTTGCTCCGCCAGGGCGAACAGGGCTTCTTCGAGGCTTTGTTGTTCTTCGATCAAGTCTTGCTCACCCTGTTGCCTTCAATTCCGCATACAACCATGAACGCGCGAAGGCCCAATGCCGCCGCACGGTAGGCTCGGAAATCCCCAGGGTCTGCGCAATTTCCTGGTGCTCCAGTCCGGTGAAGTAACGTAATTTCACGATCTCGGCCTTCTGAGGCGATTCGAGCTCCAGCTTTTCCAAAGCATCGTGAACGGCCAGCACCGTGACATCGGCGTCTTCCGTCGCGATCGTTACGTGCTCCATGTCCACTCGCTCCAACCCGCCGCCGTGCCGGGTCCGGGCCTTTTCTCGCGCTCGATCCACCAGAATGCGCCTCATGGCGGCAGCAGCGGCGGCGAAAAAATGCCCCCGGCTGTTCCAGGCCTTCTGTTCTTCCGACCCCACCAATCGCAGCCAGGCCTCGTGAACGAGCGCGGTGGCTTGCAGGGTCTGACCGGGCCGCTCCTGGGCCATTTTGATTGCGGCCAGCCTGTGAAGTTCGTCATACACCAACGGCAGCAACTGCTCGGCGGCCTTTGGGTCGCCTTGCTGGGCGCGGTCGAGAATCTGAGTGACATCACTCACGGCGGCACGCGGGTCGCCAGGCTGGGTGGCCTTTCGGCAACACAAGAATGAGGATAACAGCAACGAGCGTCATTGTGAGGTTATTTTTAGCCAGGAAAGCGACTTTACCAAAACGCTCCAAGGCCGACAAGATTAAATGGCGCCTTGACCCGTATAATTCGCCTTGGAAAACATCCGTACATTTACGGCGCTTCGTTTCCACGCATGCACTCGTTAGCCTGAGCAGGTATGCGGGCTACGCGACGAACGGGTGGTGATGATCCGAGAT
>PSRM01000361.1 GCA_003176045.1 Verrucomicrobiota bacterium | reverse complement strand
TGAACCCAGCGCGGCCTAGCCGCAACCAAACAGTTAAATAGGTTAAATGAGTTAAATGGTTAAATGGGTTACAAAGTTACATTGGGAAAATTTGCGCGGCCTGCGAAACTTTTATGCATAGCAGGACGGATGAACACGGATAAAAAGAAAACTGCGAATTCCTGCGTGGTAGAATCGAAAATTTGAAATCTGATAGTTGAGATGCCGGAAAAAGCATTCGTAAGTTCGATAGAGGCTCTTGAGGCGTTCCGCTCCGACCTCGTGCTATACATCAGCAAAGCGCGGCCTGCGCTGGAAGAGGTGAGCGCGGACGTGACTCGGATGCGGCTTTGGCTTGAGGACGATCAGCGGAGGCACTGGCAAGGCGAGCTTCGGCGCCGCGGCAAAGAGTTGGAACAGGCCCAATCGGCGCTGTTCAGCGCGCGGGTGAGTCATTTGGGCAAAGAAACGTCCGCGGAGTTGATGGCCGTGCAGCGGGCCAAGCGCGCAATGGACGAAGCCGAAACCAAAATGAGAGTGCTCAAGAAATGGGACCGGGATTTTGAAAGCCGCGTGGATCCGCTGGTGAAGCAGACTGAGAAATTGCACACGGTTCTGGCAAATGACCTGGTGCAGGCATTAGCGTATTTAGCACGGACGATCGAGACATTGAGTGCGTATGCCCAAGTCAAGGCGCAGGGGACGCAGGCACCTGGAACGCAGATTGTGGATCCATCGAAGATGGATATGACATGAAAGGGTATGAAAACAGGCTATGTCATCCAGGTATGATTCATAGCAAGGCAGCCGCTTTCCAATTGCTCAAGCGAAAGCGCGGGAATGCCGCGCACTCCAAACGCTTCGCGACTTCGCAGCCGCGTCCGGCCTCGCGGAGAGTTTGGAGTGCGGCGCATTCCGCCGCTTTTCATTTTCTCTTCGCCCCTCGATGAACGCGCACGGCAGCAGACTTACCGGGATTACAAAGGACCTTTGGGCCCATTGGCAGCAAACCAAAGATTACTGGCGCGATGAGAGGGCTGTGGAATTCGAGCGCAAGTACATGGATGAATTAATGATTACCGTAGATCGCACGGTCGGCATCATCGAGCAACTGGACAAGCTATTGACCAAAATCCGCAAGGACTGTGAATAACGAGCTGGGCGCAAACAAGCAACTGGAGCTTCTCGATCGGTTGAAAGGCGCTGTCGAGAGTTCCGCCGTTCGCGCCGAGCGACTGGAAGCCGAGTTTCGCGCCAAAATAGCCCGTGAAAAAAGGGTCTGCGAGGCGGCAGTGGAGGAGCAGGAGCGCCAACTGACAACGGCGCTGGCAGAGGCTGAAGGCGATTACCAGGATGCGCTGGCGAGGGAGAAGAAACGATTTGAAGCCCGGAGGACCGCTATTGGCCGAGCTTATCAGTCTGCGAAGGCGAAAAGATTGCAGGCGGTGGAGGATCGGCTGGGAGCGCGCAAATATGAATTGCAGAAGCGGATGCTTCAGGCGGGACGGGACCGGGAGAGCGGGCTGGCTGGGACGACCGCTCACTTCGAACAGCTCAGGCAGGACCTGGCGGTAGAGCAGGGTAGATTAGCGGGCTTGGAACAGAAGGCTCAAATTGCATTTGCAGGCCATGCAAAGCTTAAGCGGCAATTCCACGCCGCTTATGAAAAAAGTGAAGACGAGGTTCCGAAAGACGAAGACCAGGCGCTCTCCGAGCTGCGCGAGCTTCTAGCCAGGGCGGAAACCGAGTTGGGGTATTTTCGCAAGTTCTTTGTTGTCCGGCTGTTCAAGTATTGGGTCGCGTGGGTCGTGGTGATCTTCGGTGTGGAAATTACATTGGTGCTTCAGCGCCTGGGGCTCAACCCGCGGGCATACCAGTGGGCGGGTGGGTTGGTGGCGGGAAGTCTGGCGCTGCTGTTCGTTTTTCGTTATCTCGGACAGCTTGGCGGGGCGCCATTGGCCGCTTCGATTTCCAGGAGCCTGGCGCGGGCGCGGCGGCTGCACGAGGCGGGCTTTGAGAACTCAGCAGTTCACCACCAACAGGGTCTCGAAGGTGTCAAAGCCGAGAACGCCAATGCTGTGCAGACGGTGGATCTCGAATTGAAACAGGCAGTCGCACAGGCGAGCGATGCCCGCGTACGCTGCCGTATGGAATGCGATGAGCAGACGGTGGCACTCAACACGCGCAACGAACAAATTCATCGGGGAAGGGTCGAGCAACTCGATAAACGGCATGCCGATCGGGTTCAACAACTTAAGCAGACGACCGGGGCGCGGACGCAAGCACTCAAGGCGGCCAGCGAGGAAAAGCAAAGCAAGGTTTTGGAGGAGTTCGAGCAGGAGTGGCGGGCGCTGGAAGCGGGATGGAGGGGGAGCGTTGAACCGATGTACGCTTCCATTGGTTCTGCCCAGGAGGCGGTGAAAATGCTGTTTCCACCGTGGGACACATTAACGGCGCTGGCGCTCCCTCACGGTCGCGGCTCTGATCGAGGATGGACTCCGCCGCGGGAGTTTGCGCAGGTGGCGAAGTTTGGGGAATTGAATGTCGAGCTGGAGAAGCTTTGTTCGGCCTTTCCAAAAGACGGGAGATTGAAGTTGCCTGGATCGTCGCATTTCGCCCTGCCGCTTTGCCTGGCCTATCCGGACCAAGGTTCAATTCTGATAGAGACTGCAAACATAGGTCATGACGAGGCGATTTCGGCGCTGAACGATGTCATCCTTCGGCTGCTCTCAGTGTCACCTCCGGGCCGACTCAATTTCACGATTCTTGATCCGGTTGGCCTGGGCCAGAATTTCGCGGGCGTGATGCACCTGGCCGATTACGAGGAGCAAATGATCAACAGTCGCATCTGGACGCAAAGCGGGCAGATCGAACAAAAGCTCGGCGAACTGAACGAGCACATGGAAAAAGTGATTCAGATGTATTTGCGGAATGAGTACCAGACCATTGCCGAATATAACGAGCAGGCGGGAGTCATCGCCGAGAAATACTATTTTCTGGTCGTCGCGGATTTTCCTGCGAACTTCACCGAAGTGGCCGCGAAACGTTTGCTCAGCATCGCGGCCAGCGGTGCGCGTTGTGGTGTGTATACGCTCATCCATTGGGACCTTCGCCAGCCGTTGCCGCAGGATTTCATGGCTGAAGAGCTGAGGAAGAGCGCCATTAACCTGGCGTTCCAGGGGCAAAGCTTCGCTCTTAGCGGACGCAACAGCAAGGGCGCCGAGTTGGTTCTGGACGCACCCCCGGCGCCGGAAAAGGCGATTGAGTTCATTCAGCAAGTTGGAAAAGCCAGCCGCGATTCCAGCCGAGTGGAGGTTCCCTTCACGCAGGTCGCTCCGCCGGACGGCCAGTTTTGGACCGAGGAGACGATCTCGGAGTTGCGCGTGCCCATAGGGCGCACCGGCGCGACCAAGCTCCAGTACCTGGCCATTGGCAAAGGCACGCGCCAGCATGGATTGGTGGCGGGCAAAACCGGGTCGGGCAAATCAACTCTCTTCCATGTCATCATCACGAACCTGGCGCTGTGGTGCAGCCCGGAACAGGTTGAATTTTACCTGGTGGACTTCAAGAAAGGCGTTGAGTTCAAGTGTTATGGCGCCAATCGTCTGCCCCACGCGCGCGTGGTGGCCATCGAAAGCGATCGTGAGTTCGGGTTGAGCGTTTTGCAACGGCTGGATGAGGAACTGAAGCGGCGCGGCGATCTGTTCCGCGAGTTGGGCGTGCAGGACCTCGCAGGTTACAAGCGGGCAGGTGGGAAAGAGAGCGTTCCCAGGTCGCTGCTGATCATTGACGAATTTCAGGAGTTTTTCGTCGAGGACGATAAGGTCGCGCAAACTGCGTCGTTGCTGCTCGATCGGATCGTGCGTCAGGGCCGCGCCTTTGGCATTCATGTTTTGCTTGGCTCTCAGACTCTGGGTGGGGCTTACACTGTGGCCCGCACGACTCTGGGGCAGATGGTGATTCGCATCGCTCTCCAGTGCAATGAGGCCGATGCCTACCTGATCATGGATGATACCAATCCAGCGCCGCGGCTGCTTTCGCGGCCTGGAGAGGGGATTTATAATGATATGGCTGGAGCGCTGGAGGGGAACAGTCCGTTTCAGGTAGTTTGGCTACCGGATGAAGAGAGGGATGGGTGGTTAGGCAGGGTTAGGCAAAAGGCTGATTCGGAAGAAGCCCGAATGGCGAAATCCGAAATCCGAGGTGAGGGTTCAGGGTTCAGGGTTCAGGGGAGGTACCCGGGGCCGATTGTTTTTGAGGGGAATGCGCCGGCAGATGTGCGCGAGAATTTGCCGCTGCAACGCCTGCTCAGGGCTGAAACAATCGAGCGAGCGATCGCACCTCGGATATGGCTGGGAGCACCTAATTCGATCAAGGGGCCGACTGAGGCGGTCTTTCAGCGTCAGAGCGGAAACAACTTGCTCGTAGTCGGGCAGCGGGACGAGGCGACGCTTACTATATTGTCGGTGGGGCTCATTTCCCTCGCCGCTCAGCATCCGCCTGGGAACATTCGGATGATACTGTGTGATGCTACGCCACCGGGCACACCGCACCGGGAATATATCGAGCAGGTTTTGAAGGCCGTGCCGCATGGGGTCACACTGGTCCGGCAGGCCGATCTGCCTCAAATCATGAGCGAGCTGGATTCCGAGATGAAGAAGCGAGTCGAGGCTGCCGACCCGGATGCTGCACTGCCCGTTTTCCTGATCATCCATGGATTGCAGCGTTACGGGAAGCTGCGTTTCGAGGAGGATTTCAGTTTTTCGTCCAGCGAGACGCAGGGTGCGCCGAATCCTGCAACCGTTCTGAACAACCTGCTCACCGAAGGCACGAGGCTCGGGTTCCACGTGATTACGACTTGTGACACTTACAATAACCTGAGCCGTTTTCTCAGCCGCAAGGCGCTGAGCGAATTTGAGATGCGCGTGCTTTTCCAAATGAGCGCCAACGATTCCGCCAGTCTGATTGATAATCCAAAGGCAGGAAGTCTGGGGCTGCATCGAGCGCTGTTCCACAATGCGCAGGAAGGCTATCTGGAAACCTTCCGGCCTTATGCACTGCCGGGGAGGGAGTGGATTGAGGAGGCGGGGAAGGAGCTGAAGCGATTGACATCGAAGCAGGGAGAAGTTGCTTAGGCTGAGGTTTTCTTAAGTTTCGCGACTTCTTGCGGCGCTATGCCTCGCGAAGCGTTTGGAGTACGAGGCATTCCCGTGCTTTCGTTTTCATCTGGCAAAATAAGGTGCCAAGAAATTCCTTGCTATCTTCAGCGCACACTGACGTGCTTTAAGGGTTTTTCCAAAGGTTTCGTCCTCGACTTCGATGCAGACCGGGCCGCGGTAGTCGATTGCGTAGAGCACGGACATGAAATGGGTCCAGTTGATTTCGCCGAAGCCGGGGATTCGGGGTGTGTGCCATTCCTTCGGAAAAGAAAAGATGCCGGTTTGGTTGAGGCGGTCGCGGTCAATGGTCATGTCCTTGGCGTGGAGGTGGAAGAGTTTGTCTTTGAATTCACGAAGGGGACTGGTTGGGTCCATTTGTTGCAGCACAAAATGCGAAGGGTCGTAGTTGAGGCCGAAGTTGGGTGAGGGAATATCATTGAACATTCTGCGCCAAATTACCGGGGTAGTGGCAAGGTTCTTGCCGCCGGGCCATTCATCCAGGCAGTAGAGCATGGGGCAGTTTTCGATGCCGACTTTGACGCCGCGATCTTCGGCGAATGAAATCAGCGGCTTCCAGATTTTGAGGAAGCGGGGCCAGTTCTCATCTACTGTTCGGGTCCAATCCCGGCCGACAAATATGTTCGCCTGCTTCACTCGTAGCAGTTCGGCTGCTCGGATGACTTGTTTGATGTGGGCGACAGCGTGGCTGGAGACTCGCGGATCAGGGTCGAGCGGGTTGGAGTAGTATCCGAGGGCGGAGAGGGACACTCCGTGTTGTGAGCAGAGGCCCAGGATTTCGTCGGCGCGCGTTCGGGTGAGACCGGCGACATCAATGTGAGTCACGCCTGCGAATTTGCGCTCGGCTTTGCCGGAGGGCCAGCAGGCGACTTCGATGCAGGTGAAATGGTTCGCAGAAGCGAAGGCGAGGACCTGATCGAGCGAGAGATCGGGGAGGATGGCGGTGAAAAAGCCCAATTCCATGGTTAAGAGTTAAATGAGTTAAAAAGGTTAAATGAGTTAAATAAGGAGGATGGGAAGTCCGAAGTCCGAAATCCGAAATCCGAAATCCGAAGACCGAAGCCGGAACAAACGAATGGGGACAGGCGAATGAGAGAGCGGGTGGGCTTCAAGAGCAGATTAAGATTAGGAGACATGGGGGCCTGGCTTCAGGATGGCGCAGATTTTTTGATAGGTGGCGACGGGATCGCGCTGGATGGCGGGGAGCGCCCGGTTGCTCTCGATGAGGGCCTGGGCCTGGTCCACGCGGGCAATGACATGCGCTTTGTCGTGGAGAAGGGTTTTGGTCCATTCGTCGAAGCAGACGTCGAGGATTTTCCGGGGTGGAATGTTTCGACGCAGGAGGTTCACGAAACCGGCGGCTGCATCCCTGCCCATGACGGCATCGGATTCGGGTGCGTCCAGGCGGGGCGGGAGGAAACTGACGGAATTTTTCCAAATGAAGAGGGCGGCAACCAGAAGGAGTGTGGCCGCAACCCATTCAAGCCGGTACTTGCGCATTAAGGTGGAAACCCCTGTGGTTTCGACCACGCCCAGGTGCGCTTCGTCGAACACGACCGAGCGGCTGGGGCCGATGAGCCAGGCGATGAGATCGGCGTGGCGGGAGTTGCGCATGGCTTCGTTGCTCACAAAAAATGAATCGGTTGCCATCACCATTGTGCCCAGCCCGAATTTGCGCTCGGCAAGGACGGGACGTGAGTTGCGGTCATAAATGGTTTCCCACGCAGGGTCAAGATTGGTGAGGACAAGTGCGCTATGCCAGGCCAGTGTTTCGGGCAGCGGCAGTTTGCTTTGGTTCTCGACCTGAGCTGGCTGGTAAGTTTTCGATTCATCGGTATCGAGTTTTATCCATGCGAAATCCACGCCCCAACGCTCTGAAATGGAGATGGAGTCTTTATCTCTGGCGAGCTTCGGCGCTTTGGGTTTTACAGGAGGAGGGCTGGATTTAGGCTTTTTGGTAAGCGGACCGGACGGCAGACCGCGCGAAAAGCTGGAGGTTTGCGGAAAGAAAGTTACGACCAGGCGCCCTCCACGGGCCATGAAGCGTTCGATTTCCACCACCTCATCCATAGAAAGGGTTCGCCAATCGGCCTCACGAGCTGCCAGATGCAAATACGTTGTATTCTTTCCGTCAGGCAGCAGGTCGGCTTCAGAGAAATCGCGGCTAACTGAAAGTCCTGGGATTTGCTCCAGGCTTTCACAAAGGGCCATGGTCCCAAGTGGGTCCGCTCGCAATGAGGAGTAGGCGGGATAGACGTCGCCGGCCTCGAAGCGTAGTTGGAAAAGATGGAAGAGACCGAAGGCGAAACAGGCGGCGCAGACCAAGAGGATGAGCAGCGGGAAACGCTTCATAAGGGCTTGAACGAAAGGCGCGAGACTCGAAAACACCAAACACCAAACACCAAACACCAGAGAAACACCAAACACCAAACTTCAAAACGCCATTTGGCTGCGCTTTGGTGATCGAACGGTCTGCCGATTGGAAGTCGGCGATAGAGCAGGTTGGAAACCTGCGCTACTTGTGCCAATCTCGAAACCCCAGCCAGTAAAGCAAGCTGCGCCATGCATCCAGTCCGCGGGCAACAGGTGGTGCTTGGAGCTTGGTGTTTCTCTGGTGTTTGGTGTTTGGTGTTTGGTGTTTTCATCAGCTCTGGCCCGAGGCTGAAGCCGAGTGTTCGACGTTCTGAACGAATCGTCTCACCATGTCGGTATCGAGTTCGTGCATCCCATACCAAATTCGTTCGAACACAGCCACGTTCTCCCCAAAACCCGCCAGCAACTCAGGGAACGAATGGCCGCGGCGGCGCAGTTCGCGTTCATAGTCGCGGTTGGATTTGAAGCGGGCGAGCGTGATTAGATTGCGTTCCGCCAGGCGCACCAGGCTCGCGAAATAAAACGCGCGGAGGGCCAGGCGCAATTCGCCCCGGCCGAGCAACTCGCGCGCCAGAGTCAGCCATCCATCTTCAGGCAATTGCTCGGCGCCGACGTTATCGTCCGTGATATCGGGTGCAATTTCCGGGGTGGTCAGCGCCGAGGCATTGGCCTTATGTCGGCGGTTGTTCCATGTTCGATAGATTAAAACGAGCAAAGCACCCAGAGCGGCGGCGACGAGTGCCACCAGAAGTATTCGCAATATCAGGGTCCATTGAATACCGAAGCCGGAAGATGTGGTCATAGTTCGCCGGTTTCCAAAAATCTTTTCGAGGATCCTGCCGAGCCATTGGCCGAAAGCTTTGACGCGATCGCCAAGCCATTCCGCAACCTGCTCGAAGAACCTGCCGAACCAGCTTTTGTCCGAGTCTTGTGTTTTTGCTGTTCTATCCCGTGGCGCGCGCCAGGCATACTTTCGCTGCTCGATGACTTTTTGGATGGACTTATCGAGTTCGCCCGGGGAAAGAGCCGCAGGCGGCTCGTCTGACCGGGCGGATGTTCCGCTGGGCGCGGGTTGCTCAGGAAAGGCGGCGGAAGCGAACAGCAATTGAGCACTGAGCATTGAGCATTGAGCATTTGATATTGAGATACGCGCCGGCGAGGTGGGCGTTGCGGCAATCCCGGAAAGGGCAGCAGCCCAAATCATGCCGGATGCGATCTGGCGCAAGCTGGCAGCCAGAGCGCTGCGACTTTGGACTTTGGACTTTGGACTTTGGACTGCCGTGACTTCAGCTCTCAGTTCGGCTTTCAAATCCTCGCCCGATTCGAGCGACTGGCCGTAGAAACAGCGGAGAGTGTAAATGGCTTTTATCAGTGGATCGACGCACAACCAGGTGAGGGAGAAGTTAACAGCGAAGAAAGTCGAATTTAACATGCTGAAGGTGCTGCGGCTAAACACGCTTTCGATGCCAAAGAGCGTTTTGAGCGCGCCAGGCAATAGAAGGCAAACTGTCATCCAGTTCAAAAAGATGCAAAGGCCGAATAAGGTCAGGACACCGAGGACAGTGTTGTTTTGGGCGGGCCAGAGGGCGGCCTGGCGGCGGGCTTCTTTCATGAGAGGCCAAAGGGTGGAAGAACGGTTTCCTGCCGCTTGCTCATCCCGCTGAGCGGGACGGCTCCGTTGGCCCGCGAGGATGGTTAGGTTTTGATAGAAGGCGTACACCCAGGCCAAAGGTAATATAGGGATGGAGGCCAATGAGATCAGGAACAAGCCGGTCGGTTGAAGCGCGGTTTCCGACAGGAGTATCCGGGCACACAGCCGGAGCTGTGTGGGCTCCGGAGGCTCGATCGAGATAAGGCCGCGCAGGCGCATGCTAAAAAGGGATTGGCAGAGCTTCATCCACAGGAAAAGCGCCGCCAGGCCCAAGGATGCTCCGGCAAGTCGCTGGTGGGCATCGGCGCTGCGACTCATATCGGTCCAAAAGTAAAGCAGAGTAAGGACGAACGGCAATGCGCCGGCATAATAAATCGCCAGAACCCCGGCTGGAGCGCTGCGTAGCAAATGAAAGGCCTCTTCGATCAGTTCGAGGGCGGGTTTGCTGGACCGGTTGGGCTTCTTAGGCATCACAGTGTCAGGTGTCGGGTGTCAAGTATCAGGTGTCAAATGCGGAGGGGGTTTAGTCATCGAGCCAGTTGGCGCGCCAAAGGGTTCCTTCGTGAAATGAGGTCGGTAGAGCCAGGAGCGCCTGGCCGAAGAGGTGAAAAAAGAACCAGGCAAGTAGCAGGCCGAAAAGACACTGGCCGATGCGTCGCACACCCAAAAGCCGCTGACGCCCAAGCGATGGGGTATCAGCGAGTTTGCGAAGGCACGAGGCGCAAAGAACTCGTGAGTCATGTTCAGCAATGCACTCGCGGCAAAAGAAGTGGCGGCACTCCGGGCAGCGCGCGACCGCTTCGCGCTGGACATGATTGAAGCAACGTTGGTGGGCGAGGTTGATCATGCCTGTTAAAGGATTCTTGGCGGCGCGGCGGGGTCGTCAATGACGTACGTGGGGCGCGGAGTCATGCCTGGTTCAGCGGAGGCGGTTCCCGGCGACTGGGACTGTCTCCATTCGCGGATGCGGGCTGGGAGTTCTGCCGCGGAGAGTTGCCCCTGCGCCTCTGCTATCAAGGGCCGCAACCGGGCCAGGATTTTTCGCATTTTTCGAATTCGTGCAAGCGAGGGGAGGTCTTCGATTTGCACGGCTGTGCGTAATTGGGTCGCGCAGGTTGGACCGGCGGCGAGGTTGAGAGCCAGGCCTAACAGAGCGAGCCCGGCAACCGGACCAAAGATTACTGCCATGGCGAAGATACCAGGGCCGAAAGCGATAGCAGCGAAAAACAGGGCCAGTCCGCCATAGATCAAAGCCCAGACGAGCCTATGCTTGGTATGCCGGATGAGGACCGCCTGGATGTCCCGGAAGTGAAACCGTTTATAATTCTCGCTGTAACCATTTATCTCCACAGCAAGCAGGTGATCATCCCCAAGCCATAAACTGCACCGGGCAGTGGTAACTATCCCGAACGCCGACCGGCCTCGGCTTCGGGTCAGGCGTGTGTATTGGGGCTTCGCGTCAGCCATTGGAATCCCAGTTTTTGGCAAGGAAGTAGATGCCCACACCCCAGCCGATGATTTGGAGCCCGGCGATCACAATGGCGAGGACATAGCGCCATTTGGTTCGGCGTATCAAACTGAGTGGCCTGTTCCAATAACGAATGGCTACGTACAGCGCAATTGGCGCTGTGATAGCAGTGAAATAGAAGATCAGCAAAGGAAGCACCGCCAATGAAAGCGCGATGCTGTCGTAAAGTGTGCGCCGGTTTTCCAGGTTTTGGATTTTGCCCTTGGTTTTGCCGGCTTCCAGGCAGGCCGGACAGATGTGTTTGCCATGCAGGTCACAATCGCAAAGGGCGCACAAAAAGCGGCCACAATTCTGACAGGGAATCGCCGCCTTTTTGTTTGGATGATAGAAACAGCTAGCTTCACCATCTGTGAGGAGGAGTTCGCCGTCTTTGCCAGGAGTTATGCGTCTGAAAAAGGCCGGGAACACTTCAATCTGCCAGTAAGTGCCGCAGGTAGGGCATGGAGTCGGCTCCGCCTGCCCGAAGAGCTCTTCCGGGAACGGTGTCTTGCATTGGCTACAAGACAGGGCGGAAGGGATCATTTTATTTGTACACCACTCGGGTCTCGCAGATACGGTCGTGCAGCGCTTGTTTCTGATCATCGAACGCGGCCAGGATGAAGCCGATGTAGCAGATCAATGCGCTCAGGAGTTTGGCCCAATAGCGGCCAAAAGCGCGCACGTAGGAAACCTGCCCGCCCTCCGGTGTCACTACTTTGAGATTGCAGGCCATTTTCCCCAGGGTCGAGCCGTATTTGCCGATCATGAATGTTTCGTAAGTGACCGATAGAGCAAGCGCGACCATCACAAATACCAATTCAAAGACGATAAATGCAACGGGCAGCCCCTGCGGACCCTGGCCTGGTTGCATTCGCATAGCAGCGCCCAAACCTACCCCCAGGAGGGCACCCCCAATCATGCCGATTACCATGCCGATGACCGAGAGGATAATCCGATCCAAAAAATACGCGCCGAACCGAATCCAAAAGCCTGCAAATCTGAGTTCCCCTGGCACTGTTTCGAGTCTGGCGCCCTCGGCCAATTTTTGGACGAAGAGGGGCTTGCAATTTGCGCAGACATACGCGTTGCCGTATCGGATCATGTCCTGCACGTTGAAGACACCCCGGCACTCTGCGCAGACGGCTTGCGTGGCTGCGACTGGCGGGGCGGCTACTACAGCCTGAGCCGCGGACGGCGTCGGGGCAGGGGAGCGAACCTCGCCATACGGTTTCCAATTGTCCATTCCTTCGCTCCACACCAGGGTCTCAGAAAGAATCTGTCCGCTGCGGGCCAATTCATCCAATTGAGCCTCTTCCACGGGGCCAGCCTGTTGTCCAGCTTTTACATAATACCAGTTCATAGTTTTTTCGGGGTTTTGTCGGGCAGTGGTTGAGCAATCTGGATTCTCACTCCTGTTCAGTTGGCACGGTTCCTTTTTGCCATAATCAAGCGATGAATTGCAATGGATTTTTATGCGGAGCGCGGGTGTCCCCACCCGCAGCGGCTTCGCGCTCAAGCTGGCGTCAAAATACCAGAGCCGTGTTCACCTTCGGGGCCGCTGCGGCTCGGAGAGCCGCGAGCGCATTTCAGATTTTGGGCGTGGCCCCGGATGTAGCGCAGATTTCTAATCTGCTGTATCGCAGTGCTTCTAGCCTGCGAACCGAACGGAGTAGTTCTCGCCTGTTTGGCCATAGACCGGTCTGCCGATTAGAAATCGGCGATACAGCAGGTTGGAAACCTGCGCTACTTTGCGGAGTGTCGAAACCCCAGCCAAATAAGTGAAAATGCGCGCGAGCCGCGCTCCATGAGAAAAACCTCTTTGGAACGGCGCAACTTTGGGCTAAAATATGGGTTTAATAAAGGCAGTGGCAACGCGCTTGGCTGAATGGCACGGAGTTTGCGTTAGGTCACTCAAAGCTGTTGGTTTATGCCGCAATTTGCATATAAAGCCCGCCGCAGGAGCGGGGAACTGGTCGAGGGTCTGCTGGAAGTAGCGGACCGCTCGGCTGCGCTGATGCAGATCGAGCGCTCGGGCCTGTTTCCCGTGGCCGTAGATGCTGCCCGCGGCAGCGGGGGCGTAATCGCCGCCGAACGCGGCTCGAATGTCAAGGTTGACCTCCGGGCACTGTTGCCGCCCACCTTGCGAGCGGCATTATCGAAAAAGCGCCGGCCGAGGAAACAGGAATTGGCAACCTTCACCCAACAACTGGCCAATCTGCTCAAGTGCGGCATGCCGCTGACGGCTGCTCTGAACAGCATGACGCATCTCGGTTCTAAAGGCATCTCCGCCGAAGTCAGCCGCGAACTAAAACAGGATGTAATGGAGGGCCGGAGCCTGTCGGATGCTATGGCCAAGCAGCCGCGAGTTTTTGACGGGCTTTACGTGAACATGGTGAAGGCGGGTGAATCCAGCGGCGCGCTGGTCGAGGTGCTGCGCCGCATGGCTGATCATTTCGAGAAATTCGCTGCTGTGCAGTCGAAGTTTACCTCGGCCATGATTTATCCGGCGTTCGTGGCGGTAGTCGGCCTGGCGATCATGGTTTTCTTCATGACTTACATGTTGCCGAAGTTCATGACGATTTTTGAGGGCATGAACGTGCAATTGCCACTGATGACCCGGATCCTGATCAACTTCAGCCACTTTTTCAGCTTTTCCGGAGCGGGCCTGCTGCATTGGTTGATCATCGGCGCTTTGGTATTGACCGGGATTGTGCTTTTCTTGCGATTCCGATCCACGCCCGAGGGCAGACGCAAGCTGGATCACTGGAAAATGCGCGCCCCGATTTTTGGGCGCGTCATCCGGCTGAATCTGTTTGGCCAGTTCGCCCGCACGCTCTCGACGCTGATGGAGAACGGCGTCCCGGTGCTCACAGCTCTCAAGATCACGGAACAGGTGGTTTCGAACGCAGTGGTGAAGGAAGCCATTGCGAAAACTCGCGAGGAGGTGACCGATGGCAAGACCATTGCCCAGCCGCTGGCACGCAGCAAAATTTTCGAGCAACTGCTGGTGGACCTGGTGAAGATTGGCGAAGACACCGGCGATGTGCCGGGAGCGCTGAAGAATGTGGCGGAGACCTACGAAAACGAGCTGAATGTGGCCCTGCGTGTCATGACCAATCTGATCGAGCCGGTTTTGATCGTCGTGATGGCGCTGGGCGTCGGGTTCCTGCTCATCAGCGTGCTGTCGGCGATGTTTGCAATTACGTCCAATATCGCGCGATAAAAGTTCAAAGTTCAAAGCTTAAAGTTCAAAGTTTCGAGCGGTGAGGCGTCAATTACCGAACGAGGGTCGGGGGTCGAGGGTCGGGGGCCAATGGCCCGGACGATGCGTCCGGAGTCCTTCGACGCAACACGCAATACGCAACACGCCCCACGTTTCACGTTTCACGTTTCACGTTTCACGCCCGTCAGCCTTCACCCTGATCGAACTGATGATCGTAATCGGGCTGATGGCGCTACTGGCCACGATCAGCGTGCCGGCCATTCGCGGCATGGTACGCAACGAAAGCATGCGGAAGGCGGCCCAGGACGCGCAGGAAGTTTGCCAGAACGCCAGGGCGCGGGCCATTCTGGGCGGTGCGATGACCGAAGTCGTCATCCACGCCGATCCGCCCACCATGGAAGTGGCGGGCGCCGGGCCAAAAACGGATGATTCCGGATTGGTCGCCCATTTTGAGCTGGGCGGCGATGTCGGCGTTGAGAGCATCAAGGTAAACGGCGTGCAGTACAAAGACGCAGATATGACCCGAGTTCGTTTTTTTCCGAATGGCACGTGCGACGAGTTTCGGATGGTTTTGTTGCGTCCGAGGGACAACTTGCGGAGGGGGATTTTCTGTGAGGTGACGACCTCCTTGGCGACGGTTGAGACGGACCAGAACGTTTTGATGAATGAGATGCGGTAATCCTTGAGGGTCATTTGAGAAACACCAAACACCAAACACCAAACACCAGCGAAACACCAAATCTCAAGCTTCAAAGCCCGCGATGTGGAAGGAACTTGAGATTTGGAGCTTGGAGTTTCCCTGGTGTTTGGTGTTTGGTTTTTGGTGTTTGCCACAGTTCAATCGACGATCGGCAACCGGCAATCCACAATCGGCGGCGGTCGGACCGCGGCTTCACGCTGTTGGAAGTGACTATCGCTCTCGGGATATTTTTTGCAGCCGCGTTCGCAATCTTGTGCACCGTTTCAAGCGCATTAAAAGGGGCGCGCGCGTTGCGGGAAATACCCGTGGACGCCAGCATGTTGGCCGCGCAGCTCTCAATCACCAACAAACTGTATGAGGCATCGGATTCCGGCGATTTTCATGAGTTAGGCAACGTGTACCGGGATTATTCCTGGTCGCGCGACATCAATGAGGTAGGGACAAATGGGTTGTTCGAGGCGGATTTTACCATTCATCACCACACCGGACGCGTGAATAGCGAGACCAAAATGAGCGTTCTCTTTTTCCGGCCTGAGTCCCCGGCTGGAGGAGGAGGGGTGCCGATCGGGAGACCGTGAAAATGGTTCAAAGTTCAAAGTTCAAAGTTCAAAGTCCAACAGCCCGAAAAGGGTCGAGGATCGAGGGTCGAGGGGCGAGCGATCTCGCGAAGCGTCTTGGAGTGCGCCAGTCCTCTGGCGCTTTGGATTTTCCTTCCTGGCCTCAAAAGCGCTCCCGATGCATCGGGAGCGCACTCCAAGACGCTCGCGCGACGGCGGTGCCCATAGGAAAGTACCGTTGCGGACCATCCGTTTCACGTTTCACGTTTCACGTTTCACGTTTTACGCATCGCGCGTTCACCATCATCGAGGTGTTAATTGCGGTGGCCTTACTGACGCTCGTTATCTCGGCGATTTATTCCACCTGGACGGCCATTCTGAAGGGAAGGAAAGTGGGGATGGATGCCGCGGTGGTGTCACAGCGGGCGCGCATGGCGGTGCGGGTGCTCGAGGACTCTTTGGGATCGGCGCGGGCGTTTGATGTCCACAGGCAACTGCATCCTGAGTACTATTCATTTATCATGCAGGGCGGGCGCGACGGCTCGCTCAGTTTTGTTGCGCGGCTTGCGAAATCCTTTCCGCGCAGTGGCAAGTTTGGGGACCTGGATGTGAGGCGCCTGACTTTCACGGTGGAGTCGTCACACGACGGAGGGGGCGACGAATTGGTGCTGCGTCAAACCCCACTTTTGATGGAACCGGACGAGGATGAAGCCGCGCATCCGTTGGTGCTGGCGAAGAATGTGCAGGATTTCGAGCTTTGTTTTTGGGACACCAAAGCCCAGGAATGGAATTGTGATGATTGGAAGGACAACTTCACCAACTCCCTGCCAAAACTTGTGAGAGTGACTTTGAAACTGGCTGACAACGCACATTCGTTTCGAGCTTCCGAGGAAATCGTGCGAGTCATCAACCTGCCGGCGCAGAGTGTGGCGCCCAACTGGCAGGCGCCGATCATCCCGCGGGTGCCGCCCAATGCTGGAGGAGGCGGTGGCGCTGTGCCCGGTCAATTGCCGCCCGGCGCTGTTCCGCCAAATTATCAGCCGCCGCCGAATTATCAACAACCACCAGGATTTAGACCACAATGAAAGTCCAAAGTCCAAAGTCCAAAGTCCAAAGTCCGAACGCTAAGGTCCAGGGTCGAGGGTCGAGCCGCCTGCGCTGGGCTTCGGCGCGCCAAGGGGTCGAGCCGCCTGCGCTGCGCTTCGGCGTGCCAAGGGGTCGAGGGGCGGGAATCGCCGCGGAGCGTCTTGGACTGCGCCAGTCCTCTGGCGCTTTCGACTGCGCACCTTCGCTCCAAAAGCGCCAGAGGACTGGCGCACTCCAAAACGCTAGCGCGCCAATTGTAGCCGAGCACAAGTGCGGCCGCGTATCTTCCTTTTCACGTTTCACGTTTCACGTTTTAGGCTCGCTCCCTCGCCCCTCGCAACGCGGCATCGCCCTCATCATCGTAATGATTTCGATTTTTGTGCTGGCGACAATGGCGTTGGGCTTTGCGTATGCGATGCGGGTGGAAACCACGCTTGCGGCGAACGCAAACAGCGAGGCGGAGCTGGAATGGCTCGGGCGCTCGGGAGTCGAATACTGCCGCTGGATACTGGCTCAGCAATTGAACATCCGTGAAGAGCCTTACGACGCTCTGAACCAGGTTTGGGCGGGAGGCATCGGGGGCATCGGCACTTCAAACAGCGCGCTGATGGATGTGCAGAATCCGGTAAAGATCGGCAGCGGCTCGTTCCACTGGAAAATCACCGACCTTGAGAGTAAGTGGAATATCAACATGATGGCTCAGCCCAATTTTCCGGGTGAGGACATCATGAAGAACGCGTTCCTGCTGATGAACGTGGATGCCGGCGCCTCGACTCCGGTGGTCAATTCCATCCTGAACTGGATAGATCGGGGCTCGCGTCTCCAGGGGGCCGAAGGTGATTATTATCAGGGCCAGAGTCCCAAATATTCAGCTAAAGAAGGGCCGATAGACGATCTCTCGGAGTTGCTGCTGGTAAAAGGCATCAGCGAAATGCCCGAATTGTATTGGGGCGGAGTTGTGACCAATCATCCGCCGCCCGCCTTTCAGGCCAGGCTCAGGACGGGTGGGCTGGATCAAGGCCAGGTGCTCCCGTACGGCCTGGTTGACCTCTTCGCTCCATTATCCAGCGGAAAGGTAAACGTAAACACCGCCTCCGAAGCAGTGTTGCAGCTCATACCCGGGATTGATGCGATCAGTGCAGAGAAAATCGTGGCTGGCCGCAGCGGTGAGGACGACCTGAGTGGCATGACGGGTCCTTACCGGAGCCTGGCCCAGTTGGACCGGGTGCCGGAGCTGCCTCGTGGAATGGGCATGCGCTTGCAGCAGTTTTGCGACGTGCGCAGCCGTACGTTCCAGATCGAGATCGAAGCGCAAATAGGCAATTACAAACGCCAGTTTATTGCCATCGTCGGACGCAACAGCCCCAGGGATGTGCAGATTTTAAGTTTCTACTGGAAGTGAGGTAAGGATTTAACGCAAAGCCGCAAGGGATTTAACGCAAAAACGCAAAGACGCAAAGACGCAACGAATCGGAGCGCGGACAGCCTTGTCCGCGCGGTCATCGCAAAACGATCGTTCGCGCGGAGAAGGCTGTCCGCGCTCCTTTGCGCCTTTGCGTCTTTGCGTTAACTCAGGGCCGTTTCCCCATTTTCATGCGAGGGCCGATGCGAGGAGGGAGGGGGAGTTTGGGAGGAGTGGCCGGTGGCGTTGGCTTTGGCTCGGGGGTAGCGGGTTTGGGCGTGATCCATTGTTCGACTTTGCTGGCGATTTCGCCGATTTTGGTTTCAGGGAATTTCATTTCCTCCAGCTTGAAGCCGGCCAGCGGTTTGAAAAGCTCCTCCCCGCGAGCCACTACCGATGCGATGGCGCCGGTAACTGGCGCGATGGTTTGCAGGATTTCATAACCATTGACCAGCCAATCGAGGCGGCCACTTCGGATATCGAGCACTAACCCATGCACGGGCACCTTCGGTCCAATGAGCGGGCTGCTGCGCGCGATAGTGGCTGCCTTAATCACATTTTGCCGTTCGCTCGCGAACACGCCGAAGAACTCGTTAAGATTATCCGGGAGCAGATGCCGCTCGACTCCAAGGGCCCGAAGACGGTCGAGCAGTTGCGAGGTTGTGGTCTTCGCAACCTGGCAATCCGTGTGGCCGATGATCACAATTTCTTTTCCGCCTTTGACCGCGCACGCCAGGGCCATGGAGCGCATCGTACTGCTGAGGGGGCCTGTGATAATGTTGCCGGCATTGCGGAGCCAAATGAAATGTTCGGGCAAGACGCCCAGCACTTGTGGCAGGAGCGGATTCAGCCGAACATCTATGCAAGTCAGGGCGACCAGAGGCAGTTCCGCCTCGAATTCCGCAGTATGCACACCGGCGTTCCGGTCGCCCGCCAACGCGCGGTGGTTGGCGTCAATGATGGCTTCGAGGAGGCGCATGGCTCTTGAGCGGAAATGGTCGGATTAGCACAGCGCGGCGGAGGCGCGACCGAGAGAGTTAGTTGTGTTAATTGAGTTAACTAAATTAATTAAGCTGCATGCACTGGAGGCGGTTGAGCCGGAAATCGCGCTAAATCGAAAGCGGCGGAATGCGCCGCACTCCAAACGCTTCGCGAGTTCTCGAGGGCGTCGCCAGCGCGAAGCGTTTGGAGTGCGCGGCATTCCCGCGCTTTCGTTTTAAGTCTCATCCGTGATGCAACGCGGCGTATTCGGAATCACTTCTTCTTTGCGTCCTCCACAACCACTGGAGACGTCGGCGTAGCCATTGAGCGCCTCAACGCCGGCACCTGTTCGAGCAATTTTTCGAATTTTATGCCAGTGAGGCTTTCGATGACGGGCGGAAGTTGAGAGATGATCTGGGTGACATCCCCAGTCAGTTTGCTGGCGCCGCCGGCGCCGTTGCCCGAATTGATGATCACCATCCGCTCGGTTTTGGAGAGCGGTTCGCTGACTTTAGCAGCTACTTCGGGAAGGATGCGAATGATCATCTCGACCACGGCGGCTTCGTTATATTGTTTGAAGGATTCGGCCTTTACCCGCATGGCTTCGGCCGTGGCTTTGCCCTGGGCCTCGATGACGGCGGCTTCGGCGAGGCCGCGGGCTTTGTTGGCTTCAGCCTGGGCCACACCCGTGGCCTGGGCGACCTCAGCGCTGGCGAAGCCCGTGGCTTTCGAGGCTGAGGCAGCGCCGGCGGCCTCGGTTTCCAACTGGAACTTGCGGGCGTTGGCCAGCGTCTCGACTTTGTAGCGTTCCGCGTCGGCGGGTTTCTGGACGTCGGCTTCCAATTCGCGTTGTTTACGCAGAATTTCCTGTTGTTGAAGCTCAATTTGCTTCTGCTTCTCGACGATTGCCACCTGGACTTCCTCGGCCTTTACGAGTTGGCCGGTTTTGAATTTTTGCAGATCATACGCAAGGTCAGCCGAGGCTTTCTTTTCGTTCACGGAAGCCTGGTACGAGGCGACGTTCACCTGATAGTTTCGCTGAGCTTCAGCGATTTTGGTATCGGCGATGAACTTGGCTTCCTGCCCTTCCTGATTCGCCTGCGCGGAGCGAATCGTGGCATCGCGATCAGCCTCGGCCTGAGCGATGACCGCGTCGCGTTTGACCTGGGCAATGCGCGGTTTGCCCAGAGCATCCAAATAGCCCTGAGTGTCGCTGATTTCGCGGATGGTGAAGCTGACGATGCCGAGGCCCATGTTGGCCATGTCGCCTGCAGCTACTTCCTGTACCTTAGAGGCGAAAGCGTCGCGGTTTTGGTAGATCTCCTCAACGGTCATGGTGCCGAGGATGGCCCGGAGATGGCCCTCAAGGGTCTGCGTGGCGATATTCTTGATATCATCCGTGCCTTTGCTCAGGAATTGTTCGGCGGCAGTGTCAATGGAAACATCGTCCCCTTTGACCTTAATCTGCGCGACGCCATCTACCTTCACGGGAACGCCTTTGCTGGTATAAACCTCGGGAGTCTGAACATCAATGGTCATCAACTCCAACTTCAAGACATCAACCTTCTCGACAATAGGGCGAACGAAGGTACCGCCACCTTTGACCACGCGGAATCCGACTGTGCGGACAGTCCCATCAGGGTCGGTCTTGAGACGTCTTCGGCCTGAAATGATCAGTGCTTCGTTGGGGCCAACCTTCATGTAGCGATTGGCCCAAATCATTGCTAAGATGAAAATAACCAGCAGGACGACTAAGGCCGCAGCGATAATGGCCGGAATTTGGGGAAGCTCAGCGAACAATGGAGAGAACATGATTTGTATGATGGTTATCTTGGTTCTAGTTCGAGCGGTGCGGCTGATCGAGCCGACCGGTGATTAGGTTGCCTCTTCGACGTAAAATTGAGTTCCCACGACCCTGCTTATGCGCACGGATTTTCCTGCATTGATGGGCGCTCCACTTTCACTCCGGGCCGGTGCGGTGTAGCGGGAACCTCCTTGCACGTAAGCGATTTCTCCGACCCCGTTTGGGGGAATCGGCGTTATGATCGAGGCGATTTGTCCTGGAAGGGTAGCTACCTCGCACTCGCTCGAACTCTGCATTTTGTTAAACATCCAGTTAAAGAACAGAAATGTCAGCCATGCGACTATGCCCCCACTTGCGGTGGCTAATGGCGCGCTGGTCCAGACGCTGCTGGTTGCTTTGATATGGGTGAAGACCAGGCCGAAAGCGCCGAAAGCCGTCACAAAAGACGCCAGAACAGTGGGGCTGAAGAAAGAAATGCCGGGCATGCCGTGGGTGTCCAGGCCGGCTTCAACGTGGCCGCCGGCGCCAACGTCCATGTGGGCGTCCGCTCCGCCGAAAATGTGGCCGAAGAACGCGCTGATCAAAGTGAAGAGCAAGCCAACAGCCAGACAAAAACCATACACGAAGACTTCCATAGGCCATTGGCAGTAAACTAAATGCCCCGTACGGAGTCAAGCCTTTCACGAACAGCTTCCGCTCGGCCAGGCCATGGGCTTCGTAAATGCAGGCTATTGCTGATAACAAAAAACGAAAGCGCGGGGATGCCGCGCACTCCAAACGCTTCGCGAGGCACGACCGCCGTGGGAGTCGCGAAGTCCCGCTCAGCGCGCTCAGCGGGAGAGTGCGGCGTATTCCGCCGCTTTCGTTTTTCAAACGCGGGGCGGGTTGCTCCCTCTGCGTTACGATTCGGGAGAGCGAGCATTGAGGCTCGCTCTCCCTGGGCTCATTCTTTCAGGAACAGCTTCCACTCGGCGACGCCGTGGGCGTTGCGAATGAAGGCCATTGCCGGCAGTTCCCTTGGCGCACGAGGTTTGGACAGCAGCCTCAGGCCGGCTTCGTGCGGCAGGCGGTCGGCTTTGCGCTGGTTCACTTCTCTGTCGGACCAAACCAGGTTTTCCCAGGCGTCTTTGCCTCCGCGCGAGCGGGGCACGACGTGGTCCAGGCTGCCCTCGTCCGGACGCAACGCGCGGCCGGTGTATTGGCAGCGGTTGCCGTCGCGCTCGCGGATGGCGCGGGCGCAGAGCTTGGGGCGCTTCTTCGGCACCTTGGCGTAGTTGACGGCCACGATGACGGTCGGCACACGAATCTGGCCGTGCACGGTATGCACCGCCTCGTCCTGATCGCGAACCGGCAATGTGAGCCATTCCTCCCATGTGACTGGGCGGATGCTGCGAGGATCGAGGGTCGAGGGTCGAGGGTCGAGAGATCCAGTTTCGCCATCGAACTCGATATCCAGGCCGGTGGCAACATCGGTAGCCATCATGCAGAACGCCTCTTGAGGCGTGCGCACGTTGATGGCCTGCCAGTTACGGTTGAGCACCAGCACGATTGCTTTCGTCAATATGTTCATAGTTCGTAACGCGTGAAACCTGATGCGTGAAACGTGACGGGGAATCGCGCTATGGTCATTCACGTTTCACGTTTCACGTTTCGTTCTTCGGTGTTTGTTCTTTGTTCATTTGGCTTTGTTGTAAATCATAAATCATAAATCATAAATGAAGCTGGCTGCCGCTGCTGGTAACGCTCCAGCTCTCCCTGTTTCAGAGACAGGTGTGCAGACTTCCACACTCAGCGGC
>PSRM01000297.1 GCA_003176045.1 Verrucomicrobiota bacterium | reverse complement strand
GCGCGATAGAGGATTTGAACCTCTGACCCCTTCCGTGTCAAGGAAGTGCTCTACCCCTGAGCTAACCGCGCACTAACTCTTGCCAGGCGCTTCAAAACCCTTGATTTTCGAGCCTTTTGCAAGGTTTGCAGGTTGGAAACTTTATTCTTTTCTTACATGCTGGCAAGTGGAAAAGCGACCGGGTGCTAACCGGTCAGAAGGGGCGAAGGAAATGTAGCAGCCGAGGCAACGCGGCTCTAATTCGAGAGGACAGAGAACAGAGAACAGAGGACAGAAGGAAAACGGAGCCTCGTTACCTCGGCTGCTACGACGAGGTTTTGGGAACCGATTGTTTGCTTCGCACTGCAACCCAGAATCCGCTTAAGCCGAGAACCAGCAGGACGCCACTCGCCGGCTCTGGCACGACATCAATAGTCATGCCCCAGCTCGAGAGCACGCCGGCGCCCAAGGGCGACATATCGGCTATGAACAGGCTCCAGGTGCCATTCGGATCGAGGCCGATGAAATCGCTCAATGGGCGAGTGCGGGCCGCGCTATCGAAAGCTGCTCCAGACGAAGAGGGATCGATCGCCCTTCCATCCGGTTGCCATTGGCCGGTCAATTGTCCGTTGCCATTTAGCGTATAGGGGAAGGTCTGGTAATAATGGATGTCGTGTGCTGCGGAATCGTTAAAAGTGAAACGGTTTCCCGAGCCATCCGGCCCGAAGCCTCGATCGGAATATCCAAACGTGCTGGTGCTGCTTACTCCAACGCGATTTAGAAGGATCGAATTAGTCCCGTTGTGAAAAAGGTACGCATAGAAATCACCGTTGAAGCCGCCAGTGATGTTGAGCGTGACGCTCACATGTTGCATCGGACCGCTTAAGCCGTTGATCGAGAGCGAGTTTTGGATGCCGTTCGTGTCGGCATCGGGTATGGGAATGTTGAGGCCATCGTCGTTGGTAGTGTAAGCCCGAGCGACCAGTTGGGAGAAGCTCGCAAAGACCAGGACGAGGAGAAAGATCCTAAGGAGACGTTTCATACTTCATGAACTGACGGCCACATTAAATGAAAAGAAAAGGAAGAAGTCAAGCGTAGAATTCGAAGCGGAAGGTTTCGACAAAGTTCTCGACGAAGTGGAGGACAAAGTGGAGGACGAAGTCTTAAGGATAGGTCGTTCTGTAAAAGGCATTTCCAGAAGGGGCGTTGGTGTCGGCATAAGTGCCCAGGCCATTGGAATCGGTCGTGACGGTAGCCAGGTTGCTCCATGGACCTGAGATCGAGGAGGCTCTTTGAAGGCTATAGGTGTACCCCGGCAATCCGAGGAAGTTCACCTGGTAACCACCGCTAATGACTACAGGTGGCAGCATGTTCGCCGATTGCTGATTCGCCGGGGTCACGGTAACGAGCACGTAAGCCGAGGCGAAGCCGCCGTGATTGTCGCCGACTGTGTAGGTGAAACGGTCGGCGCCAACGAAACTCGCGGGCGGCGTGTAAGTGATCGTATTGAATGTGGACACGACGGCGCCTGCATTGGTGCTGGAAGCGCTTACACTGCTCAAAACCAGCGGGTCTGAATCCGGATCGGAGCACGACATTAACAGTTTGCTCACAGGAAAACTGACGGACTGGTCTTGCCGTGTTGTTAAAGTCACATTGGAAGCCGCTGGAGGATGGTTGAGGCCGATCTGAACTGACAGACCCGTGCCGTCGTAATAAAAACTGGCGTCGGATCCATTGCCGACAGAGAAGTCGAGGAAGTCGCCGGCATTGAAGGAGAGTATCGAGAAGTTTGTCGCACCTGAGCCTTGGCCATAGCCCTTTACTACGCCGTCAAACACAGAGACGGTGTTGGTCAATACGTGAACGTCGGTTGAGGTCCCTTGGGTATCAATGCCTGAGAACGCCGTGAGCAATTCATATTGACCCGCGGCGGGAGCAGTGAAACGAATGACGGAGTTCTCGCCGTTAGGCCCCGGATGGAAGCCAAGGGCGCCCGGCTGCAGGACTATGGTAGAAATGTTGAGTGCGCTCCCGTTCGCATTGTGGAATACCGCTGGATCGCCTTGGGAGATATTCGTCCGCCAGGTATCAGCGCCTCCTACCTGGAGTTCCTCACGGTACAAAGCCATTGGGCTGCCTAAAGTGGTGCTGAAACCGTAGCTCCAAACACCCGCGGGATTGGCGGTGGTGGAAAAAGCAGCCGCCGGATCATAGAGCACCGGGTGCAATACTCGAACAAATGCGTTAGAGCTCTGCACTGATCCATAGAGATTGCTCACCGTAACGCTATAGGAGCCGGTCTGCGCTTGCTGGACGTTTGTCAGGACCAGCGACGTATTGGTTGCGCCCGCGATGGAGCTGCCGTTAAAGTTCCATTGGTAACTCAAAGGCAACGGGCCGGTTGCGTTCACGCTCAACGTGACGCTGCTCCCAAAAGGCGCCGTTTGGCTTCTCGGCTGGGCCAGGAGCACTGGTGGAATCGTGAGGGAGCATTTGCCGTAGCTTCCAGCGTCAAAAATGGTTTGGATTTCGCCGGCTGAAAGCGCGCGGTTGTAGAAGGCAATCTCGTCGATGATGCCCCAAAAATTATATTGACCCGCGGAAAAGCCCAGGGTTGCCCCGATGGCCGGCGTGGTCGAAAAAGTGAAGCCAGGATCATAAGACGGCGCGGGATAAGCCGCACCGTCCATATAGAACACGACCACCGTGCCAGATTTGGTGACAGCCAGGTGGTGGAAGCTCGTATCCGTGACCAGGCTCGTGGTTGCCACCTCGCTGGTTCCGACTTTGCTTAGGCTCAGACGACCGTCGTTGTATATAGCGAAGGCATAGCCACCCGGCCCATAGGCGAAAATTTCTCCACCGACGTTACCGCTGCCAGTAGTGACCGAGGAGCTTGCCCGCTGGAGCCAGGCCTCAATGGTGAAGGATTGCACTTGCAAAGCGGGCGCGTTGCTGAGCTGGACATACGATCCGTTGCCGCCCATCACGAAGGCTTGGCCCACCATGCCGGGGCCATAGCTGACATTACCCATCAACATGCCATTGTTGCCTCCAGCCAGATCAAGCGCGTTGCTTTCGCAGGCCCACCAACTCACGAGGCCTGATGGATCGGGGGTGCAGTTCGTCGGTGCGAGGACCGTCAGCACCGCGTTCGAACTGAAACTCGCACCGAACGAATTGGTCACCAGAACACTATACGAGCCGGCTTGAGCGGTTCGAGTATTTGTCAGCAGAAGGAAAGTGTTTGTTTGAAAGGAAAGCGGCGCTCCATTGAAGCTCCAAACATATTTCAAAGGCCGGCTTCCGCCCGCGACGACACCGAAGACGGCACTCCCGCCAGCAAAGACAGTCTGGTTTGTGGGCTGCGCTACGATGATAGGAGGAAGATCTGAGCATTTTCCATAGCTCCCGGCATCGTAAATGGCCTGGATCTCGCTGGATAGCAGCCCGCGGGTATAGAAAGCGATCTCGTCAATCGATCCCCAGAAGCTCGCGCCCAGGCTGCCCGCGCCGGCACCGCCGGCGCCTATGGCAGGAGTTGTCCCGAAGTTAAAACCCGGGTCGTAAGGCGTCACCGGATGGGCCATCCCGTCCACGTAGAATACGACGTTGGTTCCCGTCTTGGTGACCGCCACGTGATGGAAATTGGTATCGGTCACCAGCGCCGTCGTATTAACCTGGCTTTCTCCCATTTTGGTCAAGCTCAGGCTGCCATCGTTGTACATCCCGAGATTGTAGCCACCGGTGCCGTAGCCAAAAATGTTCCCACCACTCTGGCTGCCGGCAGTTGCAGCAGACGCGCTCGCCCTTTTGATCCAGGCCTCGATGGTGAAGTCCTGCACCTGCAAGCCGGGGGAATTGGCAAGCTGCACGGAGGAGCCATTGCCGGTCATGACAAAGCCCTGCCCCACCATTCCAGGGCCGTAGTTGACGCTGCCCACTGGAGTGCCATCGTTCGCGCCGGCCAGGTCAATGGCGTCGCCTTCCGCTCGCCACCAACTCAACATGCCCGGCGCCGGAGGAACGCAATTGGTCGGCACAACGACTATGAGCACGGCGTTCGAACTCAACATGGACCCAGACAAGTTGGAGACCAGGGCAGAATAAGTTCCGGCCTGGGAAGCCTGAATGTTGGTGAGGAGCAGTGAAGGATTTGTTTGGGAAGCCAAAGGCGCTCCATTGCGCATCCAGGAATAGGCCAGGGGCGGGCTGCCGGCGGCGGCGATCTGGAAACTCGTGCTGCTTCCGGCCACAACAGTTTGGTTGGTGGGCTGCACGAGGATAATGGGCGGGATCGTCGAGCACTTCCCATAGCTCCCTGCGTCGTAAATGGATTGGACTTCATCCGGCGCAAGGGCGCGGTTGTAGAAGCTTACCTCGTCGATGGTGCCCAGAAAGCTGTTGCCCAGAGGGACCATTGCGGGCGCCGCCCCGATAACCGGGCTGGTTGAGAACGTGAATCCGGGATCGTAAGGGGCCACGGGATGGCTGACGCCATCCACATAGAATACCACGTTAGTGCCCGTTTTGGTCACTGCCAGATGATGAAAATTCGTGTCCATCACAAGGGCCGTGCTTGTGACCTCATCCTGTCCCACTTTGGTCAGGCTGAGGCGCCCGTCGTTGTATATTCCAATATTGTAGCCACCGGTGCCGTAGCCAAAGATATTGCCACCAGCCGAGCCGGCGCCGGTCGCAACCGAGGCGCTCGCCCTTTTTACCCAAGTCTCTATGGTAAAGGTTTGAGTTTGGAGATTAGTTGCGTTGGCAAGCTGTATCAGGGACCCACTGCCCCCCATTACAAAACCCTGGCCCACCATGCCAGCGCCGTAGCCAACGCTGCCCACGAGCGTTCCGTTATTTCCGTCGGCAAGGTCCACGGCGTTGCCCTCCCCTTGCCACCAGCCTACCAACCCCGGCGGCGGGGGCGTGCAATTGGTCACCACCGATAGCACTGCGTTCGAGCTGAGCACCGAGCCGGCGTAATTGGTCACCAACACCGCATATGTGCCGGCCTGGCCAGGCGAAACATTTGAAATAACCAGAGTCGGGCTTGTGGCTGCAGCCAAAGGGGCGCTATTGAACTGCCATTGGTAGGCTGGCGATGGGCCGCCGGTGGCCATCACAGAAAAGTACGACGTGCCGCCCGCGAACACCTTGGCATTTACAGGTTGAGAAGTGATGGTAGGGGCGAACGCCGGGTTCAGAGTTAATACGGCGTTCGAGCTAATCGCCGAGCCCAGCGAGTTTGTGACCACGGAACTATAAGAGCCTGCCTGACTGAGCTGCACGGTATTCAGCACCAACACGTTGCTCGTGGCCCCAGGTATGAGATTGGTGCCGTTGAACCACCACTGGTAATGCAACGGCGGAGCGCCAAGAACTGCGGTCGCAAAAATCACCGTGCCCCCGACATAATCCGTTCGGTTGGTCGGCTGCATGGTGAAGTAGGGCGCCGAAGGGGGGCACTTTCCGAAAATTCCTGCGGCGTAAATGGACTGAACTTCACCAACCGACAGGGCGCGATTGTAAAAGCTTACTTCGTCAAGGGTGCCCCAGAAGCTGCCGCCGAGGCTCGTGCCGAGGGCCCCGATCACCGGTATTGTCGAAAAAGTAAATCCGGGGTCATAAGCGCCCGCGGGATAGGCCGTCCCGTCCACATAAAAGACAACTGTGCTGCCTGTCTTGGTTACCGCCAGGTGATGGAAATTCGTATCAGCCACCAGGGGCGCGGTCTGCACATCGCTGGTCCCGGCTTTGGTCAAGCTCAACCGTCCGTTGTTGTACAACCCAAAATTGTAGCCGCCAGAACCGTAGCCAAAGATGTTACCGCCCAGTGCGCCGCTGCCCGTCGCCAACGAAGCACTGGCCCGTTTAATCCAGGCTTCGATGGTGAACGTCTGGGTTTGGAGATTGGTTGAGTTAGCAAGCTGGATATAGGCCCCGTTACCATTCAAGACAAAACCCTGTCCCACCATGCCTGGCCCGTAGCTCACAGTGCCGATGAGCGTGCCGTTGTTAGTGCTGATAGTATCCACAGCATTGCCCTGGGCCTGCCACCAACTGACCAACCCCGATGAAGCGGGCGAGCAATTGCTTTGCAAAAGGCTGAGCACCGCGTTCGAGCTGAGCAGCGACCCGGCATAATTGGTCACCAGCACGTCGTATGTGCCCAGTTGCCCCGGCGAAACACTGACGAGAACCAAATTGGAGTTGGTCGCGCCAGCCAGGGGGCTGCCGTTGAACCGCCACTGATAAGCTGGAGGCGGATCGCTGATAGCGGAAGCAGCAAAATAGGCTAGACCACCCTGAGGCACCGCCTGATTTGTCGGTTGTAAAGTAAGTGTTGGCGGCACGGCCGGATTGACTGCCAGCATGGCATCGGAGCTAACGGTTGAACCCAGCGCGTTGGAGACCACTGCGCTGTACGAGCCGGCCTGGCTGAGCTGGACATTCGTCAGGACCAGCAGGCTGTTTGTGGCTCCCGAGAGAGGAGCTGTGTCGTTGAACAACCATTGGTAAAACAACGGCGGCGCACCGATAGCGGTCACGGAGAAACTTACGGTTGTGCTCTCGGTGTTCGTCCGGTTGGCGGGCTGCGCGGTGATGTACGGCGCCAGAATGGGGCATTTGCCGTAACTTCCCACAGCATAGATGGCCTGGACTTCGCTGGCAGAAAGGGCGCGAGTATAAAAGCCCAGTTCGTCAATTTCGCCCCAGAAGCTTGCGCTAGAGCCGGCGCCCAAGGTTCCTATGGCCGGCGTTGATACGAACATGAAGCCGGGATCATAGGCCCCCACAGAATAAGCCACGCCGTCCACAAAGAACACGACATTACTGCCGGACTTTGTCACAGCCAGGTGGTGGAAGTTCGTGTCGGTGACCAGGGCCGGGGTCTGAACATTGCTATAAGCAACTTTGGTCAGGGTCAGGCGCCCGTCATTGTAGATCCCAAAATTCCAACCGCCACCGCCATAGCCAAAGATGCTGCCACCCGGGGCAGCGACGGCGGTGGTGACGGACGCGCTGGCGCGTTTAACCCAGGCCTCGATGGTGAACGTTTGAGTTTGAAGATTCGTATTGTTGGCCAGCCGGACATAAGAGGCATTGCCGTTCATGACAAATCCCTGGCCCGAAATGCCCGGCCCATAGGTGACATTACCGATGTTGGTGCCGTTATTACCACTGACAATGTCAGTGTTATTGGTTTCGGCCGGCCACCAACTCACAAGGCCTGGCACAACCGGCGTGCAATTGCTCTGAATGAACGACAGTACGGCGTTGGAGCTGAGCACGGAGTCCACGGAATTGGTTACCAGCACGCGATAGGCGCCGAGTTGGTCCGGCGAAACATGCGGGATTCTCAGGACGGAGTTTGTAGCCCCAGGCAACGGAGTGCCATCAAATTGCCATTGGTAAGCGGGTGGCGGATTGCCTGTGGCGCTGACCCCAAAGGAAACGGTTGTGCCGGCAACCACCGTTTGATTTGTGGGTTGTGAACTGATTGCAGGCGCCGCGAAAGGTATCACGGTGAGGATCGCGTTGGAACTGGTAGTGGAACCCACGGCGTTACTGACGACTACACGGTAGGAACCGGCCTGGCTGAGCTGGAGGTTGGGCAACGTCAGGATGCTGCTGGTCGCGCCGGCCAGGAGATTGCTGCCGTTGAACCACCATTGGTAGTACAGCGGCTGGCTGCCGCCCGCGCTGACCGCAAAGTTGGCCGTGGCGGTCACACTGTCGGTCTGGCTGGCCGGCTGTACGCCGATGTATGGCGCCAGGCATTTGCCGAAGGCCGCGGCATCATAGATACCTTGAATCTCACTTGCCGAGAGCGCCCGGCTGTAAAAGCTTACTTCATCCATGGAGCCCCAGAAGCTGTAGCCCAGGGTGGTGCCCAGAGCGCCAATCACGGGTGTTGTTGAAAAGGAAAATCCCGGATCGTAAGCGCCGACCGGGTAAGCGGCGCCGTCCATGTAGAAAACGACCGTGCTGCCGGTTTTGGTCACGGCCAAATGATGGAGGTTGGTGTCAGTGACCAGGGGTGAGGTGTGGATGTCGCTGACCCCTGCTGCGGTCAGGCTCAGGCTGCCGTCATTGTACATTCCAAAATTGTAGCCGCCGCTACCGTAGCCGAACATGTTCCCGCCGGTCGCGCCGCCGGCAGTCGCAAGGGAAGTGCTCGCCCGGCGGACCCATGCCTCGATGGTAAAGGTCTGGGTTTGGAGATTGGTTGCGTTAGCCAATTGGACGTAGGATCCAGCGCCCGAGAAAACAAATCCCTGGCCGACCATTGCCGGGCCGTAGGCTGTGTTTCCGGTGATGATCCCGTTGTTGGTCCCGATGCTGTCCACGGTGCTGCCTTCCCCCTGCCACCAACCATCGATGCCCAAAGGGGCCGACCCGCAGTTGCTCTGGACCAGGGACAGCACTGCATTCGAACTCAGGATTGATCCCTGGGCATTGGTTACGAGAACGGAGTACAATCCCAATTCATCCAACGAGACATGGGGTAGAAGGAAAGCGCTGTTCGTGGCTGCTGGCAGGGAACTACCGTTGAAATTCCATTGATAAGAGAGTGGCGGACTCCCGGCGGCGGTGACTGCGATAACTGCCGGGGTGCCGAGAGGGACAGCTTGATTAGCCGGTTGCAAAGTGACGCTTGGAAGTGTTGCCGCGACACACTTCCCGGCATTGCCCGCGGCGTAGATCGTTTGGATCTCCGCAGCGGCGAGGCCGCGGTTGTAAAAGGCCAACTCATCAATTATGCCATAGAAATTGTACTGGCCCGGGGAAAAGCCCAAAGTGGCGCCGATGGCTGGAGTGGTCGAAAAAGTGAAACCGGGGTCATAAGCGGCCGCAGGATAAGCCACTCCATCCACATAGAACACCACCGTGGCGGCGTTTTTCGTTACTGCCAGGTGATGGAAGCTGGTGTTGGCAACCAGGGCCGTGGTTGTGACCTCGCTCACGCCGACTTTGCTTAGGGTGAGCCGCCCGTCATTGTAAATGCCAAACGTATAGCCGCCGGGACCATAGCCGAAGATCAGGCCGCCGGGGTTCCCGCTTTCAGTGGCCAATGTGGCACTGGTCCGTCGGATCCAGGCTTCGATGGTGAAGTTTTGCGCCTGAAGTCCTATCGAATTGGTCAGCGAGAGGTAAGAGCCATTACCGCTTAAATAGAAGCCCTGGCCCACCACAGCCGGGGTGTAACTAACGCCGCCCACTGGCGTCGCCAGAATTGAGCCGATGCTATCGGTGGCGCTACCCTCGGCCCGCCACCAACTCACGATGCCCGCAGGCAGCGGCGTGCAGCTCGGTTGAGCCAAGAGCGGGACGCTCGCTGCGAAAAGGGCGACAACAAGGAGTAGGAGCCTGTATGCTCCCGCAGTTCGGCAAGCAGCGATAGTTCCCCAGCAGTTCATTTCAGCACCAGACATACCTTTTCCTCCTAACAGAAGCCCGGTTCGGTTGAACCATACGTGTCGGAGTTCGGCTTGCAAATTCGAAAAGCAAAGGTGAATACCCCATGCTAGAGAGTCCAAAGTCCAAGGTCCAAAGTCCAAAGTCGTTCTGCTCAGACAAAGTTCATGAAGAAGTGGAGGACGAAGTCTCAAGGATAAGTAGTTCTGTAAAAAGCGCTTCCGGGAGGGGGGTTGGTGTCGGCATAGGTGCCGAGGCCGTTGGAATCGGTGGTGATGGTCGCCAGGGTGGTCCAGGGGCCAGTGACCGAGGAGGCTCGTTGCAGGCTGTAGGTGTAGCCGGGCAGGCCGAGGAAACTCACTTCGTAGCCACCGCTTATGATGATAGGCGGCAACATGTTTGCCGATTGCTGATTCGCCGGGGCCACGGTCACTAGCACGTAAGCCGATGCGCTGCCGCCGTGGCCATCAGCAACTGTATAATTAAAGCGGTCAGAGCCGATGAAATTGGCGGGCGGGGTATAGGTGATGGTGCCGGAGTTCAGAACGATCGCAGCACCGTTCGTACTGGGGGATGTAACACCCGTCACGCTCAGTGGGTCCGTGTCCGGGTCCGAGCACAGGAGAAGGAGCTTGGCGACCTGGAGACTGACGGGCTGATTTTGCCTCGTCGCCAGTTGCAGGTTCGGAGCTATGGGGGGATGATTGATACCAATTTGAACCGACAGTCCGGTGGCGTCGTTAGCGTAGGAGCCGTCTGGTCCATCGCCAACTGCGAAGTCCAGAAAATCCCCGGCTTTAAGCGCCGGAGCTATAAAAATCGTCGGCCCTGTGCCTTGCCCAAACCCGTTTACTAGCCCGTCAAAAATCCTGGTGCCATTGGTGAGAATATGCACGTCGGTGGTTGTTCCCTGGGTATCAAGGCCAGAGAACGCAGCGACGACCTCATATTGGCCAGCCGAGGTGACAGTAAAACGAGCAATTGAGTACTCGAAGTCGCAGCCTGGATGGAGACCGAGCGCGCGCGGCTGCAGGATGATTGTGCTGGAGAGCGTCAGCACGCCTGTCGTGCCGTTGTGAAACGCAGATAGAACGTTGGCGCAGGAGCGATTCGTCAGCCATACATCTGCGCCATTCATCTGGAGGTCTTCGGTGTATAAGGCCATAGGACTGCCAAGAGCGGTGCTGAAGCCGTAACTCCATGGCCCCGAGGGGTTGGAGGTCGGGGAAAACTCGAGAGAAGGATCGTAGAGTACTGGGTGCAAGACGGTCAAGAAAGCGTTCGAGCTCTGGACCGTTCCGAAAGCATTACTGACAGTGACAGCGTAAAATCCAGCTTGAGAAGATTGGACGTTTGATAAGGTCAGGGAGGCAGCGGTCGCGCCGAACAATGGTGTGCCGTTAAAATTCCATTGGTACGACAGAGGCGTTGCCCCGAAAGCAACCTCCTTTAACGCGGCGCTGCCACCCAGAGCCACCACCTGACTGGCGGGATGCACGGTAAGCGTCGGCGGGAGAACGCATTTGCCATAGCTCCCAGCAGCATAAATGGACTGGATCTCAGCACCCGATAATGCCCGACCGTAGAAGCTCACCTCATCAATTGTGCCCCAGAAACTGTCGCCACGACCCGTAGCTAACGCCCCAATCACAGGCGCTGTCGAAAAAGTGAAACCAGGGTCATAAGGCGGTGCCGGATAGATCGCTCCGTCCACGTAGAACATCACGTTGCTGCCCGTTTTAGTCACTGCCAAGTGGTGATAATTGGTATCCGTAACGAGGGTTGTAGTCTGAACGTCGCTCGTCCCCGTCTTAGTCAGGCTTAGCCGCCCGTCGTTATAGATCCCAAAATTGTAACCCCCTGTGCCATAGCCAAATATGCTTCCGCCTCCACCGAAAACCGTGGCCGCCGAGGCGCTCGCCCTCTTTAGCCAGGCTTCGATAGTAAAGGTTTGAACCTGCAAAGCCGGCGAATTTGTGAGCTGCAGATACGAGCCAAAACTACCGTCGTAAACAAAAGCTTTGCCCACCAGACCAGAGCCGTAACCTACGCCATTGATCAGCGTGCCGTTATTGCCGCCTGCAATGTCCACGGTATCGTTCTCGCCCCGCCACCAACTTATGATTCCGGACGGCACGGGGACGCAATTGCTCTGCAAAAGAGAGAGTACGGCATTGGAGCTAATGATCGAGCCTTGAGAGTTGGTCACCAGGACGGAGTATGTGCCGAGCTGATTCAACGATACATTTGGCAGCACCAAAAAGGAATTAGTGGCTCCAGCCAAAGGGGTGCCGTCGAATTCCCATTGGTACGCCGGTCGCGGGATACCCGCCGCGTCTATTTGAAAGAAAGCCGTGAGACCCGCAGCGACAGTCTCATTGGTCGGCTGCGAGTAAATCGTTATGCTCAAAGGAGAAGTGCATTTCCCATAACTCCCAGCGTCATAAATGGACTTAACCTCCCCAGCCGAGAGGGCCCGGTTGTAAAAGCTCACTTCGTCAATAATACCCCAGAAGCTGGCGCCGAGGGTCGTGCCCAAGGCCCCAATGACAGGCGTTGTCGAAAAGGTGAAGCCAGGATCATAGAGTGCTGCTGGATAAGCGGTCCCATCCACGTAGAATACTACGTTGCTTCCTGCTTTGGTCGCCGCCAGGTGATGGAAATTGGTATCTGTGATCAATACCGAGCTTTGGACATCGCTGTTGCCGGTCTTGGTCAGGCTCAAGCGTCCGTCATTGTAAATCCCGAGGTTGTATCCGCCGTTGCCGTAGCCGAAAATGTTTCCTCCTCTGCTGCCGCTAGCGGTCGCGCTCACCGCGCTGGCTCGTTTGATCCAAGCCTCGATCGTGAACGACTGGCTGTGTAATGCCGGCAAATTGGCAAGCTGGACGAAAGACCTGTTGCCGCTCAAAACGAATCCCTGGTTTACTATGGCCGGACCGTAGCCGGCGCCTCCAACCAAGACACCATCGTTGCCGCCGACTGTGTCCTGGGCGCTGCCCTCCCCCTGCCACCAGGCAATCAAGGAAGCAGGCATGGTCGTGCAATTGCTCTGCAGAATGGTCAGCACCGCATTCGAGCTGAGGACCAAGCCGGCAAAGTTGGTCACCAGGACGGCATAGGGCCCCAGCTTGTCAGCCGAAACATTCTGGACAGAAAAAGACGAGTTGGTCGCGCCAATCAATGGGCTGCCGTTGAGTTCCCATTGGTACGCGAGCGGCAGCCCTCCTGTGGCTCTCACAGCCAGATAAGCAGGGCCACCCAGAGGAGCACTCTCATTTGGTGGTTGCGAGGTGATCACCGGAGCCAGCGAATAAGCGCATTTACCGTAAGCTCCCGCAGCGTAGACAGCCTGCAGCTCGTCAGGCGAAAGTGGCCGGTCATAAAAGCTGACCTCGTCAATGGTGCCCCAGAAACTGTTCCCTAGGTCCTTTCCCAGGGCCCCTATGACAGGCGTCGTGGAAAAGGTAAATGCCGGATCAAAAGAATCAGCGGCATAAGCAACTCCGTCCGCATAAAAAATTACCGTGCTCCCCGCTTTGGTTACTGCCAGATGGTGGAAGCTGGTGTCGGTCACCAGGGGCAGCGTTTGGACGTCGCTAAACCCTGCTTTGGCAAGGCTAAGACGTCCGTCGTTGTAAACGCCGAAGTTGTAACCGCCGGAACCGTAGCCGAAAATGTATCCTGCAGGGTCGCCAGTATCCGTTGCCTCGGATTCGCTTGCCCTTTGGACCCACGCCTCGATGGAAAAAGACTGGGCCTGTAAAGCTGGGGCATTGCTGAGCTGGACGTAAGTTCCGTATCCATCAAACACAAAGCCTTGGCCCACCATGCCGGCGCCGAAATCGGTGCTGTTTACCAGTGCCCCGTTATTCCCACTGATGGCATCCACGGCATCGCCCTCGGCCCTCCACCAAGCCACAATGCCGACCGGCAGGGGCGCGCAATTCGTTTGTGCCGACAACCTGACGGCGCACAGTACGAAGGCGAGCGCCAGAACCAGAAAGTTCCGAAAACGTCCGAGGACTGTGCCGGTACTAATCTGGACCAGGTGTGTGCGCGAATAACTCATGCCTTTGCGCAGAACAAAGCCGATTGTGTGTATTAAACGAGACAAAGCCAAGCGTGTCAAGCACGGAACTAGTCCAAGCCGGGGAATTGGGGAATAACGGGAAGGTTCTTTTTGGGCTGCTTCTAGGGGTAAATCGTTCTGTAAAAAGCGCTTCCTGCAGGTCCGTTCGTTTCTACGTAGATCCCAAGGCCATTGGAATCGGTGGTGACTGCGGCCAGAGTGGTCCAGGGGCCGCTGATTGATGAGGCTCTTTGCAAGTTGTAGGTGACTCCGTGCAAGGCTAGAAAACCGATCTGGTAGCCTCCGGGTATCACGATGGGGGGGAGCATGGTGGCAGTTTCCTGATTTGAAGCGGCCACGGTGACCAGGACATAAGCCGACGTGCTTCCGCCGTGGTCATCGGCTTCCGTATAAGTGAAACGGTCGAGTCCGATATAGTTCGGCTGAGGGGTATAGATAATCGCGTTTGCGTCGAGCACCACCTTGCCGCCGTTGGTGCTGGTTTCAGAAACACCATTAAAGGTGACGGCGTCGCCGTCAGGATCGGTGCAAGATGCGAGCAACCTTGAGATGGGAATGTTCGCAGCGAGGTTTTGCCAGGTGGCCAGGCGGAGGTTCGAGGCGGTGGGTGGATGGTTGATGCCGATTTGAACAGACAAGCCCGTAGCGTCGGCATAGAAAGAGCCATCCGGTCCGACACCTACCGCAAAATCCACAGAGTCACCGGCTTTGAGACTGAAAATCGAAAAGTTTGTGGACCCAGAGCCTGGGCCGGAGCCGTTGACGGCGCCATCGAAGGCAGAGACGCCGTTGGTCAGCACGTGAACGTCGGTGGAGGTCCCGATCGTATCAATTCCAAAGTAGGCGGCCAGGACCTCATAAATGCCTGCTGACGGAGCGGTGAAACGGAGGATGGAATCCTCGCCGTTTGGGCCTGGCTGCAGGCCAAGGCCACCTGGTCGGAAGATCATCGTACCAACCATGACCACGCCGGTGGTGCCGTTGAACCAAACCGATGGGGGCCCGCCATAGAGGCTGGTCTGCCACACCTCGGCGCCGAGAACCCGTAGTGGCGCCGCGCAGAAATTAAAAGGACTGCCCAGAGTGGCGCTGAAGCCGTAACTCCATACGCCCGCAGGGTTGGAAAAAATAGAAAAAGCCAACGCGGGATCGTAGAGGAATGGGTGCGACACCTGGACGAGGGCATTGGAGCTGAGCACCGCCCCAAACACGTTGGTCACCGTAACGCTATAGGAGCCGGCCTGATTAAGCAGGATGTTGGACAGGGTCAGCGATGAACTGGTTGCGCCGGGGAGCGGGACTCCGTTGCGGCTCCATTGATAAGAAAGCGGGGACGAGCCCGAGGCGCTCACCGTGAGGTTGGCGCTGTTGCCGACCGAAATGGCCTGGCCCACGGGTTGAGTAAGGATCGCCGGAGGCAAGGACAAAGGACATTTCCCAAAGTTGCCGGCGGCATACAGCGAAAAAACTTCGTCAGCCGAAAGCGCGCGATTGTAGAAGGCTATCTCGTCAATGATGCCCCAAAAACTATATTGCCCCCCGAAATAACCCACGGCTGCCCCAATGGCAGGGGTGGTGGAAAAAGTGAAGCCTGGATCATAGGGCGGCGCGGGGTAAGCCACACCGTCCACGTAAAATACGACCTCCGTTCCGGATTTGGTGACGGCGAGGTGGTGAAAGTTTGTATCGGTGACGAGGCTGGCGGTTGTGACCTCGCTGGCGCCGACTTTGCTCAGGCTCAAGCTACCGCCGTTATAGAGAGCGAAGGCATAGCCACCTGGCCCATAGGCAAAAATTTCTCCACCGGCGTCCCCGCCGCCAGTAGTGACGGAGGAACTTGCCCGTTGCAGCCAGGCCTCGATGGTGAAGGATTGCGCTTGCAGACCGGGCGAGTTGGACAATAGGACATAAGACCCGTTGCCTCCGAAAACAAACCCGGAGCCCACCATGCCGGCGTCATAGGTGACGCCACCAACGGGCGCGCCGTCATTCAGCCTGGCAAAGTCCAGGGTGTTGCTCTCACCGCCCCACCAACTCACCAGACCCGACGGGACAGGCGTGCAATTGGTTTGCAAAAGGGTGAGCACGGCATTGGAACTGAGCGCCGAGCCGTGCGAGTTGGTTATCTGCATACTGTATGCGCCAGTCTGGTTGAGCGAAATGGGGCTAAGCGCCAGGACGGGGTTCGTCGCTCCAGGCAGAGGGGTGCCGTTGAATTGCCATTGGTAGGCAGGCGGGGGATCGCCTGTGGCCACGGCCTCGAGGTAAACCGTGGCGCCTGAGGGAACGGCTTCGCTTGCCGGTTGGAGAGCAAATGTCGGCATCGCCGAAGGAAGACATTTGCCATAGTTTCCGGCGGCATAAATGGCCTGGACTTCTGTGGCCGAGAGCCCGCGGTTGTAGAAGCTTAGCTCGTCAATCGTGCCCCAGAAATTGTATTGGCCTGGGGCGAAGCCCAGGGTGGCACCGATCACGGGCGTGGTTGTGAAGGCGAATCCGGGATCATAGAACGGCGCAGGATAAGCCACACCGTCCACATAAAACACCACCGTGCGGCCCGACTTGCTCACGGCCAGATGATGGAAGTTGGTGTCTGTCACCAGAGCGGCAGTGGTGACTTGGTCAACTCCAACTTTGCTGAGGCCCAGCGTCCCGTCGTTGTACAAGACGAAGGTGTAGCCGCCCGGGCCGTAGCCGAAGATCAGGCCGCCCGGATTGCCGGCAGCCGTCGCCAGCGAGGCATCGGCGCGCTTGACCCAGGCCTCGATGGTGAAAGACTGCGCCTGCAGGACCGGCGAATTGGCGAGCTGCACGTAGGAACCATGATTCCCATCCAGGACAAATCCGCTGTAAATCATGCCGTGGCCGTAGGTAACGCCCCCGGCCAACGCGCCATTATTGCCTGCGACGACATCAATCACGTTGCCTTCGGCCTGCCACCAGGCGACCATGCCAGGCACTGGCGGCGCGCAATTGGTTTGCAGCAGCGACAGGACGGCATTTGAACTACGGACCGAGCCCTGGGCATTGGTCAGCAGCACAGAGTAGCTGCCGAGCTGTTCGAGCGCGGTGTTGGGAATGGTCAGGATGGAATTGGTCGCTCCAGCCAGGGCGCTGCCGTTGAATTTCCATTGGTACGCAGCGGGCGGGTCGGTCACAGCCGTCACTGCAAAGTACGCCGTGCTGCCCGCGGCCACGGTTTGGTTGGCCGGCTCTGAGATGATCGCCAGGCTCGAACATTTGCCATTGCCTCCGGCGGCGTAAATGGAATGGATTTCGTCCGCTGAAAGGGGCCTGTTATAGAAACTGACTTCATCAATAATGCCCCAGAAGCTGGCGCCCATGTCTGTCCCCAGAGCGCCGATAACCGGCGTCGAAGCAAAGGTGAAGCCAGGGTCAAAAGGCGCGACCGGATACGCCACGCCATCCACATAGAAAATGACGGTGGCGTTTGTCTTGGTTACAGCCAGGTGGTGGAAGTTGGTATCGGTGATCAGGGGCGTTGTCTGGATGTCGCCGTTTGCCGCTTTAGCCAGACTCAGCCGACCGTCATCGTATATGCCCAGATTGTAGCCGCCGTAGCTATAGCCAAAAATATTGCCGCCTCCTGCGCCACTGTTGTTGGCAACCGACGCGCTGGCCCTTTGAACCCAGGCCTCGATGGTGAAGGACTGAACCTGAAAAGCCAGGGCGTTGGGCAACTGGATATACGAGCCGTTTCCATCTAAATTGAAGCCCTGGTTGACCATTCCGGGCGCGTAGCTCACGCCGCCGGCGGTTGCCCCATGGTTGCCGCCGACAATATCGAGCGCGTTGCTTGCTCCAGGCCACCAACCCACGATGCCTGGCAGTGGAGGAGGGCAATGGGTTGGGGCATGGACCGTAAGCACGGCACTGGAACTGAGTATGGAACCGAATGAATTGGAAACCAGCACGCTATAAAGGCCGGCCTGCGCAATTTGGATGTTCGTGAGCAACAGCGAAAGGTTGGTCTGCATGGGCAGAGGCGCGCCATTGAATTTCCACAAGTATGTCAGAGGCTCAGCCCCGGAGGGCGCGACATTCAAATAAACGCTGGCGCCCGTAAAAACTGTCCGTCCCACAGGCTCGGCCGTGATGGCAGGAGAGATTGTTGGACATTTTCCATAACTGCCAGCGGTATAAATGGATTGCACTTCGCCAGCCGAGAGCGCGCGGTTGTAGAAACTGAGCTCGTCAATAGTACCCCAAAAGCTGGCGCCTCCATCCGTGCCGAGGGCTCCGATGGCGGGTGTGCTCGAGAAAGTAAACCCGGGATCATAAGGGCCCACAGGATAGGGCGCGCCATCCACGTAGAACACGACGTTAGTCCCGGTCTTGGTCACGGCCAGGTGGTGGAAGTTTGTATCTGTGACCAGCGGCGCAGTAGTCTGGACACCGCCTTGCCCACCCTGGTTGAGGACCAGTTGCCCGCTATTGAACATCCCAAAGTCGTAGCCGCCGCCGCCGTAACCAAAGAGGTTGCCGCCACTGCCGCCGTCGGCCGTTGCAACCGTGCTATCGGCCCTTTTCACCCACGCCTCGATGGTGAATGATTGGACCTGCAACGCCGGCGCATTGGCGAGCTGCACACAGGAGACATAAGTTCCATCGCTAACAAAGCCCTGGTTTGCCATGCCCGGGCCGTAGGCCACGGAGCCGACGAGCGTCCCGTCATTTCCGCCGGCCAGGTCCGTCGCGTTGCCTTCGGCCTGCCACCAACTCACGAGGCCAGCGGGCGGAGCGGCGCACCGGGTGCGAAGCATGCGCAGGGCGGCTCTGGAGCTGAGCAGGGAACCGGCATGGTTGTGGACCAGAACAGTGTACGTGCCTGCCTGGCTGGCTGAAACGTGGGGCAGAACCAGAACGGAGTTTGTCGCCCCGGCCAACGCTCTGCCGTTCAATCGCCATTGGTAATCAGGGGCCGGGCTGCCGGTCGCTTTCACTGATAAGTAAGCAGTGCCGCCCGCGATCACTGTCTGATTGGTGGGCTGCAAATGAATCCTCGGGAGCGCGAGCGGAAGGATCTTCAGAACGGCGTTGGAGCTGCGAGTGGACCCTGCCGAATTGGAGATCACCACGCTGTAAGGGCCGGCCTCAACGAATTGAATGTTCGTCAGGACGAGCGGGTTTTGGGTCGCTCCGCGAAGGATTTTGTCGCGGCCGAAAATCCATTGGTATGACGAAGGCTGGCTGCCACCTGCTACAACCGAGAAAGTTGCGGTCGTAGTGGCGCTATTGGTCTGGTTGACCGGTTGAATGGTCACATACGGGGCCATGCACTTGCCGGAGCTTCCGGCATTGTAAATGGTTTGAATCTCCGCGGCGGACAGCGCGCGATTGTAGAAGCTCACTTCGTCAATCGTGCCCCAGAAACTGTAACTTGGGTCCTGGCCTGAGCCGATGGCCGGCGGTGTCGAAAAAATGAACCCGGGATCGTAGGGGTCTGCGGGATAGGCCACGCCGTCCACGTAGAAGACTACGACGCTGCCGGTTTTAGTCACGGCCAAGTGGTGGAAGTTGGTGTCGCTCACCAGGGAGTCCGTCTGGACATCGCTGGACCCCGTTTGGGTCAGGCTCAAGCGCCCGTCATTGTACATTCCGAAATTGTAGCCGCCGGCCCCGTAACCGAACATGCTGCCACCGGGCGCTCCACCGCGAGTTGCAAAAGTCGGATCGGCCCTTCTTACCCACGCTTCGATGGTGAAGGTTTGTGTTTGGAGATTGGGCGTGTTGTCGAGAACAACATACGATCCGAGGCCATCGAAAACGAATCCCTGACCGACCTTGCCCGGGCCGTAGCCCGGGTTTCCGATCCAGACGCCGTTATTGCCGGCTGCGCTGTCCAGGGTGCTGTTCTCGCCCTGCCACCAGCCAACCAGTCCGGAAGGCGGAGCCGAGCAGTTGGCACGCAGGGTTGAACCTTCCAGGGTAGCCACGAGAAACGCGCTGACTGAAAGCAAAAGGCTGAAGCCACCAAGGATTTTGGAGGCGCCTGTTCCGGGATAGCTCATACCTTTATGCCAACCGCGAAGCCATGATGCTCATTAGATTAGATATGAGTGGTAGCGTCAATGAAATTAGAGTCCAGCTACCTTTCCGCTGGGCGGCCAAAAGAGCCGTTTTTGAGGGGGGGCGGGGAGTCATGGGACAAAGCTGCCTTTTGGGCCTTTTGGATGCGTTCGGCGTCCCTTGCGGGCCGGTTGTGGCCGGGATTGGGCGGCCAAAGGCAGGTGTCGAGTGTGAAGTGTCAAGTGTCATGTCTCAAGTGTCAGGTGAATAGGTCCAAAGTCCAAAGGCCAAGGTCCAAAAGGCCAAAGTTCAAAGTTCAAAGTTCAAAGTCCAAGGTTCAAGGTTCAAAGTTCAAAGTTCAAAGTTCAAGGTTCAAGGTTCAAGGTTCAAGTGGCAAAGGTTCGACTGAGTTTTCGATGACGAAGGGACAGAGAAAAGCCAAGCCCCGGAACTGGAGGCTAGCCAGGACAACCCCGCTCTTACCCTCGCGTGGGCTGGGCTAGCGCCAAGCCTGCGAATGCAGGCTGGGGAAAATCGCGCAAAGTGGGAGAGTTGTCAAATGAGCGATTAAGATTAAGAGAAAGATTAAGATTAAGAAGGGACTCCTCACGTTGTCGCCTGCAGGCGGTTGCTAAGGATAAGTGGCTCTGTAAAAGGCCTGGCTCGCGGGCGGATTGAGATCGGGGTACGAGCCGAGGCCACTGCCATCTGTGGTGATCGTCGCGAGAGTGGTCCAGGGGCCTAAGATTGAGAAAGTTTTTTGCAAGCTGTAGGTGTAGCCGGGGAAGCCGAGGAAATTGATTTGGAATCCGCCGGAAATTGCGGCCGGCGTGAGCATGGTCGGCGATTGCTGGTTGGAAGATGCCACGATGACCAGGACGTAGGCGGAAGCGGTACCGCCGTGGCCGTCGGCGACTGTGTAAGTGAAGCGGTCAGCTCCGGCGTAGCTAGCCGCGGGCGTGTACGTGATAGCGTATGGGCTTAAGGTCACGGTGCCGCCATTGGTGCTGGTTGTGGTCACGCTGCTAACGTTGAGCGGATCTGAATCCGGGTCGGAGCAGTAGAGGAGCAGATTGGAAATTGTGACACTTGCCGGGTGGTTTTGGCTGGTTGCGAGCGGCAGGTTCCGGGCTGTGGGAGCGTGGTTGATTCCGATTTGGGCCGATAGGCCGGTGGCATCCGAACTGTAACTGCCGTCTGGTCCGACACCGACGGCAAAATCTAGGTAGTCACCCGCGTTTAAGATGGGAGTGAGGAAGACCGTGGGTCCGGTGCCGGCGCCGAAGCCGCTGACGATGCCGTCGAAAATAGAAACTCTATTGGTCAGGACGTGGACATCGGTGGTGGTGCCGTTTGAGTCAAGGCCGGAGAAGGCAGCCAGCACCTGGTATTGGGCGGCGGCGGGAGCGGTAAAGCGGGCCAGTGAGTACTGGGCGTTTATGCCCGGATGAAGACCAAGAGCGCCCGGCGGCATTACAATTGAGTTATAGATCGTGACGGTGCCGGTCGTGCCGTTGTGAAATGCGGATGGCGCAGCGCCTGAAATGTTCGTTCGCCACAAGTCCACGCCGCTAACCTGGAGTTCTTCCTGGAACAAAATGAAAACGCCGCCCAAGTTGCTGCTGAAGCCGTAGCTCCAAACCCCCGCCGGGTTGGACGCAGCCGAGAACGCGAGTGCCGGATCATAGAGCGCTGGGTGCATGACCGTGACCAGGACGTTGGAGCTAAGCGCCATGCCGAAGGCATTGGTAACGATGACGCTATAAGTGCCGGTCTGGCTGACTTGAGCGTTGGACAAAACCAGGGACGTCGCAGTTGCGCCGGCAAGCGGGAGGCCATTGAAGCTCCATTGATAACCGAGTGGCATTGAGCCCGAGGCGCTCACGGCCAGGCTAATGGCGCTTCCGGACGAGCCGAATTGCGGGGAGGGTTGGACAAGGATGGCTGGCGGCACCGGGAGCGGGCATTTGCCGTAGCTGCCGGCTGCATACATGGACTGGACTTCACTGGCGGAAAGGGCTCGATTGTAAATCGCCAACTCATCAATGGCACCCCAGAAGCTGTCGCCGTGGTCGGTGCCAAGAGCTCCGATGACAGGGGTTGTCGAAAAGCCAAACACGGGGCCATAGGCCCCCACTGAGTACGCCGCTCCGTCCACATAGAAAAGCACCGTGCTGCCGGCTTTGGTTACCGCGAGGTGATGGAAATTCGTATCTGTGACCAGGATCGCGGTCTGGATATCGCTGATGCCTGTTACGCCCAGGCTCAAGCGACCGTCATTGTACATTCCGAAATTGTAGCCGCCTGTACTGTAGCCAAAGATATTGCCGCCCACACCGCCGCTGGCGGTTGCGAGCGAGGCGCTGGCCCGTTTGACCCAGGCCTCGATGGTGAAAGATTGCACCTGCAAGGCTGGAGAATTGGAGAGTTGGACGTAGGAGCCGTTGCCGCCAAAGACAAAGCCCTGATACACAAGCCCCGGACCATAGGTGACGTTGCCGACCATCACACCGTTATTGCTGCCGGCAAGATCCACAGCATTGCCTTCGGCGCCCCACCAACTGACCATGCCCGAAACGGGCGGAGTGCAATTGCTCTGGAGGAGGGAGAGGACGGCATTAGTAGTGAGCTTTGAACCTTGCGAGTTGCTGGCTAGCACGGAGTAGCTGCCGAGCTGGCTCAGCGACACATTGGGAACAACAAAAATAGTGCCGGTTGCGCCTGCAAAAGAGCTGCCATTAAATCGCCATTGATAGCTGGGCGGCGGGCTGCCAGACGCGGCCACGGTGAAGGATGTGGTGCTGCCCAATGCCACAGCCTGACTGGCGGGTTGTAAATAAAAAACAGGCGAGGGTGGAGAAAGGCACTTGCCATAACTTCCTGCAGCGTAGATGGAATGGACCTCACTGGAAGAAAGGGCGCGATTATAGAAGCTGACCTCGTCAATCGTGCCCCAGAAGTTGTAGCCGCCAGTCGTGCCCATAGCCCCAATAGCTGGCGTGGTTGAAAAGGCGAATCCGGGATCATAGGCTGGCGCCGGGTAGGCAACACCGTCCACATAGAAGACGACGGTGCTGCCCGTTTTCGTCACGCACAGGTGATGGTAATTGGTATCGGTCACCAGGGCTGCGGTCTGGACATCGCTGGAGCCCGCCTTGGTGAAGCTGAGGCGTCCGTCATTATAAATGCCAAGATTCCAGCCGCCGGGGCCGTAGCCAAAGAGGTTGGCGCCCGGGGTGCCGCTGGCCGTAGCGACTGAGGCGCTTGCTCGTTTGACCCAGGTTTCGATGGTAAATGTTTGCGCTTGCAAGGCCGGGGAGTTCGAGAGCTGTACGTAGGACCCACTGCCACCCAATACAAACCCCTGATAAACGATGCCCGGGCCGTAGCTGACACTGCCGAAGGCTGTGCCGTGATTGCCGCCGGCCATGTCCGTCGCATTGCCTTCTGCGGCCCACCAACTCACCAGGCCGGACGGAACAGCGCTGCACGTGGTCTGAAGAATGGAAAGGAGTGCGGTCGAGCTAAGCCGCGACCCGGCCGAATTCGTTGCGAGCACGGTATATGAGCCAACCTGGCCGAGCGAAACATTCGGTACAATCAGGAAATAGTTCGTCGCCCCGGGCAAAGGATTCCCGTTAAATCTCCACTGATAGGCAGGCGGCGGGTTGCCCATCGCGGCGGATTCGAAGGTTACGGTTGTCCCTGCTGCGACGGGTTGGTCAGTGGGTTGCAACCCGAATGTCGGGGAAGCGGAGGGCAGACATTTGCCGTAACTGCCGGCGGCATAGATGGAATAGATTTCACTGGCCGAGAGGGCACGGTTATAGAAGCCAAGCTCGTCAATGGCGCCCCAAAAATTGTAATTGCCGAGGAACGCGCCTAACGCCGCGCCTATGGTTGGAGTGGATGAGAACGTGAACCCTGGATCATAAGCGGCCACGGGATAGGCCACTCCATCCACATAAAACACAACACTAGTGCCGGTTTTGGTCACGGCCAGGTGATGAAAATTCGTATCGGTGACCAGCGCCGCGGTCGTGACTTCGCTGTTATTCACCTTGGTAAGGCTCAGCCGCCCATCATTATACATGCCCAGGTTGTAGCCACCGGGGCCGTAACCAAAAATGTTGCCGCCGGTCGGGCCGGCGGTAGAAACGGTCGCGCTGGCTCTTTGAACCCAAGCCTCGATCGTGAAGGATTGCACCTGCAAAGCGGGGGTGTTGGCGAGTTGGACATAAGAGCCACTATTTCCGTCCGACACAAAGCCCTGGTACACCATGGCGGGGCCAAAACTGACGCCTCCCAACAGCATGCCGTTATTGCCGCCTACAACGTCCACAGGATTGCCTTCGCCCTGCCACCAGCCAACCATGCCAGAGGGCCGAGGCGTACAACTGGTCTGAAGAAACGAGAGCAGGGCGTTGGAGCTGAGCAGCGAGCCCTGAGAGTTGGTTAAGAGCACGGTGTAGGTGCCGAGTTGGCTGAGAGAAACACTGTGGAGAACCAAGGAGGAATTTGTCGCCCCAGTTACAGGAGTGCCGTTTAGCAGCCATTGATAGGCAGGGGCCGGGATGCCGGTCGCCGCTACTGTGAAAGACGCTAAGCCGCCCGCTGGTACTGTCTGATTTAGAGGTTGGGCAATAATGGCCGGCCGCACGGGCAGACTGCATTTGCCGTAGCTGCCGGCGGCGTAGATGGACTGGATTTCAGACGCAGAAAGAGCGCGGCTATAGAAGCTGACCTCGTCGATGATGCCCCAGAAGTTGTATTGGCCCGGTGAAAAGCCCAAAGTGGCGGCGATGGCCGGCGGGGTAGTGAAAACGAATCCCGGATCATAGGCGGCTGCGGGATAAGCGACCCCATCCACAAAGAAAACCACCGTGCTACCTGCTTTAGTTACGGCGAGGTGATGGAAGTTGGTGTTGACGATGAGTGCCGTCGTTGTGACCTCACTGACGCCGACTTTGCTTAGGGTGAGCCGCCCGTCATTGTAAATGCCAAACGTATAGCCGCCGGGGCCATAGCCGAAAATGAGGCCACCAGGGTTACCGCTAGCCGTGGCCAGTGAGGCGCTGGCCCTTTTGACCCAAGTTTCGATGGTAAAGGATTGGATTTGCAGCGCCGGCGAATTGGAGATTTGGACAAACGAACCATTATTGCCATCGGACAGAAAACCCTGGCCGACGATGCCAGGAACGTAGCTCGCGCCGCCCATCAGAACACCATTATTGCTGGCGATGATATCCACGGCGGTTCCTTCGCCCTGCCACCAACTCACCATGCCGACTACGGGTGGCGTGCAATTGCTCTGCTGAACAGAGAGCACGGCGTTCGAGCTAAGCGATGAACCATGCGAGTTGGTGACCAGAACGGTATAGGTGCCGAGTTGGGCCAGAGTGACATTTGGCACAACAAAAGAAGAGTTGGTCGCTGCGGACAAAGGGGCGCCATCAAATCGCCATTGATAGGCGAGCGTTGGCGTGCCTGCGGCCCCTACCGCAAAAGAGGCCGCCGTTCCCGCCGGGATGCTCTGGTTCTTTGGCTGCGAAACAATTACCGGCGCAGCCGAGGGAAGGCACTTGCCGTAGCTGCCGGCGGCATAGATTGAATAGACTTCACTGCCTGACAAAGCCCGATTGTAGAAGCTCACCTCGTCAAGCTGGCCCAAGAAGTTGTGTTGCCCCTCGCCCAAGCCCAGGGTTGCACCGATGGCCGGCGTCGTGGTGAAAGTAAATCCTGGGTCATAAGCTGCCACGGGATGGGCCACGCCATCCACGTAAAATATAACGTTGGTTCCGGCTTTGGTTACGGCCACGTGATGGAAGTTTATATCTGTCACCAGAGGTGTAGTTATCACCTCGCTGGTTCCCACTTTACTGAGGCTGAGGTGGCCATCGTTGTAGATGGCGAAGGCATAGCCGCCCGGCCCGTAGGCAAAAACTTCGCCGCTGGTGTTGCCACTGCCCGTGGCGAGTGAAGCGCTAGCCCTTCTGGCCCAGGCCTCGATGGTGAAGGTTTGAGCTTGGAGGTTGGTGGTGTTGGCAAGCTGCACATAAGAGCCACTGGCACCGTCCAGAATGAAATCCTGGAACACCATACCCGAACCATAACTGACACCGCCCACGAGAGTGCCGTTATTGGCGTTAATTGGGTCCACCGCATTGCCTTCGGCCTCCCACCAACCCATGATCCCCGAGGGCAAGGGCGTACAATTGCTCTGCAGAAACGCGATGACGGCATTGGAGCTGAGGGTCGAACCTGCGGAGTTGGTCACGAGCATGGTGTAGGTGCCAAGCTGAGCGAGCGAAGTACTGGGAAAAACCAGTGAGTAGTTTGTTGCCCCTGCCAGGGGGATTCCGTTGAAGAGCCACTGGTAGGCAGGCGGGGGATCGCCTGTCGCCGGCGCAATAAGGTAACCCGGGCTGCCCGCAGCAACGGTCTGGTTAGTTGGCTGCGCAACAATCGTGGGCGCGGCCGATGGGAGGCACTTGCCGTACATCCCTCCCGCATAAATGGAATGAACTTCATTGGCGGAAAGGGCACGGTTGTAAAAGCAGACCTCGTCAATGGTGCCCCAAAAGTTGTAGCCCGGGCCATAGCCCAACGTTGCGCCTATCGTCGGGGTTGTGGTGAAAGTGAATCCCGGATCGTAGGCTCCCCCCGAGTACGCGACTCCATCCACGTAGAAAACGACGTTGGTGCTGATTTTGGTGACAGCCAGATGATGCCAATAGGTATCGGCGACCAGGACCGGGGTGGTTGCTTCGCTCGTTCCGACTTTACTGAGGCTGAGGTGCCCGTCGTTGTACAAGGCGAAGGCATAGCCCCCGGGACCATAAGCGAAGATTTCACCGGCGGGGGTGCCGGCGCGAGTAGCGAGGGAAGGATCGGCTCTCTGGACCCAGGCCTCGATGGAGAAGGTCTGAGTTTGGAGATTGGTAGTATTGGCAAGCTGCACGTAAGAGCCAGTAATACCATCACAAACAAAACCCTGGTATCGTATGCCCGGGCCGAAACTGATGCCGCCGACGAGGACGCCATCATTGCCGCTCACAACATCCACGGCGTTGCCTTCGGCTGGCCACCAATTGGCCATGCCGGGCAGGACTGGGGCGCAATTGCTTTGGGCAAAAGAGAGGACTGCGTTTGAACTGAGCACCGAGCCATTGGAATTGGTGACGAGCACCGTGTAAGTGCCGAGTTGGCTGAACGACACAGCAGGAACAGCTAACGAAGACTTGGTCGCGTTGGCCAGGGGATTGCCATTGAATTCCCATTGATACGCAGGCAACGGAAGACCGATTGCGCCGACCCAAAAGTACGCGGAGGCGCCTGCCGCGACAGCCGCGTTCGTGGGTTGCACAACAATGAGAGGTGAAGAAGGAACTGCACACTTGCCGTAGCTGCCGGCGGCATAGACGGATTGGACTTCGGCGGCTGAAAGGGCGCGGGTGTAGATGCTAAGCTCGTCAATGGTGCCCCAAAAACTGGCACCCTGGTTTGTGCTCAATGCGCCAATGACCGGCGTCGTCGTAAAGGTGAATCCCGGATCATACGCGCCCACAGGATAGGCGACTGCGTCCACGTAAAATATTACCGCACTGCCGGCTTTGGTGACTGCAAGGTGATGGAAGTTGGTATCAGCGATGAGCGCTGCAGATTGGACCTGGCTGTCTCCCACTTTGGTCAGGCTCAGGCTGCCATTATTGACGATGCCAAGATTATAACCCGAGGTGCCGTAACCAAAGATGTTGCCTCCCGCTCCGCCTCCGGCTGTTGCAACCGAAGCGCTGGCCCTTTTGACCCAGGCCTCGATGGTGAAGGTTTGCGTTTGCAACGCCGGAGCATTGCTGAGTTGGATATAAGATCCGTTGCCATTCATCACGAAACCCTGGCCCACGATTCCGGTACCGTAGCTGACGCCCCCAATAGCCGTGCCGTTATTGCCACCGACATTGTCCGACAGATTCCCCTCGGCGCTCCACCAACTCGCCAATGCATAACCCGGAGTCGTGCAATTGGTGTGCAGCAGAGCCAGACTGGCATTTGAGCTAAGCACCGAACCGCGCGCGTCGGTGACCAGCGCGGCATAGGCGCCGAGCTGGCCGAGTGAAACTTGAGTCACAACCAAAGAGGAGTTCGTCGCCCCAGCCAATGGATTGCCGTTCAATTGCCACTGATAAGCGAGCGGTGGCACGCCCAGGGCCCCGACTGAGAAGGAGGCGTTGGCGCCAGCAATGACCGTGACGTTGGTTGGTTGCAAGGTGACGATGGGCGAGCATTTGCCGTTGAGGCCGGCGGAGTAGATGGATTGAACTTCATTGGTAGAAAGCGCCCGGTTGTAAAAACAGACTTCATCAATGGTGCCCCAGAAACTCGAGCCCAGGCTTGTGCCCAGCGCGCCTATGACCGGCGCTGTCCCGAAGGAAAAGCCCGGACTATAAGGCGGCGCGGGGTAAGCGGCGCCGTCCACGTAAAAAACAACATTGCTGCCGGTCTTGGTCACGGCCAGGTGATGGAAATTGGTATCGCGAACCAACGGGGGAGTCTGGACATCGCTGGACCCCGCCTTGGTCAGGCTCAAGCGCCCGTCGTTGTATATGCCGAAGTTGTGACCCCCACTGCCATAGCCGAAAATGTTGCCTCCCTCGTTGGTGCCGCCGGTGGCAACCGAGGTACTGGCCCGTTTGATCCAGGCCTCGATGGTGAAAGTCTGGACCTGCAGAACTGCCGAGCTGGCGAGTTGGATATACGAGTTGCTGCCGCCCATAACGAAACCCTGGCCCACCATGCCCGGGCCATAACTCACGGTCCCGACCTGCGTGCCGTTGTTGCCGCTGACGATGTCCGAGGCTTTGCTGCCCTCCGCAGGCCACCAACCCGCCAGGCCTTGGATTGTGATCGGCGCGCAGTTGCTGGCCAAAATCGAGAGGACTGCGTTGGAACTGAATAGAAATCCAGAAAGGTTTGATACCAGCACGCTATATGTTCCAAGCTGGTTCGCAGCGGGATTGGGAACAGCCAAAAAAGAGTTCGTTGCTCCCGAGATTGGGTTGCCATTGAACTGCCATTGATAACCAGGTGGCGGCAGACCGGTGGCCGACACAGCGAAAGTTGCGGTCGCGCCCGCAGGCACCGCCTGGTTTGTTGGCTGCGTCACTATCGCAGGCGCTGTGGAAGAACTGCACTTTCCGTAACTGCCGGCGCTATAGACGGACTGAACTTCAGCAGCGGAAAGCGCCCGGTTATAGAAGCTCACTTCGTCAATGGCGCCCCAGAAGCTGTTGCTCACGGTAGTGCCCAGGGCTCCTATAACTGGCGTGGTGGCGAATGTGAACCCGGCACTGTAGGAGCCCGTGAAACGGCTCACTCCATCCACGTAAAAGACCAGGCTGATGCCTGTTTTGGTCACCGCCAGATGATGGAAGTTGGTGTCGGTGACGAGCGTTGAGGTCTGGACGCCGTTGGTGCCGACCCTGGTTAAAAGCAGCGCGCCATTATTGTTCATTCCAAAGTTGTAACCGCCCGTGCCGTAACCAAAAACATTGCCGCTCGTGCCGCCGCCGGAAGTGGCCAGCGAAGTGCTCGCCCTTTTTACCCAGGCCTCGATGGTGAAGGACTGGACCTGCAACGCCGGCACGTTTGGTAATTGAATGTAGGAGCCATTGCCTCCCATTAGGAAACCCTGGTTCACAAGGCCCGGAGCATAGCTGACGCTGCCCACCGGCGTGCCGTTATTCCCGCTCACGATGTCAACGGAATTGCCCTCTGCCTGCCACCAACTTATCAGGCCTTGCAGTGGGGGAGCGGCGCAGTTGCTTTGGACAAAAGAGAGCACTGCGTTCGAGCTGAGTGCGGAGCCTTGAGAGTTGGTGGCTAGAAGCGTGTAGGCGCCGAGCTGGCTGAGCGTGACGTTGGAAACCACCAGAGAAGAATTTGTTGCGCCGGCCAGCGGGTTGCCATTCAGTTGCCATTGGTAGGCGGGAGGGGGTAGGCCCGCCGCCGCTGCGGCGAAGGATGCCGTGAGCCCGGCCACAACTGCGGTATTCGTCGGTTGCAAGACAACTGCCGGCGCCGTGGCAACAGCGCATTTGCCGTACGCTCCGGCTGCGTAAATTGACTGCACCTCGCTGGCCGCAAGAGCCCGGTTGTAGAAGCTCAATTCGTCAATGTTCCCCCAGAAGCTTGAGCCCTGGCCCGTGCCCAGGGCCCCGATGGCCGGGATAGTTCCAAAGGTGAAGCCGGGATCGTAAGAACCCACTGGATAAGCCACACCGTCCACGTAGAAGATGACGTTGGTGCCCGTTTTTGTTACCGCCAAATGATGGAAGTTAGTGTCGGTGATTAGCGCGGCGCTGGTCAGTACTTGGCTGCTACCCACTTTTGTCAGACTCAGGCTGCCATTGTTGACGATGCCAAGATTGTAACCGCCACTACCATAACCGAATATGTTCCCTCCCGCCCCGGCACCGGCGGTTGCCACTGACGCGCTGGCGCGCTGGATCCAGGCTTCGATGGTGAAGGATTGGACCTGCAAAGCTGACGAGTTGGCCAGTTGCACATAGGAGCCGTTGCCGCCCATCACGAACGCCTGATTCACTATGCCCGGCCCATAACTGACGCTGCCCACCGGTGTGCCGTTGATCCCGCCGATTCCCTCCAGACCGTTTCCTTCTGCCTGCCACCAACCGACCAGGCCCGACACCAGCGGCGTGCAGTTGCTTTGCAAGAGCGAGAGCACCGCATTGGAGCTTTGAATCACGCCCGCGGAGTTGGTCACCAGCACCGAGTAGGATCCGAGTTGCCCCAGCGAAACATTGGGGATGACCAAAGCTGAATTGGTCGCTCCGGCCAGGGAGGCGCCATCGAATTGCCACTGATAAGCCACCGGCGGGATGCCTGCTGCCGCTGCGCTAAAGTAGGCTGTGCTCCCCAGGGAGACCGCCTCATTGGTCGGCTGCGAGACGAACAGCGGCGGCACGGGATAGCATTTGCCGTAGCTGCCGGCGGCGTAGATGGACTGAATTTCGCCGGCTGAAAGTGCACGGTTATATACGCTGACCTCATCGATGTTGCCCCAAAAGTTATATTGTCCGGGGCTGAAGCCCAGGGTTGCGCCTATTGCAGGTGTCGCGGTGAAAGTGAATCCCGGATCATAGGCCGCCACGGGATAGGCCACTGTATCCAGATAGAACACAACCGTGGTACCCGTCTTAGTCACAGCCAGATGATGATAGGTTGTATCGGCGAGCAGGGCGGTGGTTGTGACTTCAGTGCCTCCCACTTTGCTCAGGCTAAGCCGGCCGTCGTTATAGATAGACAAGGCATACCCGCCCGGCCCGTAAGCGAATATGACGCCTCCGGAGTTCCCGCCGGCGGTGCTGACGGAAGAATTGGCTCTTTGGACCCATGCCTCAATGGTGAATGACTGCACCTGCAACGGCGGCGTATTGGAGAGTTGGATATACGATCCATTACCGCCACTAAACACAAAAGCTTCATTAACCCTGCCGGGGCTGTAATAGACGTTGCCGGTCAGCGTCCCAGTGTTACCCAGCACAAGGTCTGCAGTGTTGAGCTCGGCCGGCCACCAACCCACCAACCCGTAGGCCATAGTCGTGCAATTGCTCTGCACGAACGAGAGCACGGCGTTTGAGCTGATTACTGAGCCCATGGAGTTGGAGACGAGGACTGAGTAGGCGCCCAGTTGAGCGAACGACAGGCTGGGGAAAGCCAGTCCGGAGTTCGTTGCACCGGCCAAAGGGTTGCCGTTGAACTGCCATTGATAAGCGGGTGGCGGAAAGCCGATGGCTGCGACCGCAAGATTCGCGGCCGCGCCTGCGACGACTGTTTCATTGGTCGGCTGAGAAGTAATTGCCGGCGCTGCCGGTGGAAAGCATTTGCCGAAATAACCGGCGGCATAAATCGAAAAGATTTCAGTTCCGGACAGAGCCCTGTTGTAAAAGGCAAGGTCGTCAATAATGCCCCAAAAATTATATTGGCCAGTGCTAAAGCCCAGCGTTGCGCCTATGGCCGGCGTTGTGGAGAAGGTGAAGCCGGGATCATACGCGGACATAGGGTAGGCCACGGCGTCCACATAGAATACAACCGTGCTGCCCGTTTTGGTGAGCGCGAGGTGGTGGATGTTCATATCGGTGATCAGAACGGGGCTGATCACCTCGCTTACGCCCACTTTGCTCAGACTGAGGCTGCCGTTGTTGTAGATGGCCAGCGCATAGCCTCCCGGCCCATAGGCAAAGATCTCCCCGCCGGCGTTCCCGCTCTGAGTTGTGAAGGTGGAATTGGCCCTTTTGACCCATGTCTCGATGGTGAAAATTTGGACCTGCAAAGCCGGCGCATTGGACACCTGGACGTAAGAACCGCTGCCGCCTAACACAAAACCCTGGCCAATCATGGCCGGCCCGTAACTCACGTTGCCGACCTGGCTACCGTTGTTCCCGCCGATAACGTCCACGGCGCTGCCGTCCCCTTCCCACGAACTGACGATTCCACTCGCGAGAGGAGTACAATTGGTCTGGAACAGCGAAAGCACGGCGTTCGAGCTAAGCACGGAGCCGTTGGTATTGCTGACGAGGACCGCGTAAGTGCCCGCCTGGTTTGGCGAAACATTGGTGATAACGAGAGATGAGTTGGTTGCACCAGCCAAAGAGCTGCCGTCGAACTGCCATTGGTAGGCGAGGGGTGAGGTGCTGGCAGCCGTAACCGTAAAGTACGCGGTTGCTCCCGGGATCACTATCTGGTTAGTCGGCTGAACTGTGATCCTCGGCGCAAGCAGACATTTGCCATAACTTCCGGCCGTATAGATGGACAGGACCTCGCTGGCCGACAGGGCGCGGTTGTAGAAGCTCATCTCGTCAATGGTGCCCCAGAAGCTCGCGCCCAGGCTCGTGCCCAGGGCGCCGATCACTGGCGTTGTCGAAAAAGTGAAGCCGGGGTCATAAGCCGCCGCAGGATAGGCCACTCCATCTACGTAAAATACAACCGTACTGCCCGTCTTGGTAACCGCCAAATGATGGAAGCTGGTGTTCGTGACCAGCGCCACGCTTTGCACATCGCTGGTTCCAGTTTTTGTCAGGCTAAGTTGTCCGCCATTGTAGATGCCAAAATTATAGCCACCAGTGCCGTAGCCGAAGAGGTTGCCGCCGAAGTCGGACCCACCAGTCGCATTCGATGCACTGGCCCTTTTGACCCAGGCCTCGATGGTGAAGGACTGCACTTGCAAAGCCACCGAATTGGAGATCTGCACGTAAGAGCCATTGCCACCCATGACAAAGCTCTGGCCCACTATCCCTGGCCCATAACTGACGCTGCCCACCAGGCTGCCGTTATTGGCGCCTACTAAATCAATCGCATTACCCTCGCTTTGCCACCAGCTCACGATTCCGGCCGGCAGCGGCGCGCAACTCGTTTGGGCAAGGAGTTCAAAGCTGGGCGTCCAAAAGACTGCGCAGACAAAGAGGAAGCGAACCAAACGTTCGATTAGCGCCCCAGTCCTGAGCTGGATCCGTTTCTTGCCCGAATGTCGCATACCCGATAACTGATATGGCTGATGACGGGGTATTAGACAACATTTCGGCCCGTCTTGTCAATCAATAAACTTTGGCCCGACTTGAACATGGCAGGCTTTGTCGCTCGGACGATTCCCAGGAGGGGCTGCCCCACCCACCCACCTCGACCCGCTGGCGAAACTCCGCAGATTCAGGGCGGAATGACGACTTCAAGACGATTTCTCGACCTTTATAAACATCTGTTGATGATTGTTGCCGTGGCTTCCTGCGCACTCCCAAGCACGCAGGCTAGTGACAAAGCTGAAGGCATCTTTCGGACCGTACCCGCGGCATACCTTTAGCTATCTGTTCGCAAAACATAATTACAACCGACCATGGCAACCACAACATCCCTTCAAAACGACTGGACCAAACCTTTGGCGACGGCCATCCCCAAAGGGGGCTTCTTTGGCGATAAACCAGAACGCGGCAGATACGGCCCGATCTTCCCCAAAACGCCGGCGTGCTACGGGTTTTCCATCCTGGCCAAAATCATCCCTGGCCGGGAAGAGGTGTTCTATGAACACGCGAAGAAGCTTGAGAAGGCGGTAGCCGACAAACCGGACTGCCTGGCGGTGCTCAAGCTCCATTATCTGCGCTGGCTGCTATTCCCGGTCAAAGGCGAAACCTATTTCATGTATCAGGGGATCTTCGACACCGACTTCGATAAATACACCGAAGATGCCGTGGCGCTCTTCAGCGCCTATGGCATCAACACCGTGTTTGAAAATCTCGAAGATTTTCCCAAGGACTGGAAAACGAACCCATCCTCATTCGTGCAGTATGTTCGCGACCATCAGTGCCCGAGTTTCCTCGAATACGGCGAGTATCCATTTGTGAGCGCGGACGAGATCAAGAAGGCCCTGCAGCTCAAGGCCTCCTTTTCGGCCATGCTCGACCAGATGCAGTGAATCAGCCCCGGGCCGGCAAAAATCTTTAGAATGAAAACCGGTAAGGAAAACGCGAACGAGCCGCTGACCGCAGTGCGTCAGTACGTGCAGTTCTTCAACAAAGGCGACGCAAAGGGAATGGTTTCGGTCTGTGCTGACCCGATGGCGATACTCGATGGACTCCCGCCGCACACCTGGCACGGCGCAAAGGCCGCCGAGGAATGGTACAGCGACGTGCTGGTTGCCGGCGAAAAGGAAGGCGCTGGAGGATACATCGTCAGCTTGGGCGAACCGTGGCATATTAATGTTACGGGCGATAGCGCGTACGTAGTTGTGCCAGCGAGCATGACGTTCCAGGCACGGGGTCTGCAGATATCGCAATCCGGTGCGGTGTTTACAGTTGCACTGCGCAGGTTCCCTGCAGGGTGGCGTTTAACAGCCTGGGCGTGGGCGAAAGGCACTCGATAGCCCCAGCCATGTTGGAATTCGATGACATCCAACACATTTTGTTGACCCGGGCGCCCGCGCTCAACGGGCGCTACGAATTTCTCACCTTCAAAACTCCCGCAGCCGGTCGGGCATGGCTGGCCAGCATTCTGGACAAAGTCCATTCTGCTAAGACCATGCGAGAATCGGTCGAGCATGAAAAGCGCTGGGTCACGGTGGCCTTCACATTCCATGGGCTGCGGGCGCTCGGGGTGGACGACACGTCGCTCGCCACGTTCCCGGAGGAGTTCCGTCAGGGCATGGTGGCGCGCGCAGAGACCCTCGGAGACACCGGCGCCAATGATCCTTCGCATTGGGTGGACAAAACGGCCGACCCAAACCTTCATGCTATCGCGATCCTGTTTTCGCGGGACAGCGCCGAGCGCGAGCGTTGCGCGGGTGAACATCAGAAACTGATCGCGGAGTGCAGGGGCGTGGAAGTGCTTTCTACCCTTGATCTGGATGCCACACCACCTTTCGATTACGCGCACGACCATTTCGGCTACCGGGATCGGCTCTCGCAGCCCGTGATCGAAGGTTCCGGCGACGAACCGACGCCCGGCTCAGGCGGGCCCCTCAAAGCGGGCGAGTTTATCCTGGGCTACCCGGACGAGAACGGGCCCGGCCCGGCCCTTCCCCAGCCGGAAGTCCTGTCGCGCAACGGCAGCTTCATGGCTTATCGGCGACTGGAGGAGCACGTCGGCAAATTCCGCGACTTCCTGCGGCAAAACGGCGACTCGCCGGAGGGGCAGGAACTGGTGGCAGCCAAACTGATGGGCCGCTGGCGTAGCGGCGCGCCGCTGGTGCTCGCGCCGGAGAAGGACGACCGGGCGCTCGGCGCCGACCCGAAGCGAAACAACAATTTCAATTACAAGCAGCAGGACCCGCACGGGTATGCCATGCCCCTGGGCTGCCATTGCCGCCGCATGAACCCGCGTGACACCGCCGCAAACATGAACCGCCGGCGCATGATCCGGCGCGGCGCCACTTACGGCCCCTATCTGCCCGAGGGTTCGCCGGACGACGGCACGGAGCGCGGGATTGCCGCGTTCGTCATCTGCGCGAGTCTTATCCGCCAGTTTGAGTTCGCTCAAAACGTCTGGGTGAACGACAAAAATTTCCACGACCTCGGCAATGAGCGCGACCCGATCATCGGCAACCAGGACGGGACGCTCGAATACAAAATGCCCAAACGGCCCATCCGCAAGAAGATTACCGGTCTGCCCGCGTTTACGACCGTGCGGGGCGGAGCCTACTTTTTCCTGCCTGGACTAAAAGCCTTGCGATGGTTGGCAGCGTCTGACAAGCGGGCCTGACTTTTGACACCCGGAATACAAGGAGAACATGACCACCCCACTCTTGCCGGCTCGCACCTACAACCAGAACCACGTGGCCCGCAAGTACACTCCGGGTAAACGGCGCCTGAGCATCTACTGGACCTGGAGCTATCCATGGGAAGCCCAGCGAGACACCGCGGCAATGGAGAATCGGTTCTCGACGATGACTGAAGTGCGCCGTGTCGCCTGGCCAGGGTTCGAAAGACCGGAATACGAAGCCGCCCAATTTTTGCAAGGCATCGCCGGCACGCTCGAGTTGTTTCACCGCTCGACGCTGGACTTTCAGAAACTCTCACAGGAAGCGACCGGCAATGCCGTCGCCGTCTTCCAACGCATTGATCAGGCGGGTTTCAAGCTGCCGATCGACGAGCGCATCCTGGCCGACTGCGAGACACTACTGGTGTTCGGCCTCGACCACTTGCTCGCCGAGGAGGAGGCGATGCCGCAGGAAATAGACGCCATCAAGAAGTGGCTGACGCGCGAAGGCACATGTCTGATGTGCGCGCCGCACCACGACGTCGGTTTTTCCAGGAGCCGCGAACAGCAACAGATGGAATACCGGCATCACGGAGACGCGCTCGTGCCGCGCCAACAGCGTTTCAGCCAATACACGCGCTCGTTGATGAAAGGACTGAAAATCCCGGTCTGGAACGAATGGGGCCTGCACCCGGCGGTGGAGAAAGGCACGAAGAACATTGTGCCGATGACCACGTTCCGTGACCTCGACAAAAAAGGGCTGCTCAAAAAGGTCACAACGCTCAGCCTGCACCCGCACCTGCCACATTACGCGCTGACGAAAGGCGCCGGCAAAGACGTGCACATCCTGGGCCGGCAGCCGATCGACATGGAACGCCCCCATCCATTCACCGAGGCCGGCAACAAGGAATTCAACTGCCTGCTGTGGCTTCCGCCCAACTCGCAGCGCGCCGGCGACATCGTAATGACGGACTCGACGCACTTCACCACGCTCTTCGGGGTCTCCGAGAGCATCGCAAATTTCTGGCGCAATCTCGCCACGATGTGATACCCGACAAAAGCCGCCCGCATCCATCGTCTTGCACCGGGCCGTCCACATAACAATGATCATCGCCACTGCCGCAGCGTCTTCAGGCGCTAGGTACGCCTATGGGCAGGAACTGCCTCCGTCAACCTCCTCCGTTTCGAGCGGATCAGAGTCGGCCTCGGTAACTCCGGACGGAGAGACGTTCATCGAACGCTCTACCCTCACCGGTAACTGGTGGGGTGCGCGAGACGTCCTGTCGGACCATGGCGTCGAACTCAATCTCAACCTCTCACAGTTTTACCAGGGCGTTGCTGATGGCGGAAAGGAGCGCAAATTCGAGTATGGCGGTAAGCTTGATTACTTCCTGAGATTGGATGGAGACAAACTGGGTTTATGGCCGGGCCTGTCACTCATCACCCACGCCGAAACTCGATACGGCCAGGATGTTAATACCATTGATGGCATGTTCTCCTTCGGCAACTTCAATATGGCGTTTCCTAAAGTGGGGCAGGACGTCACTGGCCTTACCGCTTTTAAAGTGACCCAGTTGCTGTTCGATCACTTCCTGCTCATCGCAGGCAAGATCAATACTCTCGATGATTTTCGCCTGAACTTTACTGGTAAGAACGGGCTCGAGCGCTTCATGAACAGCGCCATGGTCGCCAACATCATCAATGCGCGCACCATTCCGTACTCCACCTACGGCGCCGGCTTCGCTGTCTTCGGACAGAACTGGCCGGAGTTTACCTTCCTGGCTCGAGATACTCACGATCACGCGGCCTCTACCGACTTGGACAAGGTCTTCAACGACGGCGCGGTTCTCACCGGTTCAATCCGGGTGCCGGTCGCCCCGCTTGGTCTGCCTGGCACACAAGTGCTTGGCGGGAACTGGAGCAGCCGTCATTACACCTCCCTCGATCCTTCTTCCTGGGTGGATATCCCCGGCCAGGGCCTCGTGGCAGCTAAAGAATCCGGCTCATGGGCGGTCTATTATAACTTCGATCAATACTTGTGGATAAACTCTTCCAACACCAATACCTGGCTCGGCTTTTTCGCAATGTCCGGCTTGTCGGATGGCAACCCTAATCCGGTCGGCTGGAACCTCACCGTGGGTCTCGGTGCGGGCGGCCTGGTTCCCGGACGAGAACGCGACACTTTGGGGCTCGGGTACTTTCACGTCGGAATTTCCAGCGATTTCAAAGATCTGCTGGCCGGCCCCCCCGCCCCGCCCGGACTGGCGCAGCGCGATGAACAAGGCATCGAGTTCTATTACAACGCTGCCCTGACTCGTTGGTGTCACCTGGGCGCAGACCTGCAAGTCGTTTCCCCGAGCACCAAAACCTTCAATACCACCGTCCTGGTCGGTGGCCGGCTGAAGATTGATTTCTAGATACCCATGGAAATCCTCGCCAAAGCTGTTCCCATCGTCATGCTCACGTTCGTGCTGTCGAGCATGCTCGCCATGGGTCTGGGTCTCACTGTCGCCCAAATCATCGCCCCCTTGCGCAGTGTTCGGCTCGTCGGATTGTCCCTCGTCGCGAATTTTGTCGTGATGCCCGTAGTGGCGATGGGTCTGGCGAAGCTCCTGGCCCTGGACGAACCATTAGGCCTGGGATTGTTGGTGCTCGGAACTGCCGCCGGCGCGCCCTTCCTCCCGAAACTGGCCCAAATCGCCAAAGGAAACCTCGCCTTCTCCGTTGGATTGATGGTGTTGCTGATGGTCATCACCGTCGGTTATTTGCCGCTGGTGCTGCCCCTATTGCTGCCAGGGGTCTCGGTCAACTCGGGCAAGATCGCCCGCTCTCTCGTTTTGCTGATGTTGCTCCCGCTGGCGGGCGCTTTGGCCGTGAAAGCCAAATTTCCGGTCGCGGCCGCGCGCCTCAAGCCACCGCTCGACCGCATCTCGAATCTGAGTCTGATCTTGGTCATCGCCCTCCTGACGGTTGTCAATTTTAAGAGCGTCCTGGGCGTATTTGGCACGCGCGGCATACTGGCTGGCCTTCTGTTCATCGCTGTGGCCGGTGGCGTTGGTTGGCTGCTGGGCGGACCGGCCGCCGACACCCGCATCGTCCTCGGCCAGGCCACTGCTCAACGCAACATCGCCGCCGCCCTCGTCGTCGGCAGCCAAAGCTTCAAAGACCCCAAAGTCGTTGTCATGGTAGTCGTCGTCGCCATTGTCGGCCTTCTGATCCTCATGCCCCTCTCCCGCATGCTGGCAGCCGACCGCAAAAAACCCGCCGTTCCCGTTCCAGGCGTTAATACATGACTTGGAGAACCAGGCTGCCCCGGAATTGAGTTCACGCGCATCAAATTCCTGGAGCTGACTCCCTGGTCGCTGGCCGGCCCTGACCGAACCTGACACCCCGAAGTCGTACCGCCATTAACCGCTGGCGTCCTGGGCAATAACAGAGCTATTCCCGCGCGCTTTGCAAACAAGCTCAATTAACCGCTCCGTTTCAAATGGCTTTTGGAGGATGGCCATAGCACCCAGCTTTTTCGCAACCGAAAGCATCACCTCGGCATGGTCTCGCCCAGACATCGCCATGATTGCGAGCCTGGGAAACTTTCGGCGCAATTCGAGGATCGTTTCCAGTCCGTCCTCCCTGGGCATGTAAATATCGGTGATTACCAGATCCGGATGAGCCTCGCGCGATTGCCGAACCCCCTCGGCGCCGTTCCCGGCCAGGATGATCTCGTGACCGGTGGACTTGAGCATGTCCTTGACCAATTGCGCCATATCGGGGTCGTCATCTATGACTAGAATTCGCGCCATGGCCTGATGGTTATATAGCTCGACCTTTCTTCTGGCAACTCCTATGGGGTAATTGCCCACTCGAACTTACTTTCCATACCGGACCTCTTAGCAAGGCAAGGCTGTCTTCGGTTGACGAAGGCGCGCCCATGTCCCACCCTGCGGTTTGGAAGCTGTGAATTCGCTCCTCACATCCTGCGCTTTGCTTGCGGGCCTGGCAGCGATTGTATTATTGGGCCAGGCTGCTCGCCGCAGGCTGCCGCAGAACCACCTGAGTGCCGAATCCACGGATGCCGTGAAGCTCGCCATGGGCCTGGTAGCCACGATGACTGCATTGCTCCTGGGACTGCTGGTAAGTTCCGCCAAGGGGTCCTATGATACCGAACGCAGCGAGGTGATGCAGTTGGCAGCCCAGACCACCCTGCTGGACCGCACCCTGCGCCTCTACGGGCCGGAAACTGCCGATGCCCGGGCTCGGTTTCGAAACCTCATCGCCGACTACATTCGCCGGACCTGGCACGAACGCTCTGGCGCGAAGGCGGACCCGGCGCTCGAGGAGGTGGGCAATGCCTTCTATACAGCCCTCCAACACCTTGCCCCTCGTGATGATGCACAACGCGATCTAAAAACGCAGGCGATGAGAATCACCATGGACCTTGGCCAGCTTCGCACACTGCTGCTCGTGCAGTCGGTCTCCTCCATCTCCATCCCTCTGTTGATCGCGTTGGTTGCCTGGCTCGTGATCATTTTCTTCGGCTTCAGCGTAGTTGCTCCCCCCAACGCCACCACCCGAATCGCCCTGGTTACCTCGGCGTTTTCGGTTGCCGGCGCCGTGTTCCTGATCCTTGAGCTGGACCAGCCATTCGGAGGTATGATCAGGATTCCGAGCGCTCCAATGGTCAACGCGCTCAGGCATATCGAGAAATGAACTCTTACCCTCCCAGCAGTGCCGCCAACCCCACCAGCGCCAGCCCAACCGCCACCATCACCACGCCTGTTAACAGGCGGTTACCGTGGATATAGTACGCCCACTTCTGGCCCACCCAAAACAGCATCCCAATCAGCAGAACATTGGAGACACGAAGCGCCAGCGTGGGGTTGGAGAAAATCAGGAACGGAACCGCGGCTGGCAGGCACGATAGCACCACCAGCAGGAAACAGGCAACAGCGCCATGCAGGTCCTCGAGGATTACTTTGGTCCGCGGTGGGTGCGCGTGGACGACCTCCTCCAGGATGGCTTCGTACACCGCCTCCTTGTCCCTCGGCTTGGTGAGGTATTGAAACCCTGGCTCGACCATCAGCCGGATCGTCTCCAGGGCTGATGCCCGGTCCGGTGCCTTCTGAACCGCTCTGACCAGCCGCGCCTTGCCGCTCCGGACGGTCATGCAATTCATGATGTACATCACCCCGTCAATAATCCCCCACGCGATGTTGCAACCGACAGCCGCGACCAAAAGCTGGCGCACCCCGGCCGCGCCCGATTTCGCGGTCAAGCTCGCGGTCAGAGTGACCGTCAACACCATGATCAGTCCGAAGAGCACCTCACCCAGCCGGCTCGCGGGATCAAGGTGTTGCTGCAGGAAGTTCTTCTTGCGGCGCGGATGGCTCGCGGGCTGTGGTCCGCTCGGCCTTTTGCCCGGCGCCTCCCGCCCCTCTGAGGCGTGCGCTGACTCTGCTGTCGCGCTGTTCATCCTCGCTGCAGTAGCACCTCGAATCTCCATTCGTCAAAAAAGCGTGACCAGCTACACTACCTTCTCTTCGGCGGCTGACATAACCGCATCAGCATCTTCGGGGGAGTGGTTCTGGCCTGCCGAAATCGTGGCCCGATAGGCTGCAAGACAATGCTTGCGCGATTTGAAGATCCGGTCAGGCCCTATTCCGCGCGTCACCCCCTGCGAATCCAGATCTGCCTGCAGTTGGTCGTTGACTCGCGCGAAAGCCAGCGCGACGCCTTTCCGGGCCAGATCGGCTTGCAGGTCAACCAGCGCTCGCCCGGCCGAAAAGTCAATCGCGGTAATCGCTCCCGCGTCCACGACCAGCCAGCGCGCCTGAGCCGGGGATTCATTTACCAGCCTCTGGGCTTCTTCCACGAAATGCCCGATGTTCGCGTAATACAGTTCGGCCCCAAACCAATAAAGCACCATCCCAGGTTCGATCATCCTGACCGGTGTTATGGGGTTCATCTGCCAGTGTTCAACCGGGTCGTGAACAATGATCGCGCTATGTGGGCGATAGCCCCGGCGGACGTGCTGAAGCAGGGAAAGGACCATTGCCAAAATTATGCCGCGCTCCACGCCCACCACCAGCACAGCAACACCGGTTGTCATCGCCAGCGCGAACTCTCGCGGCTTCTTGCGCAAGATCTCCCTCAGTCCCCGATAATCTACCAGCCTCACTCCGATCAGAAAAACGATCGCCGCAAGCACCGCATGAGGCAGGTAGCTCAATGGCTTGGTCAGAAACAGAGAGACGATCAGCGCCACCGCCGCCGCGGTTAAGTGCGAAATTTGGCTGCGCCCTCCGGCCGAGTCCACCATGGCGGTCTTGGTGGGGCTGCCGTTCACCACGAACGTTCCGCTGCACCCTGCGGCGGCGTTGGCCAGCGCCAGACCCACCAGGTCCACGTTCTCGCTGAACGGGTCACGATAACGCAAGGCATAAGCCGACGACGTCGCCGCACTCTGCGCCAGGATCACGATGGCGCAGGAAAAGGAAACCGACAGCATAGGCATCACTTGGCTCCAGGACACCTCCGGCAGACGCAGCGCCGGCAAGCCCTGGGGCACTTCGCCCACCACGGATACGCCTTGTTCGCCCCAATGTAACACTGCGCTCGCCACGATCGCTCCCACCACCGCAACCAGCGCCCCCGGAAACCGTGGCGCCAACCGTTCGAAGCCCGCGATTACGGCCAAAACCCCCAGCGAGATATACAGACTCATCGCGTGTGTCTGCGGCACGTGTCGAAAAGTGAACAGAAGCTGGCCAAAAAATCCATGCCCTCCGGCTTCCAGGCCAAGCAAGCCGGGCAATTGATGGCACGCTACCTGGACTCCTACTCCGGAAAGGAACCCAACCAGAACCGTGCGCGAAAGGAAGTCCGCCAGGAATGCCAGCCGAAAGACCCGCGCCAGCAGCAGCATCCCTCCCGACAGCAGAGCGATCAGGCCGGTCATCGCCAGGTAGTTCTGGCCCGATGGAATCGCCAGCGAAACCAGCGCCGCTGCGACAATGGCCGCCGTCGCCGAGTCCGCTCCGACCACCAGGTGCCGCGAGGAACCGAACACCGCGAATACGACCAAGGGCAAAAGCATTGTGTAAAGGCCCGTGATCACGGGTGTGCCAATGATCTTCGTGTAGCCCATCACCTCAGGAATGCCCAGGGCTGCCAGGGTGACCCCAGCCACGATGTCGGGCGCAATGCGGGTCTTGTCCAGCGGCAGGATGCCTTGCAGCACCGGCAGCCTCCATGGGCGGCGGCCGCGCGTGATCTCGGCATTGTCGTCGTGCGTTTTCATTGGGGTTTGTCGCACTTACAGCGCATTCTCCTTGCCAACCGTCGGGCACGCCCGCCACGCCTGCTGCGACTCAAATAGCCTGCCGGCCGGAGCTAGCCAACTCAAGCGTGCCCGACCCCGGAATGCCCAAGCCGATCCACTCTCGTTGACCGGTGTCTGAGGAATTCGCCCGCATCGTTGCGAATTTCGATGAGGACGGAATACCGACCTAGGGGCGGGGTTTGGACTTTCGGCAGCGGGGCCGTTTGGGTCTGGTTTTCCTCGATCCTCGACCCAGCGCTTCGGAACCGAACTGCTTGCACGCGGCGGGCGCATGTTGGCTCAGGAGCGCGGCATTTATGCCGCTTCACCGTTCTTTGGAGGAACGGGTTCGGTAAATCCGGCTCACACCACGCTCCTCAGACGAAGCGGCCTAAAGGCCGCGCTCCCACGTCAACAGCCCATGGCACGGCTTGTGCATTTACGCGACGCGTGGTCGTCTCTCACAAACCCGTGAGGATCTTGTTTCCGGCCTTCGCTGTGATGGCGTTGGTTCTGTGTTTTTCCCTTTCGTCAGGCGCACGATCACAAGCGGACGGCTCAGGTCAGGCATCAACCGCTGAATCGAGCCAGCATACGCCGTCGGCGGGTGGCGAGGCCGCTGGAAAGCACGAGGGCAAGGAGCACGGCCTGCCTCAAAGTGCGGTCGAGATTGCACGCCCATTCGGGTTCCCTATCACCAACTCGATGGTCGTGAGCTGGGTGGCGGCTCTGGGTCTCATAGTGTTGGCCCAGTCCGCCACCCGGCGTATGAAGGAGGTTCCCGACGGTGCCCAGAATTTCTGGGAGTGGCTGGTCGAGAGCCTCTACGGCTTTCTCGAAGGTGTTATCGGCTCGCACCTGGTTAAACGCACATACTGGTTTTTCGCCAGCGTTTTCATCTTCATTTTGTTCGCTAATTGGATCGGCCTGATCCCGGGAGTGGGCACGGTGGGCTGGGGCTATCGCACAGAAGGGCACGGTTTCACCATTGACCAGCCGCTGTTTCGCGGCGCCAACGCCGACCTCAACCTCACGCTGGCGATGGCCTTGGTTTTTTTCGCGTGTTGGCTCGTGTGGGCGCTGCGCGAAATCGGGGTGGTAGGATTCTTTAAGGAAATGTTCGCACCGAAGGGCGACAGCACGGGTCTGCTGAAAATCCTCCTTATTTTTGTGTTTTTCGCAGTCGGCTGCCTCGAGATCATCTCGATCCTGTTCCGGCCCGTTTCACTCAGCTTCCGTTTGTACGGCAACATTTTTGCCGGGGAGAACATGCTTGAGACCATGCAGCACCTGGTGCCGGGTCTCGGCTGGCTGCTGCCCATCCCGTTTTATTTCCTGGAATTGTTGGTGGGCCTGGTCCAGGCCCTGGTTTTCATGTTGTTGACCGCAGTTTTCACGATGCTGATTTGCCAGCACGAAGAGGCCGAACCAGGAGCGGCGCATGCTTGATTTATGCGTTTTTTAGCCGAAGGCCGGATTTGGAGTGCGCGGACATGTCCGCGCTTTGGAACTGCGCGACATGTCGCGCAGTGTGAAAGCGGCGACTTGTCGCCGCACTCCAAAGTCACCGCCAGTCACCGGCTACGATGAAAAGATTTCGCCGGTCTGACCGTGTTCGATCGCGGGGGCCGGTGAGAAAGCAAAAGAAAGGCAAACCTATGTCGCACATGCCCCTACTGGCGGAATTGGGCGGAAACATGCATGTCGGTCTGGCAGCCCTGGGCGCGGCCCTCGGCGTCGGATTGATCGGCATGAAGGCCTCGGAAGCGGTGGGACGCAATCCCGGCGCTGCAACCAAAATCCTGGTGCAGTCCATCCTGGCCATTGCGTTCGCTGAAGCCATCGTGTTCTACGCCCTGTTCCTGGCCGGCAAATAGTAAGGTCTGACGGGCGCAGAGGCCGTACAGCCTCTGCGCCGGGGCCGTGGACAAAGTCGTAAAAATATATTGAAAAACACGCGCAAGGCCGCAGCAATGGGCAATCTCAAGAATCCGGCTGGTCGTAAATCATTGAGCGGTCGCAAGTTGGAAACCTGCGATCCAGCAGATTGGAAATCTGCGCTACAGGCTCGGTCGGTGGCGCTGCCCTTGCGTCCGATCGGCGTGATCTGAATTTGAAATTATGAACGCACTCGTCATTTTAGCCGACGCGGCCGAGGGGAATGCGGTTGAACAAATCGCCCGCACTTTCGGCGTGGATTGGATTCATCTGGGCGCCCAGATCATCAGTTTCTGTCTGGTCTGCGCGTTGCTCTACAAATTTGCGTATAAGCGTGTCCTTGGTGTTCTCGAAGAACGGCGCCAAAAGATTTCCGAGGGCCTGGCCAATGCCGAAAAAATCAAAACTGAATTGGCGCGCACCGAAGCTCAACGCCAGGAAATGCTGGCGCAAGCAGGCGCTGAGGCGGCCAAGTTGATCGAGGACGCCCGCGCCGCCGCCGCGCGCGTGCAGAAACAGGAGACTCAAAAAGCCATCGCGGCGGCCGAACAAATCATCACCAAGGCCCGTGAAGCCGCCAACCAGGAGCACGCGCGCATGTTCACAAGTCTCAAGCGCGAGCTGGGTCATCTGGTGGTGCAGGCCACCACCACCGTTACCGGCAAGATTCTCACGCCGCAGGATCAGCAGCGGTTGGCTGAAGAAACGACAGTCCAGATTGGGGCCTAGCCATGAAAGCCCGCAAACAAGACCGACAGGAAGCCAGGCGATTATTCCGCCTTTGCCTGGTGAAAGGTTTGTGGGATGAGGGCCGCGCGCAGCAGTTGCTGACTCGCGTGGTGGCAGCTAAACCTCCGCGCTGCCTGCCGGTGCTGCAGGAATTTCAAAGGCTCGTGAAATTGAACCGTGCCCAACATTCCGCCGTTGTTGAAACCGCCACGCCGTTGCCCCAGCCCGCCGCGGATAAAGTTCAGAAGCGGTTGTCCGATACCTACGGGCCCGGCCTGAGCACCGCCTTCTCGCACAATCCGGCGCTCATCGGTGGGATGCGCATCACGGTGGGCAGCGATGTTTTTGACGGAAGTGTCAAGGGCCGCCTGGCCGCGCTGAAGGAACGGTTCGCATGAGCTTCCGGATGTTTAACACGCGTGAATCGCGATGGAAGGGAAACGCGCCTGAGGGCAGCGCGGCGATAGGAGCGCGGCATTTATGCCGCTTCAACGTACGAACGCAAGGGAGCGCTGAGGTCTTCAACACCCGTGAATCGCTAAGGACGGTGAAGCGGCCTAAAGGCCGCGCTCATATGGCCGCGCAAGGCCGCCCCAGCACTCTTTCTCCAATCGCAACAAAATCCCTGTGATATGACTAACCTGTTAGAAACATTAGAAGCGGAGATCGCCGGCCTCAAAACCGCTACGGCGAAACAGAACGTCGGCACTGTGCGGGAGATCGGCGATGGGGTGGCCAAAGTCGAAGGACTCACCCGCGCCAAACTCAATGAGATGCTGGATTTCGGCCAGGGCGTCACCGGCCTGGCTCTGAACCTCGAGGAAACCGAGGTCGGCGCCATCATTCTCGGCGACTATACGAAAATTAACGAAGGCGACGAAGTCCGGTCAACCGGCAAACTGTTGCAAGTGCCGGTCGGCAAGGAGCTATTGGGCCGAGTGGTCAATATGCTGGGCCAGCCCCTGGACGAAAAGGGCCCCATTCAGAGCAAGGCTGCCTACCCGGTCGAGAAGATCGCTCCCGGCATCATCCGGCGTGAGCCGGTGCGCCAGGCGGTCCAGACCGGAATCATGCCCATTGACGCCATGATCCCGATCGGACGCGGCCAACGCGAGTTGATTATTGGAGACCGCTCCACGGGCAAGACTACGATTTGCATAGATACGATCATCAACCAGGCCCGCCTGAACAAAGCCGCGGAAGCCGCCGGCGACAAATCGTACCGGCCCTTGTATTGCATCTACGTTGCCATCGGCCAGAAGCAGTCAAGCGTAGCGCGCGTGATCGCCGTCCTTGAAGAGGCCGGTGCGATGCCCTACACAATCGTTCTCTCCTCCCCCGCCTGTGATTCAGCCTCCAATCAGTACATGGCCCCGTTTGCCGGCGCAGCCATGGGTGAATGGTTCATGGACAATGGGATGGACGCGTTGATCATCTATGATGACTTATCCAAGCATGCCGCAGCCTATCGCGAGGTTTCGCTTGTCTTGAAGCGGCCCTCGGGCCGCGAGGCTTATCCAGGCGACGTCTTCTACCTGCACAGCCGGTTGCTCGAGAGAGCTGCGCGCGTCGGCGAAAAGTTCGGCAATGGCTCGCTCACAGCGCTGCCCATCATCGAAACCCAGGCGGGCGATGTTTCGGCTTACATTCCCACCAACGTCATCTCAATCACTGACGGCCAGATTTTTCTCGAAACGGATTTATTCTATCAAGGGGTGCGGCCGGCCATCAACGTCGGCATCTCCGTTTCGCGAGTCGGTTCGGCGGCCCAGATCAAAGCCATGAAACAGGTCGCCGGCAAATTAAAGGGAGAGTTGGCCCAATTCCGCGAGTTGGCCGCGTTCGCGCAATTCGGTTCCGACCTCGATGCCAAAACCCAGGCGCTCATTAATCGCGGCAAGCGCATCATGGAGGTCTTCAAACAGCAGCAATACAACCCCGTGGCCGTCGAGGTCCAGGTGGCGGTGCTCTGGGTCGTCCAGAATGGTTACGTGGACGATGTGCCGGTCGAGCGCGTAAAAGAGTTCCAGATCAAACTGGCCGATTTCCTAACCACACGGAAACCCGACCTCCTGGCAAAAATCGGAAAAGAAAAAGCGCTCAACGACGCGTTGACCGCCGACCTCAAAACCACCGCCGAAGAATTCAAAAAAACCGTTCCGATACAGAAACAGCCGGAGCCCGCCAAAACCCCAGCCCCGACTGCTTCCGCCCAACCGGCGTAACTCATGAACCATAGAGTTCCAAACAGTTACCAAAGCACGATCCCCTACGGGCCGACAGTGCCCGCGGTGTGGACTGTGGACTGTGGACTGTGGACCGTGGACTTTGGGTTTCCGACTTTGGACTTTGGACCTTGGACTTTGGACTAAGAAAATGGCCAGCACCCGCGACATACGGCGCCGCATCAAATCAGTCCGCAGCACGGCCCAGATTACCAAGGCCATGCAAATGGTGGCGGCCTCCAAGATGCGCAAAGCCCAGCAGGCAGCCCTGAACGGTCGGCCTTTTATGCAGTTGCTTTACGCGCTTCAACGCAAGGCAACGACCGCGGCAGTTGATTTCACTGACCCGCTGCTGGAAGCGCGCCCGGTGCGTAAAACCGCCGTCATCCTGGTCGGCGGTGATAAAGGCCTTTGCGGCGCGCTCAATAGCAATCTGTTCCGCGTTGCCGCGCAATTCGATCCGGCGACAACTCTGTTTATTACCGCGGGCCGCCGCGCCGCCCAGTATATCGCCCGCACAAAACGCCAGCTTCATGCTGAATTTGCGTATGGCGATTCCCCGCGCTATGCCGAGGCCAAGGCCATGGCCGCCTGTGCGCGTGACCTATTCCTGAATCGCGAGGTGGACGCAGTCAAAGTCGTCGCCACGCGGTTCGTCAATACACTCACCCAGGAGCCCGTCTCGCTGGATTATCTGCCGGTCGCAGAGGTCAAAGGGATGAAATTGCCGGAGAACATAACCGAAGAAAAACTGGCGTCCGATTATCTCGAATTCATTTTCGAACCTAGCGCCGAGGCTTTTCTAGGCTATCTCCTGTCTCTTTACCTGAACGTCTTCGTTTACCAGGTCTTGCTCAATGCCAAGGCCAGCGAGCAAAGCGCCCGAATGGTGGCCATGAAAAACGCCACCGACAATGCCAACTCCCTGATCGAAGATCTGACGCTTCACTACAACAAGTTGCGCCAGGGCAAAATCACAACCGAACTATCGGAAATCGTCGGCGGCCAGCAAGCCAATGAATAACCGGCGCTCTCCCATGCTCAAAATGGCACAAACTGTAGCGGACGACGCAAAGAGCAGAGGCAGGGACGGCCTCGTCCCCGCAACCGCCGCGCGGCGGCGGTCCGTCGTACCAACATTCCAATATTCCAACATTCCAACATTCCACTTCCCGACATTCCACTCCCCAAACGTTTTATGAACAAAGGCAAAATCGTGCAGGTAATCGGCGCAGTGGTTGATGTGGAGTTCGCGGGCGGGATCCCCGGCATCCACAACGCACTGACCGTCGAGTTTAAGCCCGTCAACGAACCAGTGACACTGACTCTGGAAGTGCAACAGCAGCTTGGCGACGATTGCGTGCGCACCGTGGCCATGTCCAGCACTGAAGGCCTGGAACGCGGTTTGGAAGTCACTGATACAGGCAAGCCAATCTCCGTGCCGGTAGGCCAGGCCGTCATGGGCCGCGTGTTTGACGTGACTGGAAATCCTGTGGACGAACGCGGCCCTGTCAAAGCCGAAAAGTTCTATCCGATCCACCGTCCCGCGCCCTCATTGGCCGATCAGTCCACTTCCCCACAGGTGTTGCCGACCGGAATTAAGGTGATAGATTTGATCTGTCCCTTTTTGAAGGGCGGCAAGGTCGGGGCATTTGGGGGAGCGGGCGTTGGGAAAACGGTGGTCATCATGGAACTCATCAACAACATTGCCAAATTGCATGGTGGCGTTTCAGTGTTTGCGGGTGTGGGCGAACGCACGCGCGAAGGCAACGACCTCTATAACGAAATGTCCGAGGCCGGCGTGATTAAACAGGACAATCTCGGCGAATCCAAGATCGCACTGGTTTACGGCCAAATGAACGAGCCGCCGGGCGCCAGGTTGCGCGTGGCCCTGGCCGGTCTGGCGATTACAGAGTATTTCCGTGACGAAAAGAACCAGGATGTGCTCCTGTTCGTTGATAATATTTTCCGATTTTCTCAGGCGGGTTCAGAAGTGTCGGCGCTCCTGGGCCGCACGCCCAGCGCGGTCGGATACCAGCCCACCCTAGCCAGCGAAATGGGCGCTCTGCAGGAACGCATTACCAGCACCAAAAAGGGCTCCATCACTTCCTTCCAGGCCGTGTATGTGCCCGCGGATGATCTCACGGACCCCGCGCCGGCGACGACCTTCGCGCATCTGGACGCCACCATCGTACTGGAGCGGTCCATCGCCGAGTTGGGGATATATCCCGCGGTGGATCCGCTGGCCTCGACCTCGCGCGCCCTGGCGCCCGAAATCGTCGGCCCGGAACATTACGAAGTGGCCCGCGGAGTTCAACGTGTGCTTCAGCGTTACAAAGACCTGCAGGACATCATCGCCATCCTCGGCATGGACGAACTGTCGCCGGAAGACAAGACCACAGTCTATCGCGCCCGTAAGATCCAAAAATTCCTCAGCCAACCCTTCAGTGTTGCTCAGGTATTTACCGGGACTGAAGGCAAGCAGGTTCAGGTGGCAGATACCGTGCGCGGATTCAAGGAAATCCTCGATGGCAAACACGACGACGTGCCCGAAGGAAACTTTTACATGAAAGGCGGTATCGAGGAAATTCAGGAAGATGCAGAGTCCAAAGCCCCTGCCGGCGGGGACAAACCGCAGAAGCCCGCAACGGGTCAGCCTGCGAAGGAGAAAGCGTCTTCCACCCGCCCGAAAGATAAGGGCGATCGCACCACAGCCGCGCCCAACGCAGACAACGACGATGCCGAACCCAGTGAGGGCGGGGCCGCGACCGCAGCATCCCGTCCAACCTATGCAGAAAGGAAGTAAATCATGAAAATCAAATTAGTCACAATCGTAAGCGCATCAGCTTTGCTCTTTGCAACCCCTTGTTTTGCCCGGGGTGATGGGCAGGAAGAGTCGCCCCTGCCGCCGGCGTCGCCCGAGGATGTTATCGCCGATACCATACTGGTGCGGCCCTTCTGCTTCGTCGCGACCGTGGTGGGCAGCGCCCTGTTCATTGTGAGCCTGCCCTTTGCCATTCCCTCCAAGAGCGTGCATCGGACAGCCCACGCGCTGGTCGCGGCGCCAGCCTACTCGACCTTCAAACGCCCACTCGGCGACCTCAATGATCTGTAAATTCAGCCGCTTGAAAACGACGCAAACAGGACGCCAGTTTAAATGTCTTATCCGTACGCCACCATGAGGTTTTCAGCCATGAAATCGGCCGCGTCGGCGGTCGGACGTTGCTGCGGACAAGAATGTCCGCGCTCCGTTGCGGCTTCACCTCATCCGTGTGCATCCGTGTGCATTCGTGGTTAAAAGGAGTTCTATGGCGCAGACACTTCAGTTGCGAATCGTAACTCCAGACCAAATCGCCTATTCCGAACAGGTCGAGATGGTGACGCTGCCCGGGATTGAAGGGCAGATGGGCATTTACCCGATGCACGTTCCCTTGATGACTCAGATGGTTCCCGGTGAGATCGGGGTCCGCAAAGATGGCCGCGATTACTTCCTGGCCGTGGGCGAAGGGCTGATCGAGATCACAGGCAACGAGGTCGCTATTTTGACTGACATGGCCATCGCAGCCGAGCACATTGACGAAGCCAAGGTCGAAGAAGCTCGTCAACGAGCGCAGGCCCGCCTCCAGGAAAAACTTTCAGACGAAGAGGTCGCCTCCATAAACTCTTCCCTCGCCCGCTCATTGGCCCAACTCCACGTCAAGCGGCGCACTCACCACTGAGCATCAGGAGTCCGCTATTAGATTGTCGCTTGCCTGCTCGGGTCGCAATCCGGCTTGGACCGGGGCGCGGCATTTATGCCGCTTCAACGCACGAATTTCGAGGGGCGCCGGGCTGTTCATCACGCGTAATGGCTGTGGAGGGTGAAGCGGAACAAATTCCGCGCTCCGGACCCGCCGCAAAGATCCGCGTTGGCGGGAAACTGACCTGCTTTCGCCGGCGACGCTCAGCGCGTAGCTTGCCAGGCCAAAGCAGGTCCAAAAAACCTGCGTGATTCGAATCGCCAGCCCAAAAGTAATCCCCAGCAAGCCCTGGCAGCCCAGCGCTTTGAATACAACTATCCGCGTTCCCTCCAGTGTGCCCACGTTCATCGGCACTGCAAAAGTCAGCATATCAAACCATAGCGAAAGAAAACCGGCCGCGATGACCATAGGTAGCGACACCGACTGCCCGCTCAACCACAGGAATAACCAGGCTTGTATAATCGCTGCAGTGTGGCCAAGCAGATGCCAGGCAACCGATCGCACTAAACGTTGACGATGGTGGACATAGAACCGGCGCAAGGCCTCGTCCACGTTCGAGAACTGCTGCGCCGCCTGCTGCACCGCACGGCCCCCCAACCGGTGTTCCGCCAACCATCGGCAAAAGCCTCCGAGCTTCCCGCTCTTCTGTAATAAGAAAAAAACCACCATCCCTGCTCCCAGAATCCCGGTCGTCAGTCCCATCCCCACCCACAACCCGATTGGCAGACTTACTCGTCCAACTACAAACAGGGTTCCTATCAGCACCAGCAGCAGCATAGCAATCCCCGTCATGAGCTTGTCCACCAAAACGCTGCTCACAGCTCCCGAGGCCTGCCGATCCGATGCCAGCAAGGCCGCTTTGCTGACGTCACCTCCCAGCGAAGCCGTTGGGGTCAGATAACTAATGGCGAACCCCGCCATCATCATGCGAAAAAGCCCAAACAAAGGCAGGTGTTCACCACGCTCCGCCACGCAACAGCGCCATCCGATCGTATGCGCCAGGTACGCAAGGCCCTCAACGGCTATGAGAAGCAAAATACCCCAACCGAGGCCCTCGATTTGCTGCAATAGCACCCTTGGGCCTACCGTGACGACCAGATACACCAGAAACGCCAGCCCCAGGCAAAACAACACTCGATTGACCCTCTTCATGTGGACAGCTCTGCCTTCTCAAACGGAAGCTGAAAGCGCGTACAATATCGTTCAAATCGAGCCGTTTCCAGGGCTGTCGCCACTTTGACCACGTCCGGTTCGGCGCTGGCCCGCCGCCCGCGGTAACGAAAACGATTGGCTGCCAAAGATCGCAGGCGATTGGCCGTTTCCTGGGTGAAAGGACTTTCAATCCGATCGTAAATCCGGCGCACCGACCCTACTGGATCGGAAACCAAATCGGCGTACCGGACATCAATGAACTGATCGGCCAGCTCGGGATGCGTATCCCGGAACCGCAGGAAGCGTTCGGTGGTTTCCGCAAGCACTCTCGTCTCTTGCACCTGCAATTGCGCTGGATCTCCCGGCGCCCCATACAATCCCAGCAGGACGCTGTTGAGGTCGGCCGATGACTTCACCACCTCTGCCGGGTTGCGGTGCGTTTGGATTATCAGCGCGTCAGGAAAAACCGCGAACAACGCCGCCAACCCATGCACGTGGTCCGGTGATTTGAGCACCCAACGGCGACTCTGTCGCTCCAATTGCAAATGCTGCAAGAATCTCTTTTCCCACTGATACGCCGGAATTAAATCGGCGCTTTGCAGAAAAGCTGCATAACTGGGAATCCGGCAAGTAACCACGAACTCTTGCGACAAAAACGTGTAGCTGTGAATAGCCACACACTCGTGCGGGGTCTGCGCGCGCATCGGATAAACGGCGTCCGCTCGCCTCGTCAGCTTTCGGAAGCACCACAAGCAGGCCTCGGTTTTCCTAATCGCCCGCGCCTCTGCCCGTCGTCCTCCGACTGCATCTAGCGGCAACATGACCTCCCAGACTCGGGGGGCCCGGTGCTCGGGATCCTCCGCCAGTAACTCGTGCAGAAAGGTCGAGCCACTCCGCGGCATCCCGGCTATGAACACCGGTCGGGTGACAGGCATGGATTCTAACGAATCCAGCTTGTCACGCCAATACTCCGCCAGTTTTAACCGCATCTCCAGCAGGCCGCGCAGGTGCGATCGCAGCAGAAATCGCCCCCGAGGCCGGAGCGCGGCCTCGTTTTCCAAACTTTGAACAAGCACTGAAAGCCCGGGCTCAACCGGCGGCTCTCCAAAGTCCTCCAGCCCAGTTCGCCGCCGGGCTTCGGCACAAAGAGTGGTGCCGTCCAGAAACCACAGCTGCTTGCTGATCGCCTCGCTAATTCGCGAAAGGAAGGGCCGGCTCCTTTCAACGTTGGTGGGGGCGGGTCTCATAGTTGTTTCTGAGTTCGGTTCAGGAAACTAAACTGTGCGTCGCCAAGCCTAACGCTGACAACCGCATCATATCCTCGGCTCGAAGCCAGTCTTGTCAATGTTCGCTAGCGCGAAAGATGCCAACAGCAGCGCTTGGGTTGCGCTGCTCTGAATCGCTTACCCGTAAAGCTTTAGAACCCGCACCGCCCTCAGCAATGTGGCAGAGTCTGCCAGCCCTTGCAGTCGAAATGCCGCCCTCCGGTCGAAATCGTGACCCGCCCGACGAAGGATAAGGTCTGCCGTCTGCAGCTCTAGCGCGGACATTTCATACCCATGTCATTAACACCGGGCTTCAGCCCGGTGGGGCCAACTGAGTAAATGTCCTTCCTGGGAGCGCGGGCATCTTGCCCGCGTGTTTCGTCCCTCTAAGGGGACTGGGGCAGCACCCGAAGCTCGCTGAACTTCCACGTTGTCGTTCCGGCCTGTATGAATACCAACCCGAAAGCCAAATCATTCGTGCGGCGAGGTTTCATCGTGATCAGGTATCTGTCGGCGCTCTCGTACTCCCCCGGATAATCGAAGTCATCCGGCCTGGCCCAACCATCGAGGAACTTCCTGATGGGCGTGTACACCTGAGCCCTCTCGCTCCCATCCTTCGTGACCGTATCTACACCTTTCACAATGTAATTCTCCACCCCGCGCTTCATCGCGTCTTTCGGGTCCTGCCCGCACAACATTGAAATAACCGAGTCGGAAGTATAGGTCGCGTCTGCCAGCGCAATCGCAGCTTGTTCCGTGAGAGTGGTGGCTACGCGGTCGGTGAACTCATCGGCCTTCTGCTTCGCCATTTCACGTTTCATGGATTCTACGGCGCACCTGCGAAAGCTCTCTGCCAACGCTTGCGCATCCACATACGATGCCACCGTCTCGCGGTCCCGTCGCTGGACCGCCAATTTCAAAGCCGAGAAACTTTGCCGCGGCGGCCACCACGCCTTGCCGATCGAGGGCAACACACATATGACGATTACAAGCGAGACTATCGCCCCTAAGGCGATGAAGAGTTGGTTGCGGGGGCTGAGCATCGAAAAGGCGAAAAGGTGCGATTGCGGTATCTGGTGAAGGTCGTTTGTTATCCCGGCTCATAGCCTTGAAGCTTGTGTTTCTCAGTCTCCGATAACAGCTCGAAATCCACGTGCCAATCCGCCTCAGTTAATCCGATGCTCTCGGCGATGCGGTGCGTGGCGCTTGCATCACAAATGCGCTGCGCTTGTTCCCGAGAATAATCTCCGTTCAGTACGTCGGCCAATGTTGAGCGTGTCCATCCTAACACATAGGCAGTCGCCGCCAGCTTTTTCTTTTCGAGATTTCCAAGATTGTTCATTTTGTAAGCTTACATGGCATGACGACGATTTTACAAACCTGCGCAATGATGGTCCGTGGGGATCGGTCAAAGGCTTAGGATTCAAGCATGCACAACGTTTCGGAATGCCCTAGCCGTAATTCGCTGGCTCTGGCTGCTGGTATCTCTTGCCGGCTTGCGGATCGTAGAGCGCGCAGCCAAGGCTTGTGCATGCTTCAATAAGCCGGTTTACCGCATTCTCTGCCTT
>PSRM01000103.1 GCA_003176045.1 Verrucomicrobiota bacterium | reverse complement strand
GGCAAAGTGTACGTCGGCGGACAATATGTACTCACAGTTTATGGCGGCGCCGCTTCTTTCGTGGCGACGCCAACGATTGCGCCCAACGGCGGTTCGTTCACAGCTTCAGTGACCATCACTTTGTCCGATGCAACCCCGAGCGCGACGATTTACTACACCATAGACGGCACGACCCCCTCGACCAATTCCCTGCTCTACTCCGCGCCTTTCGTGCTCACCAACACCGCCTCGGTCCAGGCGATTGCCGTCAAACCGGGCGCGGTCAACAGCTCCGTTGCCAGCGCCGGTTTCGTGAACACCTCTGCTATTGGGAATGGAAACGGGCTGCTGGCATATTACTGGTCGAATGTTACCAGCGTGGCGTTCACGAATGTCGGGTTCGCTGTGCCCCCTACCCTGACGCGCACCGACGCGGTGGTTAACTTCAATTGGACCAACACGTCGCCAGACCCTTCCATCAGCTCGAATAACTTCGTCGCGCGCTGGACGGGCGCCGTGCAGGCGCAATTCAACGAGACCTACACTCTCTCCACCTACAGCGATGCTGGTGTCCGTTTGTGGATCAACAACCAGCTATTGATCAATAAGTGGACGAACCAGGCGCCGACTACCTGGACCGCTTCGCTGCCTATGGTGTCGCAGCAGCGCTACAACATCCGGCTCGAGTACTTTTACGCGAATCAGGGGGGACCGGTCGTATCACTTTCTTGGAGCAGCCCCTCGACGCCCCAACAAATTATTCCGCAGAATCAGCTTTATTCCGTCAGCAATCCGCCACCCGCGGTGGTGCTCACCAGCCCTGTCAACGGCGCCAGCGCAACTGCCACAGCCACAGTGACAGTGATCGCCGACGCCGACACGCTTTACAATCAATTATCACAAGTCGCGTTTTATGCGAATAGCACCCTATGGGGCACTGTGGCAACGGCGCCGTTCGCGCTAACCGTGCCGGGAGTTGCCGCCGGAACCTACAACCTGACGGCAGTCGCTACTGACGCTACCGGTGTCACCAACACCTCCGCGGTCGTAACCCTTACCGTCACCAACGGCAGCGGGCTGCCGTATGGCCTGACGAATCTGGCGGTCGCACCCGCCTTTTACAACATGCCGGGAGCTTTCAACGGATCCTCCTTCGGCACACTGCCGCAACATCTATCGCAGACCGGGGTGTTCACTAACACGCCGAATATGTATGCAGCCAGCAGCCTGATCCCTTATATTCCGAACACTCCCCTGTGGTCGGATGGAGCGGCGAAGACGCGGTATTTGTCGGTGCCGAATAATGGGGCGCCGTACTCGCCGAGCGAGCAGATTGCTTACGCGCCCACGGGCACCTGGACTTTCCCAGCCGGGACGGTTTTTGTTAAGACCTTCCAATTGCAGACCAATCAATCTAATCCAAACTCGATGCTCCGCCTGGAAACGCGGTTGCTCGTGCGCGACACCAACGGGGCTGTTTATGGAGTCACTTATAAGTGGCGGCCCGACTACACCGACGCCGATCTACTGACCACCAGCAGCAATCAAAATATCGCGATTACCACCCCAAGCGGCGTCATCACCCAGACCTGGTACTATCCCAGTCCTTCAGACTGCCTTCAGTGCCACACACCAGCAGCCAACTACGTGCTGGGCGTCAACAGTCGCCAACTCAACGGTAATCTCGCTTATGGAAATGGCGTCACCGATAACCAGCTTCGCACGCTCAATCGTATTGGCCTCTTCTATCCAGCGATAGACGAGGCGAGCATTACCAACTTCGAGCGCCTTTCCTCGATTACCAACACCGCGGCCTCGTTCGAGGAACGCGCCCGCTCCTATCTCGATGCCAATTGCGCCCAGTGCCATCAACCAGGCGGCAACGGACCCACTTTCGACGCCCGTTACGACACGCCACTGACCAATCAAAACTTGATTAACGGAATACCGACCCAAGGTGATCTGGGCGCAGACAACGCGCGCATTGTCACACCCAAAGACATCTGGCGCTCGGTTCTCTATGGTCGCATGAACACCACCAATGCCGCAGTGAAAATGCCGACGCTTGCCCGGAATCTTATTGATAGCAACGCGGTGGCCGTGATGGCCGCCTGGATCAACAGCCTGTCGGGCACACCGGCCGAAGCGCCGCCGACAATCGTGCCCGCAGGCGGAACATTCGCCGGCTCGGTTTCAGTTACCTTGCAGCCACCCGATACCAACGCGGTGCTTTACTACACGCTCGACGGCTCACTGCCGACCACCAATTCTTTACGCTATACCATTCCCTTCCTCGTCACCAACAGCGCGCAAATCAGCGCCAACGCCTTCGCGACCGGCTTCATCAACAGCGTGGCCGCCCGGGCCCAGTTCACGATATTGACTAATCTCCTCTTCAGCTCGCCGAGTTACTCAAGCGCTCTCGGGTTCCAGGCCCAATTCTCCGCCACCGTCAGCAACACCTACGTCCTGCAAGCCAGCACCAACTTTGTCAATTGGGTCTCCGTAGCGACAAATGTCCCGCCCGCATCCCCCTTCACCTGGCTTGATTCCAGCGCCACCAATTACCCCGCCCGCTTCTACCGTGTGCTGCAACTGCCATGAGCTGCCGCTAAATAGTTAAATGGGTTACATGAGTTACATGGGTCAATGAGTAGCGCCTATTCCAGGTGGGGCTTCGACGGTGCAAAAAGTAGCGGAGGTTTCCAACCCAATGCCACTAACTTTTGAACCTTACAATCCCGTAGGGATGACAGAAAATAGCCCAGCGTTTCAACGCTGGGTTAGCGGCTGTAAGTGGAATAAGTCCCGTCAGGGACGGCAGAACTACTTTCTCTGCCGTCCCTACGGGACTCATGGCGTTCGAACACGCCTACCCAGCGTTGAAACGCTGGGCTATTGTCTTTCGTCCCTCCGGGACTGGGGCGCAGTCGCGGTTGAGAACTTAGTGGCATTGGATTCCAAATCCGCGCTAAAAGGATTGCGCTCCGCCCAAGCATATCTCCCGTTTGCTTTCCGCGTATTCCGCGTATTTCGCGGTTTCTCAACACTCTTGCTGCTCACCACTTTTCCAACGGCCGCACAAACAAATTTTTCTGCAACCGCAACTGCGGCTACTCAAACTTCGCAAACTCATTTAACTCTCAACTCAAACGCGCTCCCCGCCGTCCGCGCCGAACAACTCCGCGCGGTCTGCCTCCAAAACCGCCGCTGCGTTGCCGGTCGTGTCGTGAAAATTTTCCCTAACGGCATTGTCGTTGAAAGCGGCTACCCAAGCCTGCTGCGGGATTCGCTCCACGGCGCCTGGCATCTTCCGGGCACCGTCACCGCCGGCCGCGCGACTAACCTCGTCGAAAAACTCGAACCGGATTCCCTATGCATCGGCACCGTCTTCCTCACCGACCTACCCCGCCTGCGCGGTACAAAGATACAGCAATACGACTACGTGGTCCTGCACAGCTACCCTGCCGGGGAATACACCTACACTTCTGTCGGTGGCATTCAGCACACCGTCCGCCGCTTCGCCGGCGGCCTCGAAACCGCGGTCAAACTCTTAATGCAAACCGAGCAAACGAACGCAACTGCTTCCAGCGCCCACGATTCTCTTGTGCGTTGAGCGATTTTCGTGCGAAACCCGGTTGATCAACGGTGAAGAGCTATTCCTCGCATTCCTTCCTTAAGCTCTTGGCGGGATGGTTGGCGGCCTACGGCGCGCGCGGACAAACTGGCGATATCGGTCGTGCAGCGCGTCCAAAAACTTTTCCCGGTCCGCCAAGGGCACGCGCTGCATCGCATCGTGGAGCAATCGGTCCGCTATGTTTCCGAAGCGCTCGCGATGTTCCGGTTCACAGGTGTCCCGCTCGTAAAGAGCTGTTAACAACCGCTCCAGTTCCGGGCTCATTCCGGAAAAGCGGCTTTCAGAATCTCTTCGGCCTCCTCCTTGGGCATCGTCCCGTGCCACAGTGGGATTTTGTCTGAAAGTGTTCGTAGCGTGGCGGCAACGTTGCCTTTGAGTGAAGACTCTGGAAATTCAGGATGTTCTGTAGCCAAAGCGAGGAAACGCCCGAAGCGGATCAAACGCTCGACTGTGCGCCGGTGGGCCGCGAGTGCCTCCGCCGAGGGGTTAACGAGCAGGTGTTCCTGCTCCCAATGCGAGAGCGCGGTCACGCTCCGCCCCCAGGCACCGACACCCTCGGCGAACTCCTGCAAGATTCGCGCCTCGAGTTTCTCGAAATAATCGGGCATCACTTCCGCCGCCAGCGTCGTTTCCATATTCAGACCTTAACATTGGCCTTCCCTCAAAGCGAATTGAAATCGGCGAAAGAATTGCCCACCTTGCGGCAGCCTCTCGTTGTAAGTAGCATCGATCACAGTACTTTGAGTGCTCCCAGTTCCAGCCCTGATCCGCTTGCCCAACTGCGCCAGGATCTGCGCGCGCGGTTGAACCAAATCATCGGCGCTAGCGAATTGTTGCAGAAGGGTACGGAAAGCAGCATCCAAAATCCGCAAGGCTCGGATTTGAAAAGCATCCAATTGAACGCCCGGCAATTGCTAGAATTAGTTGACACGAAGTTCAACGCGGAAGCCTTAGCCGGAGTGGTTCGCCCATCTGCCTCAGGCCATACCACCGCCCACCGCCGCGCCACCGATGCGCCCAGTGACGGCCATGGTGAAACTGGGTTCTTCGCCAGGTACGATGGCCATGTGCTTGTGGCGGATCATAACGAGCAGAATCGCGAAATGCTCATCCGACGCTTGCGACGCCAGGGCATGAAAGTAGAAATCGCCACAGACGGTGTGCGCACTTTGGAATTGGTGCGCACTCAACAGATTGATGTTGTTTTGCTCGACATCATGATGCCGGGACTGGACGGCTTGAGCGTTTTGCAACAGTTGAAAGCCGACCCCCAAACGCGTCACGTGCCCGTCATTATGGTGTCCGAGCTTGACGAACTGGAGAGCGTCATTCGTTGCATTGAAGCCGGCGCGGAGGATTATCTGCCAAAGCCCTTCAATCCGGTTTTGCTGCGTGCCCGAATTACGGCCTGTCTCGAAAAGAAGCTTCTGCGTGAGGCCGAGCAACGATATTTAAAGACCATCGAGGAAACGCAGCGCCGACTTGATGCGGAACTCGCCGAGGCGGCCAATTACGTGCGGTCCATTTTTCCTCCATCCTTGGAAACGCCGCTGCGTGTTGACTGGAAGTACCAGCCATCCACCGAGTTGGGCGGCGACGCGTTCGGTTATCACTGGATTGACCGCGACCACTTTGCGGTTTATCTGCTCGACGTTTGCGGCCACGGGGTCGGCGCATCGTTGCTGTCCATTGCGGCCATTAACGTGATCCGTTCCGGTTCGCTGCCGAACACTGATTTCCGCGACCCGGGCGCAGTGCTCTCGGCGCTGAACAACGCGTTTCCGATGGAACGGCAGAACAACATGTATTTCACGTTATGGTATGGCGTTTATCACGCGCCGAGCCGCACGCTTCGCCACGGGAGCGGCGGCCACCCGCCGGCGCTGCTGCTCGAGCCTTCTAAAGCCAGCTCGGCTTCCAGCCAACAACTTCGCTCCGCCGGACTAATTGTCGGCGCGATGCAGAGCGTGGTTTACTCGGCGCAATCCTTGAGCATCCCGGCAGGTGCGGTTCTTCTGGTGCTCAGCGATGGCTGTTACGAAATCCAGGACCCACTCGGTCAGTTCATGGACTTTGCTGAGTTCGAGACGTTCATGCAGGCGCACGGCGAGTTGCCGGACGGCCTCGAGAAACTGTTTTCCTGGGTGCGCAAACGACACGGTGACGGGCCGCTCGACGACGATTTCTCGATCGTTCGAATCCAATTCTGAACATGGAAAACTGCGTTAAGCTCCGCATCAAAAGCGCCTTCAGCGAGATTCCTGCGGCAAACGAAGCCGCTTCACGGTGGCTGGCCGAGCGCGCCGCGCCCGCCGCCGCGGATTACTTCACGAACCTCGCCATCGAAGAACTCGTCACCAATTGCATTAAATACGGATACGACGATTCCGCCGAACACTTCATCGAAGTCGAGGTGAAACTCTGCCCCGATGAGTTGGTTGTCACCGTTACGGACGACGGTCGTCCTTTCAATCCACTCGAAGCCCCCGAACCAGACATCGCGCTGCCCGTTGCCGACCGTCCCGTCGGCGGCCTGGGGATTCATTTGCTGCGCAGAATGTCTGACCGCATGGATTACGCTCGCAGCGACGGCAAGAACCTGCTTACACTGCGCAAGTCCCTTACGGTTGAGAAGACTGGCGCAACCAAACCATGAACCTTGAATTCTGCAAGCTGCCGAACGACGTCAGCCGCATCAAACTCGACGGCAGTCTCGACGTTGCGGGTGTCGGAGCGGTGGAAACGCGTTTCTATGAGCACTGCAGCGCTAATCCCCCGCGCGTTTTAGTGGACCTTGCTGGCGTCGCCTTCATTGGGTCGTTGGGCATTCGCATGCTGCTCCAGGCCATCAAGACTATTTCCACGCGAGGTGGACGGCTGGTTCTGCTCAACCCGGGGAGAATAGTGGACTCCGCGCTTGATATCTCCGGACTTGGGCAGTACGTCGTGCGAGGCACTGAAGCGGAAGTTAGCGCGTCGCTAGTTTAACCGCGAACCTCGCAGCATCCCTCTTCACTTCGCGCCGATGCTCGAAACGATCAAACGCCTTGCTTTGGGGTTGATGCTCATTGCCGTGGCGGCGGGCGTGTTGCTTTACACTGATCGCGGCTCACGAAATCGCTCAAAGCGGGCAACGGACGCCTCGGCTCGCGGCGCCAAGGTCTTTCGCGTGGCGCTCGTTCAGCACGCGTCCCTGCCCGTATTCGAGGAAGGCGCCGGCGGCTTGCTCGAATCGCTCGCGGCCCGTGGTTATTCCGATGGTGGCCGCATCCAGCTCCGCCGCTTCAATGCCGAGGCGGACATCGGCACTGCCAACGCCATTGCCAAGGAAGTCACGACAGGCAATTACGACCTCATCATCAGTCTCAGCACCGTCTCGCTTCAAACGATTGCCAATGCGAACAAAGTCGGCAGTCGCACACTTCATGTATTCGGCCTGGTCAGCGATCCCTTCCACGCAGGCGTGGGCATCGAACCCACGAACGGCGCGATTCATCCGCCCTACCTGACCGGTTACGGCAGCATGCAACCCGTGGAAAGCCTCTTCCGCACCGCCCGCCAGATGCGCCCCGACCTTCAATCCGTTGGCCTGGTTTGGAATCCCGCCGAAGCCAATTCGCTCGCCCAGACGAAAATCGCCAGGAAAGTTTGTGCCGACCTGGGCATCACGCTGGTTGAAGCGAACGCCGAGAACAGCACTTCCGCCCAGGAAGCCGCTAATTCGCTCGTCGCCCGTGGCGTTGAAGCTATCTGGATCAGCGGCGATGTAACAGTGTCGCTCGCCAGCGACCTAATACTTAACACGGCCCGGCGCGCCGAAATTCCTGTCCTCTCATCGCTACCGCCGGGCGTCCGGCGCGGCGCGCTGTTCGATCTGGGCTCGGATTACGTCGAAGTCGGCCGCCACATCGGCCAACTCGCGGCGGACGTATTGGACGGAAAAAATCCTGCTGACATCCCGGTCATTAACTTTGTGCCCGAAGTCTTTCTGTTCAACGAAACGGTTACAAAGAGTTTAAGAGACCGGTGGACGATTCCCGATCCGCTTCGCAAACGCGCTAATGGCTGGATCACTGCCAACACCACGAACCTGCCGGCATTCACGGTTGCCGCGCGGGAAAGAGCCGCGACCGTGAGGGAGCGCCACGCAGCAAAGGAATCCAACCCGTGAACTAAAACGCTCATGGAGATTTTCCAACAACAGCACGAAGATCGCCTCGAGTTGCAACTCAAGGGCCGTTTTGACGCCAATTGGGCTGACCACGTCGCTAAAACCATCGAGTCGGCCATTCGCACGGGTAACCACCAGATTGACCTCGATTTCGACCAGGTGACATACATCAGTTCCGCGGGCATCCGTGTGCTCGTGAAATATTTTAAGCAGCTCGACAGCGTTCGCGGCGCGCTCCGTGTTGTGCGACCCACGGGCGCGGTCTTGTCAGCCCTTCAACTCTCCGGGCTTGCGGCCATGTTGGCTCCTGGGAGCGCGAGCCCTGGGAGCGCGGGCATCTCTGCCCGCGAGACACGCGGGCAAGATGCCCGCGCTCCCAGGACGGCGCCGCCTCCGACCGAAACACAGACCTGGAATCGCAACGGCGTCAAGTTCGAATCCTACGACCTCGGCGGAGAGCAGCCGCTCGTCTGCGTCCTGCACGGTCAGCCGGAAAAATTTGATGCAGGCCAATTGTCTGCCAGTGATAGCGTTCAATTGCGCCTCGGCCCGGAATCTTTTGGCATCGGCCTCGCTGCGTTCGGAGCCGAGTCTGACGATGCCCGCGATCGGTTCGGCGAATTCCTTGCCATAGGCGGCGCAGCCATCATCCAGCCCACAGATGGCAGTAGTGTGCCGGATTTTCAGGTGATGGAAGCTCAGTTCCTGCCGGAAATAAATCTGCTTTACGGTCTGACTGCCGCGGGTCCATTCGCGCGCCTGCTCCGTTTCGAGGCCGGGCAAAGCGACCGGCGCGTCATTGCTCTCGCGGAACTCGTCGAGGCGGCATTGGAAAATCTGCCGGCCGCTTCCGCCGGGTTTGTCGTTCTAGCCGAAAGCGCCGGAGTTGTGGGTGCGACCTTGCGGCAATCCCCTGTCCTTGCAGCGGGCCAAGCTCCCTGGACTTTTCCCGGCATACGCGATTGGCTTTCATTCACGACTGAACGCAGCGATGAGCGCCAGGTTGCAGTAATCGCAGGGTTCGCCCAGCGCCAGCCGGCTCCCGATAGCGCGCCGTTCCTGCGCCGCATTGGGTCGGGAACCTCGGCGCAGGGACATTTTCACGCGGCAGTATTTCCTTATCGGCCGTTGCCAAAAGGAAATCTGGGTTTGAAAGAATCTATCACGAGCTTGCTCGCCACGGAGTCGGCCCGCACGGTGATGCATCTGCTGGCCGATGAGCGCGAGTTCGACGGGGTAGGACAAACCGACCTGGTCCGCGGGGCGTGCTGGGTAGGGCCGCTGAAAATTGCGACTGGTGCTGCAAAAACTTAGTCAGAGATATTTGAAATTCTAACCACGGATGAACACGGATAAACACGGATAAAAATGCTTAAAACCGAGGCACTCTCTTACAAGTTTTCAGCCAATGGAATTTAACCACCCACCATGACCTTGCTTCTGGGCGCAACCACCATCGGATTGATTCTCGCGCTGCTCGCGCTGGGCGTTTATCTCAGTTTTCGCATCTTCAACTTTCCCGACATCACCGCGGACGGCTCGATCACGCTCGGCGCGTCGGTCACGGCCACATTGCTTGTGCACCATTGGTCCCCATGGCTCGCGACGGTCGCCGGGTTTTTGGCGGGCATGATGGCCGGCACAACCACCGGCGTCCTGCACACGAAGTTCAAGATCAACGGTCTCCTCAGCGGGATTCTCGTGATGACCGCTCTTTACTCCATAAACCTGCACATCATGAGCAAAAGCAACGTGCCGTTGCTCAACGAAATCTCGCTTGCCACCCAGATCGAACATATGGGCCATGCTGCCTTCCACGCAGAAACTGACGTGAATCTTTTCGGCTGGACAGTCGGTGTGCGCGACGCCGCGATGCTGCTGGGCGTGTTGCTCCTGGTCGCTATGGTCGGCCTTGTTCTCTATCTGTTTTTTCGCACCAACCTCGGCACGGCCATGCGCGCCACGGGCGACAACCCGCAGATGATCCGCGCGCTGGGCGTGAGTGTGGACTTCATTCTGATTCTTGGGCTCGCGCTTTCCAACGGGCTGATTGCGCTGGCCGGCGCGCTGCTGGCGCAATATCAGGGATTCGCCGATGTCCAAATGGGCATCGGGATGGTGGTTTGGGGCCTGGCCAGCGTCATCATCGGTGAGGCGCTCGTGGGCAGCCATCGGATTGGGCTGCTCATCACCGGCGCAGTGATGGGGTCGGTGCTGTTCCGGTTGCTGGTGGCGATCGCGTTGCGCTGGGGGCTCAACCCAAACGATCTCAAACTCATCACCGCTGCGTTTGTCTTCGTCGCACTCATCGCGCCCGCACTGCTGCGCAAACTCAAATCCGCCCCGAAACCCGGGCCCGCCTGAATGTTAGAGATTTCCGGCATCACCAAAACGTTCAATGCCCGCTCCCCGAACGAAGTGCGCGCGTTGCGTGGCGTATCGCTCCGGCTGGAGACCGGCTCCTTTCTCATCATCATCGGCACAAACGGTTCGGGCAAATCCACTTTGTTAAATGCTGTCGCCGGCACGTTCATCGCCGACACCGGTTCGATCAAACTTGCCGGCAAAGACATCACGCGCTGGCCGGAACATCAACGCGCAAAACTCATCGGCAGGGTTTTTCAAAATCCATTTAGCGGCACTGCGCCCAACATGTCCATCGCCGAAAACCTCGCGCTCGCCGCCCGGCGTGGCCGGCCTCGCGGCCTGGGCTGGGCCCTGGGCCACAACCTTCGCAGCAGCTTGCGCGACCGCATCCGCGCGCTCAACATGGGCCTCGAGGACCGCCTGGACAACGCCATCGGCAGCCTGTCCGGCGGCCAGCGCCAGGCCCTGACCCTGTTGATGGCCTCCTGGCTCAAGCCCGAGCTGCTGTTGCTGGACGAACACACCGCCGCGCTGGATCCCAGGAGCGCCGACCAGGTCATCCGCCTCACTCACCAGATCATTCATGGCGACAAACTCACCACCCTGATGGTGACCCATTCCATGCAGCAAGCAGTCCATTTGGGCGACCGCATCGTGATGATGCATCGTGGCCAGGTTCTTTACGACCTTCATGGCCCCGAACGAGCGCGCGTGCGCCCCGAGGACCTCTTGAACCGTTTCGAGGAAGTGCGCCACCGCGAGCAACTCGATCCCACCGTCGCCGAAATTTTGCGACGAAACTATGTTTAACCCCCCCACTACAATCCGGCAGTCAGATCATCAGATGCCAGCGGCAGGCTCGCAAGGTTTTGCTCGGCCCACACCGCGGCCTTCGCGTTCAGAGGGCTCTTGAGATTATACCTCTGGTAGCAGATCATCTCCCCAATGTGCACCACCATCTGCGCAAGAGATTGTCCCGCGCTCCAGTGGTCGCCGATGCAAATCTTCTGGGGATCAATATTGGGATGGAAGACAGGCGTGATCATCCTGCAGAAGGGTGGGCGACGAGGATAGTCCAGCGGCAGGAACACCTCTGCCTTATGCTCCGATGCGGGCGTGGCGCCGTCAGCCCCGGCAGGCGCCAGTCCGTGGACGTTGAAAGCAAACGTGTACTTCTCCGGCGGTACACCTTCCGTCTTGATCAACTGAATGTGATGATGGCCTGACAGCACGCGCAGAATCTGCTCGTAATCAGCCTGTAGTCTTCGAAGTCGAGCCTGCATAATTCGCCACAAAATCAGTTTCAGTGCCCGTGCGCCGCGGCGTACATCGCAGCGACCAACGCCATAAGCACTGTCTGACCCAGGCCTACCGCGATCCCCATTTTGCACAGCGCGGCGTATAACGACGGTAGCGCCTGAACATCCGACTTGTGCGTCGGGTACCAGACCAGCCCCCACAATCCGCCAACTGGAGCCAGGCACGGAATCAGCGATAAAACAAAAATCAACACTACCCTCTGCCGGACTTGTGGCAGCCGCTTCTCTTGAGCCGACCGCTGGCTGAATGCGGCGGCATCCTCTGGCTGCGCCGAGGAGAACGTGGCCCCGCAAAAGCGACACCGAACCGCCGCTGCGAGAATTTCCTTACCGCAAGCCGGGCATGGTTTGTTCTCCTGCCCCCAATAAGATACCGGTATTTCAATTGCTTTTCGCGGTTCGACAGCAGGTACCTGCGAGCAACCATAAACGGCGCAACCGCCGTTCTCCCGCCAACAATCCTCATGGTACAAAGCGCGGCACGCTGGACACGCCGTAACTGCATCCCCACTCCCAATGGTCGAGAGGCAAAACGCACACACCCCAATTCGTGCTGCGCCGCCCTCGGTCGTAGCCACCGCGCCCGCCGCACTTTGACTCTGGCAAGCCGGACAGGTCATGCGAGAGCCCATCCCTGCATCCTCGGTCTCGACCTCCTTGCCACAACTGGAGCAAACGTACGTGGCCATATCTCCTAACCCCTGCGTCGCTGGAACACAAAGGTCGTGCGACCGATCGTGACTGTGTCTCCATGGCGCAACCTGGCTCGCCGAACTCCATTATTATTGAGCAACACAGGGTGGGTCGCCCCACGCGCCTCAATCTCACACTCATCCCCAACACTACGAATCACGGCATGGTCGGCTGCCACCTGCGGATCGTTGAACAGGTAGATATCAGATCGTGGCGACGCCCCAACGTTCATCACATCCTTGAAAAGGATGAACTCCTTCCCGCTCAGGGGGCCCTGGGTCATGCGCAGCCACGTGTCTCGCGCCAGCAACTCGACAATCCCGATCATGGCCCCGACGCTCAGGCCGATCACAGTAAGCCCAACCAACCGGCTCCAGTGAGCACTTGGCTTGTGCGGCCCAAGCAGGATTTGGTCAATTGGGTCAAACAGCATGCCGCCCAGCAGCCCCCCAATCACCCCTCCCAGAAGGCCGTAAATCAGAAGACGCTTCGAGCGCAAAGCTATACCCTGCCCCAACCCCGTCGCCACGCCAACCATGCCCCACGCAAGCGCTCGCCCGAACACCTGGATCACAAAGCCAAGCGTGCTCAGGCCGAAAGCAGGTTCCTTGCTTTGTTTCATCGCCAACTGCGTCAGTGGCGCATAAGCGATCTCAGCCGCAATGTCGCAAACAAACCCTCCCACAAGCCCCACAACCAGGCCGACCGCTCCGCACAGCAGTGCGCGTCGCGGTAGCCGGCAAATCAGCCCGTCAGCCGCGCCCACGAAAAGCCCAATAAAACCCGCAACCAGGGGAAAAAGCAACAAGCCGGCAACCCGATGCCGTCCCTGTAATTGCTCCAGGCTGACCTTTGCGGAATCCCCGGCCTGAGCTGGCGGCGAACGCACGATAAATGAGGCCACAGGCAGTCCCTCAGTCTGGTCCTTGCCTTCAACGTAAGAAACGTAAGCGCCGACATTCTCACCAACCCGGAGCGAGTCCAAGTCCAACCTGTGTTCGGCCCCGCCCTTTTCGATCTCCCAGGTGGTCGGGAGGACATAAATCGTCTCGCCTCGGATGTTTAGCTTCGCCGCGAGCCCCTGGTATTTATCGAGGTCAATCGAAGCAATGGTCCCCTGAAGATAAAGATGGTCGTCATAGAACGGTGCGTTTATCGCCCAGGCCGTGAACGCACCAAGCGCCCCGACCACCATCAGGACGAACCAGTTCTGATAATACCACTTCTTCCCACGATCCCGGGTCACCCCTGGTTCACCCCGCAGGCTCATCTGCCGCTTCAGCAAATCATCAACGTGACTGCTGGTCGCCTCCTCTTTCGAGATTCGTATCACGTCGCTTTGCAAGTCAGTGCTCATATCTGGTCGCCTCCTACTTGTTCGTGGTCGCGGCGGAGGTCGGATTCGGAGGGTTGGTTGCCCCAGGGGTGGCATTCGTCAACGACTTTCCTTCCTTCTGAAGCTTTTTCGCAATTTCTTTGGCTTCCCGCTCCTCGGCCGCCTTCCGCAACAATTCCTCCTGGAGCATGACCGCGTTAAGCTCGTCCGGCACCTTCCACTCGACTACTCCCACACCCAGCATCACTGTTTTATCACCCACCTGGATTGCCACGGGGATCATCTGTCGGACCTGAGGTGGTTCCAGTCGCGAGTTGTAGGTTTTGATGATGAAATAACCAACCGCAACAATCACTCCGAGGCAAAAGAAAAAGCCGCAAAAGAGCATAAAGTTATGCTGCCACGACAGCTGCTCGTCCATCGCCTGCACCAGTTGGCTGACTCGCGCCTCAAGCTGCTCAAGCTCACTGCTCCCGGCCTCAGCCGCCGCGCCGCCGGGGACGGCTCCCGCAGCTTCCAGAGTCTTCGCCGCCGGTACACGGCACGGCTGCTCGCGTCCATCAACCCAAAAACGCGGCAGATACCGAACCCCACTGGCGGTGTTTAGGCAGATCGCCACGGCGCCGCTCAGCGGATCGGTCACGAAGGCTATCTGCCCCGGGCCTCCGAAAAAGTTCTGCTGGATAAACAAATCCATGTCCGAAAACTCTACGCCAAAACCCGGATGCGTATGATACCAACCCACAATCCTGAGCTTAGGATAATCACGCTCCAGCGTCTGGTGGATCGAGGTCCAGGTCGCTTGCGTAAATGTGACGTGGGTGCTTGCCTCACTAGCCGCCGTGCCGCGAATCGCTGCCTGCACATGCACGAACGGACCTTCATCATCCTGGCAAATCTCCCCAACCAGGACCCCGCACACCTCCAACTCAAGCGATTCCCTGGCATGCGCAACCAGGTCTGCGTTTGCGCGCCGCTCGAAGGCAACGCGCAAAGCTACGTCCGCATTACGCGGCCCGGGAAACTGCCGCCTAACCGGCTTTACACTTTCACCGCTCGGGCTAACGACAATCTTCTCCGTCGCCAGCATCGTCGCCGACTCGCCCTTCCCGCTGGGCGCTTGTGCAGTGCGATTAACTGAGTTGTTTTTCAAGTGCGTGCTCTCCTCTTCGCGAGTTCGATTCATCCTGGCCGCCGCGCCACGGATTATCACCCGTCAGTTCGAACCCTGCATAAGTCTCCCCGCGCCGCGCCCAGACAATGTCCCAGGCCGGCAAACCAATTTCCCTGGGCGTGCTGGCGAGCAATTCGCTGCCAGTGGAGATTGAATGTAAAAACAGAGGTGCACATTCCATTCCGCAACTCGGGCACTTCAGCCGCTCTGCTTCAATCATCTCAGCCGGTTGAAGAATCGCTGCAACATAGCCGCAGGCAGAACACTCCACTTTCTCTACCAACTCTCGCGCGAACTCGATTGAATCCAGCCCGCCCAGCCGCTCTGCCGCCGCCTCCCACACGACCGACAAGGGAGTGTCGGAACTAAACTCGCTGTGCGATTCCACAACGGGCGCCTCCTCATGCCAGGGACATTCAGGGTTAGTCGGATACGTCACGGAGTACGAGGTATGCTCCGCACCCTCGAAGACGAAACCCTTTCCCAAAAGCGAAGGGAGCCCGTGCAAGTGCTTAATCGCCTCTGCGACTTGCATCGCACCGATAACCGAAGCTGTCGTGGGCGTCGTAGGCGTCCCGCGCTCAACCGCCGCTCGGCGCGCGAGCAGCGAGCACGACCGGCGCTTGTTCAGCAAGTCCCAATCCACCCGGCTCATGGTGCACTCGTAACAAGCCGTCGCAGGTGGCGAGAATCCGCGTACCACCCCTTGCAAAACCTCGATGCCGCCATCGAACCACGGCCTCCTGACCCGCGCGCATGCCGCGTTTACGAACACTCGCGCCTCACGATTATCCAATGCTCCAATAATCACGTCGGCCCAGCGAAAGTAGCCAAGTCCAACATTCGCGAGCACGTTCCCCACCACTGGGGTTATCTCTATCCCGGAATAGATGTTTCGAGCCGCGGCCGCCGCGCACACCGCTTTGGGTTGGCCCTCATTTCCCTCCCTAAACAGCACCGAACGACTAAGGTTGCTGGTTTCGACCGAGTCCATATCAACGACCACCACGTGCCCGACGCCCAGCATAGCCAGGTTCTTGATCACCTCGTTTCCTAAGGCTCCGGCGCCAATCACCAGGACCTGGCTTCGCGCCAGCAGGTCCTGGTTCCACCACTCAATCGCCTCCAATCTTGCGAAGCGACCCTCCTGCGTTTTAATGGATGTGGTAGTCGGCATCCCGGCGATTCGATAAACGGAAGCTGCTACCAAAAAGAAGCTCCCCGCCGCCCGGCTGTGATCTCTGGCTGCAGTCGCAATTCGTCACCACTCAATACATTTGCCTGTTGCAGAGTTTGGCTGTCAAGCAGTTGCGCCCCGGTCCGGCGGTGGTGCAACTTGTAACTCATCAACTGGCCATCGGGGCTATTTAGCGGCAGATTCATGCGCTCGACCAATACCACCAGAATCCGATTGATTGGCACGTCATCCGGGGCTTCAACCGAATTCACCCGGCTACCGGATATGTCGCTGACCTTGATTTGGAGCAGTCCCATAAAACTCGCTACCGCCTTGTCAATCCGATCACCATCAGTAAGACGAAACTCGCAACCAGGATCACGTTCCAGATAATCGCAATCCACAGCGTTCCCGGATTGGGCACATTCTTTCGCTTGGCCGTTATTCCTAGCGACATCCCGGTGAGGGCCGGCCCCAGGACAAAGATCAGCAGCACCCAGCCGAGCGCGGTTTGTTCTTCCTTGCTGTTCGCCATGCCCCGCAACGCTCCGCTCAGCAGGCAAGCCATGCCAACAGTGGACCACGCCGCCAGCACGTACGACCAGATCATCAACGTTTTCCGCTTCCCGCTTAGCCCCTCATCGGCTTTTGAGATGCAACTCGGACAGAAATGGACATTCCCCGGGAAAGCGAAATCGCAAGTTGCGCACATGAAGCCCCCGCACCGTCTGCACTGTTGAGTGGCCTGCACCTTCGGGTGCTGCGCGCACATTGCGCCCGCCCGCACCGGCGGGCTCTCAGGCAGCGGCGGTGGATTTTCAGGGAGCGGCGGCGGCACGACAGATTCATCTGCCGACGGCAGCGCAACATTTCGCTTCTGCAACTCAGCGCGCGCTGCATCCAACGCCTCTGCTGTCCAGTCATCCGGCGACTGGAACATATCAAGCAATTCGCGGTCGCTCTTCTCGGCCATCTGGCCTGCTAGATCCGGGTCAACCGGACCAACCTCGTGCTCGGGAAGAGCCAAACCAGAAGTTGGAGCACTCTCAGAATTACTCGCACGGTTGTCCATATTGCAAATTCCATTACCTGCTGCTGGCGATTACCCTCCCGAAAATACCGATAATCCATAGGCCGAGGACACACCACCCTATCACCATGGCAGCGGTCACCTTTCCCGCCCCTTGCAGCCTTGGATCCGCCGCGAGCAGCTTCCTGGCCTTCGATGCCTTTATCAGCGCAGCCGGTGCCAGAAAAATCCCGAAGCAGAAAATCGAAACGATCGCGTATTGCAAGGCCTCGTTTGCCAAGGGACACGGCACCGTCGGCTCTTCGTCCAAAACCGGCTGCGCTTTAACCGCCATGACCTTGCACGACCCGCAGTACTTCTGCCCCAGAACCTCGACCAGACAGTCAGGGCAAAATGGCTCGGCGCACCCTGCGCACCGATCAACCGCCGTTACATCTGCATGGTTTTTACATTGCACGGAAGGTGCCGAAAGCCTATCAAAATCAGGCAAGCCAACAAGCGAAAACCGGAGAAGATCAAATCACACATGGGAGATAATTCCGAGCTGGGTCAGGGCGTTGATGACAAATTGAACGGCGACCGCCGCTAATAGCAGGCCCATCAGGCGTGTTACCAGTTTCAGCGCCAGGGGGCTGATTCGCGCCGTGCCTTTGGCCGCAAGCCAGAAGACCACGTAAGTTGCTAAACAAACTACTGCGATGGCCACAAAAAGCATGGCTACCTGGGCCACACCATGAGCTTGGCTGAGCAGGATCAGGGACGTCGAGATGGCCCCCGGTCCGGCGAGCATCGGCACGCCCAGAGGCGTGATGGCGATATCGTCCTTGGCCACGCCGGCTTCGACTTCTTCGTGGGTCTCCTGGGCTGCCGAACGCTTGGCGTAGAGCATGTCCAAAGCGATGCGCAGCATCAAAATGCTTCCGGCCAGTTGAAATGCCGGCAAGGTGATGCCAAGCACGCGGAAGATCCATTTCCCGGCCCCGGCGAAAAGCATAAGCACACCCGCCGCCACCAGGCAGGCTAGCCGGGCGGTCCTCACTTTGGCGCGCGCAGTATCCGTGGCAGTCATGGCCACAAAGGCCGGCACCGTCGCGATGGGATCCACAATCGCGAACAGCGAGCTAAAGGCCAGCAACGTGTATGCAAGCAGGGTCATCCAGTCGGGCGGAGCGTAATGGGGCGGCTCGAGTCTGTCGAGGCGTAGGAAGCGCGGGAGCCGACTGGGAGCGGGGGCATCTTGCCCGCGAGAGCCAGGGGTCCGAGACACGCGGGCAAGATGCCCGCGCTCCCAGGTGAGCGGTCTGTCCACATGCTTTTGAAGGTGGCGAATGTCAGTCCGGCATCCTAATATCGCCATCATGCGGTGCTCAACCATCTCGCTAAGCCTCATCCTCACATTCGGCATTGGCTCTGGGGCTCTAAGAGCCCAGCCTGTGCAACCAAACTGGCCTCAGTTCCGTGGGCCCGGCGGGCGGGGCATCAGCTCAAGTAAGCACCTGCCGGAGCGCTGGTCGGACAAGGAGAATATTGGCTGGAAATCGGAAATTCCAGGGCGCGCCTGGTCTTCGCCGATCGTGTGGGGCGAGCGCGTGTTCGTCACGACGGCGATAAGCTCCGGCGAATTGGAGGAACCCAAAAAGGGGCTTTATATGGGAGGCGAGCGACCGAACGCGGAACGGCCGGATTTTCAATGGAAGATGCTGTGCCTGGACCTCTCTTCGGGCAAGGTGTTATGGGAACACGTACTGGCCAAGGCAACGCCCACTCAACCCAAACACGTAAAAAATAGTTACGCTTCAGAAACCCCGGTAACGGATGGCGAGCGAGTCGTTGCATATTTGGGCAATGCGGGCGTGTATTGCTTGGACTTGAAGGGCCATAGCGTGTGGTCAAAGCCACTCACAGCACCCAAGACCCGGTACGGCTGGGGCACTGCAGCGTCGCCGCTCCTGCATGGCGAGCGGCTTTATATCCTGAACGACAATGACGAGGATTCGTATTTAATGGCCCTAGACAAACGCACCGGCAAACAAATCTGGCGCGTTGCCCGCGATGAGAAAAGCAATTGGGCCACACCGTTCGTCTGGGAGAACGAAAAGCGCACAGAAATTGTCACTGCCGGCAGCGGCAAGGTCCGGTCTTATGATCTGGATGGCAAGCTACGGTGGTCGTTGACCGGCATGTCGCACATCACCATTGCCACACCGTACGCTGAGCAGGGACTGCTCTACGTCAGTTCAGGTTTCGTGATGGACAAGTCGCGGCCATTGTACGCGATTCGCCCGGGTGCCGAGGGAGACATTTCGCTGCAACCAGGACAAACGAATAGTCCGAGCATTGCCTGGTGCCAGCCGACAGCAGCTCCGTATAATCCGACGACGCTGGTTTACGAAGGCCGGCTTTCTGTGCTTCACGACCGCGGTGAGTTGAGCGCTTATAATGCCCGAACCGGAGCGATGCTTTACGACCGGCAAAAATTGCCAGAGGGCTTGCACTTCACAGCTTCGCCATGGGCTTATGGAGACAGGATTTTTTGCCTGAACGAGGACGGCATCACGTTTGTGGTACAGGCCGGGGATCGTTTCGAACTGCTCCGCACCAACAAACTTGCCCCCGACGATATGTGTCTGGCCACGCCCGCCCTGGCAGGCGATCGCCTCCTCATCCGTTCAAGCGCGCGGCTTTATTGCGTTGGCTCGACGAAATAGGTCCATCACGCACTGGACCCATCATCCTATCCAGATATTCGAATTTAAAATATTGGTACCCCTAAAAATATAAGTGGACAAGATTAGCATTCGTGAAGTAATGTTTGCGCAAGTTCGATGAACACTTGCGTCATCATATTAGCCTCGAAATGGCCGACGACGTTGTCAGCGCAGCTAGCGACACGTCATAGTCGGTCGGTCGGAGGCTATGTATTTAGCCTCGGACTATCCCAGGCAGGTAAAGGGCAGAGTCCCGAAGCCATTTGGGATAGATTGAAGGTGAGCAGGTAAACGAACGAAAATAGGATCTTTCACCCTGCTTACCGGAACGGAAGCAGGGTTTTTTTATTGCCCATAAGGAAACAGAGCCGCGACCGTGAGGGAGCGCCAAACAAGCAACGAAAGGCAGAGCACTGTGAGCGAAAAGAAAGCGACATGAACCCCGAAGGATTTCGGGGCTTGATGATGTCACCTGGCACAATTAATTGCGGATTTCGGATTGCGGAGTGCGGATTGGCTGAGGAAAGAAAAACAGCCGAAGCCGCAGGGGGAGGGCTCTGCACTCCGCGCTCCAAAGTCCGCACTCAAAGCGGCCGGATTTTACAGTTTAAAGGCTTGGCAGGAGGTGTGCCTCAAAACACCGAAAGAACCACCGTGAAACCGTGGGTTGGTATCTAAGACCAGATAGCAAGAGGTGTTTGTTCTTTGTTGAAATGGCAAAGCCCCGGAGCGTGAAACGAAACGCTCCGGGGCTGTTATTTTCCTGCGGCTGTGATTTAACAGCAGAATGTCTCCCCGCCAAGGAGGATGTCCGGGTGCGATTCCCGGCAGCCGCTCCATCATTTTAGATTTGGGATTTTAGATTTTAGATTTTTCAGGTCAGGCTGTGCGTCAGCACGCGGCAGAGTCCCCAAAACTCAGCTCACTCGGGGCAGCACCGAGGCAGCCTGCCAATTCAATCTCATGGGGCCGTGGCTGAAAAGTGAAGCGCCTGCCTTGCAAGCAGTGTTAAGCGGGAGCGTTACCCGCCGGA
>PSRM01000319.1 GCA_003176045.1 Verrucomicrobiota bacterium | reverse complement strand
GCGTGGATGCCGGTGACGATGCTGCCCATGTCATTGCCGCGCATGTTCAGGTAATCGCCCATGGCCGGGGTGAGTGTGACGGCGTGCAGAAGGGCGCGGAAATTGCCGAAAGCATTATCCAGCAGGGTATCGTAGTAATAGCAGAGAATGGGGGCCTCATTCTGGAGGGCGCCTTGCTGGGAAGTGACCAGTATCTCGCTCAGAGCGAAGGCAACGCGCTGGCGCAACTGGTCAGGCGCGGTAATGGAATTCTGCCACCAGGTGTTATAGACCACCACGCTGTCGAACGGGTCGGTTGGGTCCGACGATATATTTGCGTTCATCAGCGGCAAATGATGCGTAGTGTTCGAAGTGAACTGGTTGTTGATCCAGGTCGCATAACCGTTGGCCTGAACATTGGCGATTTCGGTTCTGCTGGCGCCGAAGGTTGCCTGTGTGAGGAATCGCGCTGCTGCATTGGATGAGGAGTGGTCGTCGGTCCAGGTCAGGGCCGGCGGCGGCGGCGTAAAGGTCTGCGTGCCGTTGGCCAATGTGAAATGCCCATAGATCTCTCCGTCCGGATTCGAAGCTGTTTGGACGACCAAATAGGCCTTGCCCTCGCGGATGGCCTCCTGGACATCTGCCGTGCTCAAGGTCCCGGCGGCTCCGATCGGCCACAAGTAACTGCCGTCCGGGTTCCGAGTCACTCCGTTCCCATCAATATCGAATATCAGAACAACAGGGTTTGTGAGATACGGATCACTATAGATATGGCGCGCACTGGCTCCCGAGGTGAGGCCGCTGTAAGAGAAGCTTACGATGCCCTGAGAACCGTCGGCGTTGACGCGCAGAGTTGCTGAGCCGGTCGCAGTGCTGGCGACCCCGGGCATGGCGACGAGAGTTGCGGCATACAGTGTCCCCGGCGTCACTGCGGTTGGCGGCGAGTAATAGCGGCCCAGGACGTAGCCAGGGACCACGCCGGCGGGAACGGTGTTTGTGCCGAGCGGATCCTGGAGCCACGCGACGGACCAATTGTCATTCGTGCCAGTGCCGGCTTTGTGGAGGATTTCGAGATAATACTTTTGACCGGCGGCCAAATACAGCCATTTGGATTGCTGACTGGTTTGCACGTTCCACTGGTGCGGACTGGTGCCGCCCCCGGCAGGAGAGACATAAGCACGGCGCACCTTTTCGATCGGCTCGCTGGTGTCGGAGATCCAAAGCTCGGCGGAGTCGCTGCCCGCAATCCAGAAATAGTAATTGCCTGTGAGGGGCGCCGTGAAATAGCCGCGAATGCGCTCGCCGTAATTCTGCCCATAGCCAGTGATTCCTTCGAGCGTGCCGAGCGTGCTGACGAAGGAGGCGGGCGTGGACAGCGGGATGTCTGCGACGTTCACGCCTGGAGCGTTGGTCCAAACTTCGCGCACGACGGAGGTGCCGGTATCAATCACCAGGAGATCGAGGACAGAAGCGCCGGCGCCCACGGCGTTCTGAGAGGTCAGCGTGATCCAATACTCTCCAGCCACGGTGGGCGTGCCGCTAATCACACCGTTAGCCGGATTGAAGCTTAAGCCCGGCGGCATGGGGCCGGCGGTCAACTGCGTCGCAAGATTTGCGCCCTGGTTCGTATAGGAGAAAGGCTGGCCGAGGAACGCATACGCATAGAGCGGACTTACTACCGCGCTCGGCGCAGGCGGCACACTCGGAGGATAGAGACGGTTGGAGGGAATGATTGTCTTGGGTTGGCTTGGGCTATACCAGGATAGGTGGGCGACTGCATTGACGGTCTTCTGGAAGTAATCCATTTTGATGTCATATCGGACACCGGCTTGCAGCGCGATGCTGCCGATCACGTCACTCGCGGATTTCGCTATCCAATCATCAATGATCAACTGATCGTTCACCCAGAGCTTCACCCCATCATCGGTGTTCGCGTCGAAGTAGTAAGTCTCTGAATACTGAGGCATCACCTGGCCGGTCCAGCGAACGCAGTAGTAGCCGTTGTTGGGGATCGGGTTGGTCGTTGTTCCCCAAGTGAAGTCAATGGCCGGATCAATGTTCGTCATGACCAGATTGGCCGGGTTGAAGTTGATGCTGCTGCTGTAAGTCGTGCTCGCGTTGGTGAAATACTGACCCAACAGGCCAGTGCCCGTGGGAGTGGCCGTGGGATAGATCACTACACTGGCATTGGTCGAGGGACCCAAAGTGTAACCAGGGCCCGAGAGCAGGCGCAGCGTGGCGACGGCGGGCGACAACCGGTTCGTATTGGCCAGTGGCATTAGAACGAATGGGATTGAGCTGATCCCGACCGGAAAGTAGATCGAGCGCGGCAACGGCGAGAAATCCACGCCTTCGGTCGCAATGCCCGCGCCGGAGGGGCCGAGAGTCAAAGAGACCGTGATAGAGTTCAGCGGGAAGCCGCCGCGCGTGACCGTAAACTGCCCGGTGCTGGTCGCGTTTTGACCCGGATCGGGCTGCGTCGCGGTGGGGTCTGAGGCCGTGATCGTCACCTTGTTCTGAGATGCCAACTTGCCCACCACGTACGCGTAGTCAGTCATGAGCTGGCCGTTTCCGTCCAATTGGTTATTACTCGTGGGATTCATCGGATCCAGGCCGAGTTGATACTCCTCCCAATCGTTCACGCCGTCGCCGTCCGTATCTACATCCGCAACCGCGATCCTGAAGAATTTGGCCGGCGCAGAGTTCGGGGCGGATGCGGAAAGCGTGACGTTAGTTCCCGAGCGGACAACCGTGGTTGCCTCGACGGTCCAGTTGGAAGTTCCGCCCAGGACGGGGATGCTGAGCAGTTGGTACTGTTTGCCCAGCGCGCAAGGCATCGTCACGTTGAAATTCGTGCCGGCAAGCGCGTAGGAGGAAATCTTCGCCACCGAGTTGGGGTTGAGTGGGTCAGTGCCGGCGATGGACTCGGCCAGATTTGAAGCGCCGTCCCCATCGTCATCGTTATTTGGGTTCAGCCCGCTGGCGCCATAAATCAGTTCCCAAATATCGCTCATGCCATTGCCATTCAGGTCAACGCTGGCACGAGAGGCCGGTGCAGCGAACAGCAGAGCGGCGAGGCACAGAGCCGCGACCACTCCCCGCGCCCAGGTAAAACGTAGGCGGGTGAGGGAGCGTCCAGCAGTAGAACAGGTGAGAACGGAGAGAGTTCTGATCCTGAAAACTCGTGGATACACCCCGAGGACAGGGGACAACAAGTTGCAGTCCGCGGGCATACTAATGAAATTCTCTCATAAAGGGCTTAGGGTGTCAATGGTTCCCTGAAAGACGCTTGATCTCGTGATATCGCGAAGGGCGGAGTGAGTTAAATGGGTTTGATGGTTACATCGCCGGGAGGTACGGAACGGCTCGGGAGAATTTGGGACCCGCCTTCGTTGCGCTTCCCTGTTCGCGGGGCTCCCGATGAATTGAGGAGTTTAGATGTTGGCCGCTACTTTCTCGATTCTGGATTCTGGATGCTGGGCCGGGGAGGCGTGTGTTGACGAGAGCAACTCCGATTGGCTTGAAAGATTTGCGATCGAACACGACGAGGATTAGGATAAGGTTATGATACAACGACCTGGGCGGTGGCTTGTTGGCGTTCTTTCGGTTTTCGGCACTGGACTGTTCTTATGTGTGTTGGGACCCGGTGCGTATGCCGATCAACTCGAGATGCAAAATGGAGACCGTTATTTCGGCAAAGTCCTCTCACTCAGCTCGGATACAGTCGTCGTGGAAAGTGAAATGCTCGGAGAATTGCGCCTGCCGCGTGGCAAAGTGGCTTTGATTGCACTCGGCACCAATTCGCTCGCCGGTTCTGCCAAATCCCGAATGCCTGACAAGAAAGCTTCTCGCTCGAGTCCTGCCGCCCCGGCTAACGCCAACGCCGACTTGTCTCAGGCGCTGAAACAATTGCCGGCAAGTTCTAACGCGGTTCAACAGGTGCGTGATCAATTCCTGGCCGATGCCGACCCGAAAGCCAGAGAAAAATTCGACGAACTGCTCGGTGGTCTGATGACGGGCAAACTAAGCCTTAGCGACATTCGATCCCAGGCGCAAACTGCGGCGGACCAGATCCACCGGGCCAAGCACGACTTGGGGGACGACGCCGGATTCGCCCTTGATGGGTATCTAGCGATCCTGGATCGCTTCCTTGCGGAAACCGCATCAAGCGCTACAGGGGCAACCAATTCGCCGTCCAACGGGAGGTAGTGTAATTGCAAGAGGGCCTGAAAGCCGCAGAATGGTTACCTACGCCAAAAAGCCTGTTCACCACTCCTCTGATGAACAATTGCTTTTCCAAACTTCGGTTTGACCCCGCCCACGGTTTTGACCCCGCCCACGGTTTGACCCCACCCACTGGTCACACGGAAGCAACTCACCATGCTTTGGAGCTGGCTCGCCACCGGCATCTCAGCGCGGACGAGTTGGGTTAACTGGCCGAAAGGGTTGGCAACCTCCAATGATCCGGTAGAAATCATTCGATTGAGATACGCGATGACACGCGGGTCTACGGCGAGTGATTCATGCCGAGGATTCGCCGCCAGAATTTGCCTCCGGCGCCAAATCCCGCTTCGCGACTGCAACTTCGTAATCGCTCATTCGAACCCATATTCCGCGCCGGACATTGTCCTCAAAAACCTGTAACGTGTTTGAGTCGAACCAGGACCGCAGCGATTCCACCTCGCTGAAACAGCGTGGTTGCTCTGTCCGCTGCCTGATCTCATCGAGGAATTGCCGGTAAATCAGAGCCACGTCATCGGAAAGAATTCTAATGATTTTGTGATTGGGCAAGGTATCGAATGACGGGCCGGTTTTGTTAGTACAACTTAAAACATCATTCGCAAATACGGCAGTGAACGCAATTATCACTCTCACCATCTCGGCGCCCTGGGAAGGGATAAAAGTTCTGCTGTAGATCAACTGGCCAAAGTGACAGCGGCTCCGGTCTAGATAGTTAATGCCGCCCCTGTCCCGGGAATTCGGAATCAGAACCAGCTTCTGCTTTTTGAAGCCTTGTTCTGTAAAGCCCAGCGCTTTGAATTGCTCCCGATACGCTGCCGTGGCGCTCTGAAAATTCCTTGAGAGTTCTTGTTCGCTACATTCAAGGTCTCTCCATAGACCAGGCGCCCACCCGGCAGGGATGGACTTCGTCAGGCCTGGATGGGCGCGAAAGCTCACTTTGTAGTAGCCGGGCCTTGGTTTAGTCTTTGGGCTTTCTACGGCCTCACCGCCTGGAGGAGTGACGATCAGGTCTTTGGTTTTGAGCAAAGCTCGCTCATCCAGGTGTTCAGGCAATTCGCCATCCGACAACGCACTAAAACTTGTGCCCACGCCGAAGGACGCTATGCCAAGCGCACCAGCCAGATCCGCATGTCGCTCGAAGGCGAATACATAGCCCTCATCCGTTAAAGAAGGTTTCCTCAGTATGTTCTCCACCTCCTCAACGGCATTCGCCCCAAACACCTCACACAAGAGTTTGGCGTTACCACCTTGCGGGTCCTTGAGGGGATGTGATTCGTCATCGAACTCTTCAGCTCCACCGAAGTAATCCGGTGTGGAGTCGTACTCGTCCATCAATTCACCGTTAAGAAATAGTTGGTACATCAGGATGTCGTCGTCATGGTTCAGCACCGCGAGCAGCGGACAGCCGAGACTCCCCGATAACCTGGCGGCGAGCTCGGCAATGACCTCCTGATTCTGATCTTCCGACTCTTCGTCAAAAACCACGATGCAACCGTCCTGCGCCGGAGTGACGATTGAGGCACGACCTGCCAACGCCGCGGCAACCGCCCGCTGATCCGGGCTGCGCAGAGTATAGTTCACGTAAAAGTTTCCCATAAGGCACAGCGTTTGAGTAAGGCGACTATCCTTCTGAACTTGCCTGGCATTCGACGCTTTTGAAATTCAATTTCCTGGTCGTTCACTCAGCGAGTGTGGTGATACTCGCCGTCTCGCAATCAAGGCCTCGCCAAGACTCGCAAGTATAACCCCGACCGAATACGCAATATAGTTCTGCCAGGTGAACGTGCGACCAAGGAAAAGATGGCCCAATGCAGTCTCTCGCAGCGAGATCAGCCAAGCCCAGGGCACTAATTTCATCGTCTCGACTACGAAGCAAATAACGGCAGCCAACCAAGCGGTGCGAGGGGTACTCAGCGCTGGAAACATCATTCCAATACCCAAAAAGATCATGACGGCCCACAAACTGTCCCCTGGGTACTTCCCGAGTATGCGCGGCAGGTGAAATAAAGTGGAGCGTGTCGCCAGCCCCAGAGCGATCGTGCCAACGACCAGCAAAGCGTAGAAGATCCTGTTTCGTGGCATCGAAGTACAACGAGCACGCTTACTGCCCTGCAGCTAGCGAATTTCCACGACGTGAACGCCTTGGTCAAATGCCTGCACAATGCGCGGCAATTCCCGATCGAAAGCCTGCAACAATGTTGGCTTTCGGCAATTGCCGATTCGCACCCATAGCAGTTTCCCAGTGTCAGCCGGGCGATTGGCCAAATGGAGGAAGTCCTCGTCTTTGCTAACCACCACCCAGCCTCCTTTGGCCGCATAATCCCAGATCTCAACATCGGACGCTTCGTCCATGCGCAGACCCAGAACATGACTGGATCGGTGTCCACGCGAGGTTAGGAAGCTGCACAGGGCGTCCGGGAGCTGGTTGTCCACCAGGAAATTCACGCGCTGGTGAGCACGATGTGATCCGTCAACCGCGAAGCATAGGCAATGGCCGCCAAGATGTCTTCCGGTTCAAGAAACGAGTAGTCCGCCAGAATCTCCTCATGACTCGCTCCGTGGCTGAGCAGTTCCAGGATGTCCGTGACCCGCATCCGCTTCCCCCGGATGCACGGTTGGCCGCCGCATTTACCGGGTTCAACTGTGATCCGCTCTAGCAGTTTCATGCTGGAAAGATGCGACACGATATCTGCAAAAGCAATCCTTCATTGTTTCACCGCAAGCAATCGTCACGAACTTCAAACAACTACTGCCCCGGCAGGAGAGCACGGTAGTAGCGGACGGCGGGGCGCGGGGTTGCTGGATCGCTGAAATGGATTGGGGTCAAGGTGTTCGTCGCCAATGGCAACCAGTTCACCAGATTGGAGGAAGCTTGAATGATCGCCGTCAAATTGGATTGACCAAGAACGTCGAATTGGAAGTGGTTATTCACGAGTGCCATGTTCGTCAGGATAAACGGAGGTGTTATGAGCTGCAGCGCCAATAATCCGTTATTGGCATCAATAGCAAAAACATAATTGGACGTCATGATGATCTGGCCGATGCGATTCGCGTTGGTAACGGCATTAGCCGGAAACTGGCACGAACCAATCAGGACCGGACTAAAGGGATTTGAGAAGTCGTACAACTCGATCTGGTCCGGTGAAGAACCGGTAATGCCCGAGAAATCGAGCAGTGTCAGGAGCTTTTTTGAAAAGAGCTGAGTCGCCGGCCCGGCCGTGGCTGGAAAGCTGGTATAGCTGGCAAGGAACGTCGCGGCACTGCCATTCGGAGCGGATGAATTGTAGGAGTTTTTTGCGAGCGCCTGATCCCAATGCTTAAACCAGAAATTTGTCCCACTCGGATCGAACTGCAAAGTCTGTCCAATGCTTGAATTAAATGGCGGATTATTGTTCTGGTCCAGCGCATAGACCTTGCCCGTGAAGGTGTTCATACTGCCGTTGGGTTGTAGGACAAAAATGTCCGGCACCAGGCTGGGGTTGGTGGCGTTCGGTTGGTGATCGTCCGTCAGCAAAACCGTGTTCAAACCGCTGCCGCGCGCATCCAGGGCGTCACCCCAGCGCCCATTGACGCCGCCCAGTGGATCGCCGGAATAGACCAATTGCGGTGCTGTGCCCGGATCAGAGTTTGCCCACCGATAAACTTTGAGCGCCGGAGTGCCGGTTCCGGCCGTGTCATTGTTGCAGGCATAGATCGCGCCATCATCCGCCACTGCAATGCCGCACAAGGGGATGTTGCCCGTATAGCTATACCCGTTCGTATTGAGGTTGTAGAGAAATGCGCCGTTGGTGGCATTGAGCACGTAAATGGTGGGTCTCGAACCACTGCGCTGGACGACGTAGAGCTGGTTGGAGGCGTAGTTGTAGGCGATGGTGCGTTCGTTAGGTGTATTGGGACCGCCGGTTGAGGTCGCCCACGGGTTAATCCCGGGCGCGCAGCTCCACATCGGGCGCCAGCGGTTGGTATCGCCTGGGCTCAGGATCGTTTGCAGCGCATTGGAACTGACCGTCGTGCCGCCCACGTTGCCAACGAGCACACTGTAGCTGCCTGCATCCGAACTGCTGAGTGCTGCGATCGTTAGATTGCTGCTGACGCCTCCCGCGATTGTCCCGCCATCGAACAAGTTTGTGCCGTTTCGCCGCCATTGGAATGTCATTGGATAAGAACTCGTCGCGGTGACATTGAACGTGACCAGGGTTCCGAGATAATCAATACGGCTGTTCGGCTGGCTGACGATCACAGGCGGCGCCGCAGTGACCACGGTGAGAATCGCCGGCGCGCTCGTTAGCGTAATCGAGCCCACGATGCGCACGTCATAAGTCGCCGCATCACTATTCATGAGGTTCGCGATGCTCAGCTTTGAGGAGGACGCCCCTGAAATATTTCCGCCATCGGACAAGTTGGCGCCGTTGCGCCGCCATTGAAACGTCATCGGTGTGGGGCTCATCGCTCCTACGAACAGGCTGGCGGTGGTGCCGATGACATTGGTGCTGCTTTGCGGCTGCGAAGTGATGACCGGATTTGTGCCTGAATAGTTGAACCGATAAGCATGAACCGCCCATTGAGAGAAGGAATCGGTGAACGCGCCGGCCGTGGCGGTAACCGTGCGGTTCGATTCGAAAAGAACAGTCCCGTTGGTTGCCCAAAGCGGCAGCCCGCTGAACGTGACGCTCACCGCGTTGCTGCTTTCACGCTTGGTGGCGAGCAAGTACAAATTTGTGCCGGCTTCCCGAGCGCAAAACTCGATGTCAGGATAAACCGTTCCCGTAAAGGAGATCGGAATCTGCGAATCAGGGACCAGCAGCGCATCGAGCAGCGGACTGCCCGGAGAGAGCTGCAAGGTGAGCGGCTTGAGTACGTTCGTCCAAAAAGTCCAATTCCAACCCAATGCTGCATCCGTTGAATTGGTGAGCGTGGCGGCGATATTCCCGCCAAAGAACATCAAGCCGCGCGCGCCATTTACGATTGCCTGGTAAGCCATAAACCGCTCCTGGGTAAACGTCGGAAAGATCAATGCGCTCGAAGGGGGAGGCGTCGTGCCGCTGAACGCGATTTGCTCAATCATCCAGAAATTCTTGTGGCCATTGGCCACTTGCGACAGCACATGCGTCCAATCGCCGAACTGGCTGACCGCCGTGTTGGTTATCGGCGGGTTGTTTGCGGCGCCCGATGCCACAACGGGATAGTTATCAATCATGGTAATGTCGTCGGCGGCATTGTACGGTTGCAGGTCCGCGACCGTTCCTCGGGGCGCATTGGACTGCTCGACCGGATGATTGGCGTCCTCCTGATGAATTAAATCGTAGCCGCGTTGCAGATCAGCTTCAGATACGTTGCCCCACCAGGCTTCATCGTAGTTTTTCCAAATGCCTAAAGCGGAATGATTCCGGAACGTATCCACAGCCGCCTTCAACGCCACCGGTGTGTTCGTGTCCGTGGCTGAATACTTCGATATGTCCTTCAGATTGAGGATGGTGAATATGCCATGCGCGGCGCACCAATCCAGCGTTGCCTGGTTTGTGGCTACCAGGTTTGGGTCCAGAACGCCCGGCGAAATCTGCCAGTTGCCCGTAAATGCCATTCGATGAAATAGAATTCCACCGCTGCGCAGTTCGTCCAGAGCGTCTCCGCCGCCCGGCGCATGGCCGTATGTAGGTGGTCCGGGAGAAACAGCCAGCCCGAAAACATTTGTCCCGTTCACGACAACAACGTTATTTGAGTTGATGGTAACGAGTGAACCAGCCTGTGCGCTGCCACCCAGGCACAACAGCCCAAGGGCAAGACCGGCTTGGCCCATAAATATGCGAATACTTGTCACCAAGGATAGTATGCCGATTTCTCCTCGAAAAAACCAGTCTTTTCTTGACGCTAAGAGGACATCGGCTTGTGGCCATCAGTATCAGTTCAGTCCGTTTCTTCACGAATGAACTTGCCAACTCCGGGCCTGCCGCTCATAGTTTTCACCCGAGACCGAGTATCTTATGGCTGACGTAGCGAACAAATACGAGATCAACACGACTGGCAAGTTCTACGTGGATAACCAGTGCATTGATTGCGATCTTTGCCGCCAGACCGCCCCTGACAACTTCAAGCGCAACGAAGAAGGCGGCTATTCCTACGTCTTCAAACAACCCGAAGGTTCCGAAGAAGAAGCCCGCTGCGAAGACGCCAAAAAAGATTGCCCCGTTGACGCCATCGGCAGCGACGGAGGGTAAGAGTAGGACCGGCGACCCGCCTGTTCCCTTGTTGAAACTACCGTCTCAACCCAAAGCAATCCAATGCGCGGGATTGTCGCGCACTCCAAACCCTTCGCGACTCCTAACGCGTCTTACCCCGCGAAGCTTTTGGAGTGTCCCGATAACTATCGGGACCGCTTTCGTTTTTTAGGTGGTCACAAATTGTGACCACCTCCGCGACTACTCACTCACCACCACCCTCCCAATATGCAGCGGCCCGATGAAGTAGCCGTTGCCCAGATTTCCTTTCTCAAGCACTGCGCCGCGGAATGTGGTCATCTTGCCGCTGACCGGATGCAGGAAGCTGCCGTTGAAGAGGCCAGACGAAGTGGTGATCGTCATGGTGAGCTTGTTTGTAGTGGCAAGGTCCACGACTTTGTTGTCAGCCGCAAGAGTAATCGGGTTGATAATGGGATTAGGTAGATCCCCGTTCTCGAATATCACCTGCCCTTGCCCTCCCGGAAAATCGAGCACTGGCGTGCCGTTGGTATAGCGAGAGCCGCGAGCATCTGTCTCGAGTTTGAAGCCTTCGGTGTAGAAGTTTGGAGAGGATTGCGCCAGTTTGAGCCAGGTGATCTGATCGCCAAAAATGTCCGAATCAGCCAGGTTGGTAAAGGCGAGCCAGCCCAGCAGAAATCCGTGCCCTTTGTAGAGCGAAGCATACATGGGCCAGAGCAGTGCGCCAGGCGCAGACTGAGTGATGAAAGTTGTCTGTGAGCCTGTCGTGTTATCGGCCAGCTTCGCGTTGAACCTTACATTCCCTGACTTATCAATGCTCACGGTGCCGGAGCTCTCGCCATCCGGAAGGTAGAGTGAACTGGGAGCGCCGGTAATCACCAGGGTGTAATTCGTCGCGCTTGCAGGGTTCGTCTTCGAATAAGCGGCTGGATAAGACAGCAGTTCGGCAGTCCACGATGGCGTGCTCAGGAATCCGGTAACTACATTACGAACGGAATTCAACTGCATCGCCAGGACCACCGATACTGTCCCGGGCCGCGGGACAACGATGGTGGCCGTGCCGTCCGCCAACAACTGGCCTGAGAACGGATAGTTTTTGCCAAACTGGAAAATCTTTCCGGTGAAGCTCCCCTTTGCAGCAAAAGTCATGTTGATCAGCCCGGAGCTTTGATACAGGACGTTGTTTGTATCGTAAAACAGGCCGGCGAAGCTCAGAGCCGAGTTGGTAAATGGGCTGGGAACAAAATTGGCCTGCAACACCAGGTTGCTTTCCATCACGAAGGACAGGCTGGGGGCAATCGCCTGGAGGTCGCCAGACCAGTTGGCGAAGACGTAGCCCGGACCCGGGCTGGCAGTGATGACGTACGAATGGCCGATGCGCAAAACCTGGTTGCTGAAATTTGGAGACACGCTGCCTTTGCCGCTGATGTTCACGATGAGCCGATCCGTCAGGGGACCGGTAAAGGCTGCGATCTCTGTTGTGAGGGGATCGTTTAATGTGATTTGCGCGGGATTGTCGGGGCCGGAGAACGAACCATTGCCCGAGCCCGTCCATCCTGCAAACGTGCCTCCAGCCGACGGCAGAGCGGTGATTTGCAGGTTGGTGCCTACATCGTAAAAGCCGCTCGGAGGATTCACGGCGTCCTCGCCGGTTGTAGTCAGCGTCAGATTCGTCGTGTTCATCGCCAGAAAGTATTGCGGCTTGAAATACGCCGTGAGCACCGTGTCGTTGGTGAATGAGACCTGGTGGATGAGCGCGCCGCCGTCGCTCCAGCCCGTCCATACATATTGGATGTTGGTGTTAGCATCCGGTTGAGTTGGCGCCACGATGATGCGGCGCTGGCCATAGAACCAATTAGTTACGGGCGCAGTGTTCGAGTAAAAAATTCCGTCCACCTCGATCTGAAGATCGGGTGGAACAGTTTGTATGGTCACATTAATTGGCTGATTCGTGAATTGAAGCTCCGTGAGAAACACGTCGTTGCTCCCGCCGAAAGAAGACTGCAGGGCAGGCCCGAAAACCGGGAAATCGAAGGATGCCGTGGTGCCTACGACGTACGCCGCCCCTGTATTGGTGTTCACGGCGAGACCCGTCCCGATATCGTCGGCGGCGCCGCCGAAGTAGCCTGAGTAGATGTAGGCGGAGCCATCGGAGTTGATCGCGGTGACGAACACATCGGAGTCGCCGGCGTTGAAGACGCTCAGCGATCCGTTATTGGTGCTGGGGAAATCAAACGAGGTTGCCCTGCCGGTCAGAACCGGGTTCCCGGCGGCATCCAGGTCCATTCCAAGGGCCTGGTCAGTGCCTGAGCCGCCAAAAACGATCGAAAACTGGATTTCGAGCTTGGGGACGTTTGTGCTCAAATCCAGGCTGAGTTTCGTCAGAAACACGCTCGCAACAGCAAAGGCATTGTATGTGCCGACGTACACGTTGGATGGGGCCAGCGGATCAACGGCCAGGGCGGTAGTCGGCAGCGCAGGCAAACCATTGGTTGCCGAATACCAGTTCGTTCCGGCATCCACGCTTTGAAACAACCCGAGCCTCGTCCCGGCGTACACTATCTGCGGCGTCAGCGGATCGTTCTGCAGCAGCCCAATGTTGTTCGCGAAAAGAATATTCGAGATGCTTTGGCCGATGCTGTTTGTTGGGACCACGACGAGTGTGGTCAGAAACCAGTTGGTGCCGGCCTGGTCACGTTTGAAAATGGATCCCGCGCTCGTCCCGGCATAAAGCGTCGGCGGATGGGCCGAGTCTTCACTCAAGGTATTGACGATCGTGTCCTGGGTGACGTTGTTAGTGATGCCGTTTTGAACAAAGTTCGTCAGGCCAATTCCCTGCCCAAAATCTTTCCAATTCCCGGCGGCATTTGTGCTGCGGAACACTCCACTGCTGGTGGCGATATAAAGCGTGTTGGAGTCCTCGGTATCCGCCAATAGGTCCCGGACGATGGTGGAACCGGGCAGCCCGCTGCTGGACTGTTTCCAGGTGGCCGCAGCATCGGTGGACTTAAAGACGCCGTTCTGTGTGGCTGCATAGACTGTGGCCGGTGAATAAGGATCGATGACCAGCTTGTTGACTACACCGGCCAGGCGATTGGTCTCTTTGACCGTTACACCGTGCAGAAGGCCCGTGCTGCTCGAAAACCAGGTC
>PSRM01000110.1 GCA_003176045.1 Verrucomicrobiota bacterium | reverse complement strand
ACCCCTCCCCCCGGCCCTCTCCCCTTCCGAAGGGGAGAGGGAGAATCGCCGGCGCCGCTCTTCGCCGCACGACGATTTCTTGCGGGTTGGCTCTAATTAGTTTGGTCCTCATTCAATTCCCGTTTCCGGCGCTCGCCACCACCACAATTGATCCCGTCAACAAATACGCCTACGGCGCTAATATCGGTTGGATGGATTGGAGCGGCGACCTGGCGAACGGCGCGGTCATCGGCGCGTCTTTCTGTTCGGGCTACATCTATTCGGCCAATGTCGGCTGGATCAGCTTGGGCAGTGGCATCCCCGTCAACGGAGTTCAGTACCAGAACCTTTCGGCTGACGACTTTGGCGTCAACAATGATGGTTCAGGCAAGCTGCGCGGCCTGGCCTACGGCGCGAATATCGGCTGGTTAAATTTCGAGAACACCGGCGCGCCGCGTGTGGACCTCTCGACAGGCAAGCTCAGCGGCTTCATTTACAGCGCTAACTGCGGTTGGATCAGCTTGAGCAACGCGTTTGCGTATGTCCAGAGCGACGCTCTAGCCACGGGCGGCAACCGCCTGTACACGATTGTTGAACTTGGCCTGCTCCCGGGCGGCCGGGCCTTGGTGCCCAAGGCCGTTAACAACGCCGGCCAGATCGTCGGGTCCTCCGACAATGCCCCCTTTGACGGTCTGCCCGTTTTTTGGCCCGACAGCGCCAGCGCGCCAGTGCAGCTTGCCACCTTGGGCGGTTATTACGGTGAAGCCGCCAGTATCAACGACGCCGGCCTCATTGTGGGCAATGCCTATCTGGCGCAGGGCATGGCGCCCACGCCCCACCCGGCGCTCTGGACCAACAGCAGCGCTCCTCCGCTGGATCTGGGCACCCTCGGACCTTTCTACTGGCCGCTGGCCGCATCTATCAACCGCTTTGGCCAGATCGTGGGCCACTCCTCCACGCCGTCCAATGCGGTGGTTCCTGTTTTTTGGGCGGACGCTTCCAGTCCGCCCCTGGAAATGACCATGCTCGCGGGCCCGCAGGCGAACGGTCAAGGTGATGCCCGTTCGATAAACGATTCAGGCCAAATCGTGGGGTATTCAGGCACGCCCTGGTTCACCCACGCTGCGTTTTGGGCCAATAGCGGCGGCGCGCCCGTTGACCTGGGCACCGCTGGCTGGGAGGATAGTTTCGCCAATGCCATCAACAACTCCGGCCAAATCGTCGGCTCGGCAATGGCATCCAACAATGATCTTATGCCGCTGTACTGGCCCGACGGCAACAGCAGCCCGGTGCCTTTAGCGATCCTGGGGGATTATGGCGAGGCTCTGGCTATCAATGCCTCCGGCCAGATAGTAGGCTACTCATATAACCGCGCGGTTCTCTGGAACAACGCCTCTAGCTCGCCAACCGACCTGAATATTCTCCTCCCGGCCAATTCCCCATGGGTCCTCCAGTCAGCCAACTCCATCAACGACGCCGGAGAAATTGTCGGCACCGGAACATTCGGTGGGCAGCCACGCGCGTTTGCCCTTATGCCGTCGGTGTGGACTCTGCGCATTACCTCGATCGCCAAATCGGGCGCCGACCTGCAACTCAGATTCACTTCGCAAGAGGGCCATAACTACACGGTCCAAAGCCAGACGGACCTGGTGAACGGCAGTTGGAGCGATCTGCTCACGGGAATTCCCGGCAGCTATCTCATCACGCAAACGACCCTCTCGAACGTCGTCATCGCGCCGCAGCAATTCTTCCGCATCAAGCAGGAGTAGTGATAAGTGACCCGGCTAAACATGAGAAAACGCAGGAAACAGAGGTATTGAAAAGGCGCAAAGGAAGGGAGCGCGGACAAGGCTGTCCGCGCACCGATTCTTTGTGTCTTTGCTTCTTTGCGCCTTTGCGTTAAAACCTGTACAGCCCATGCCAGACCCTTTCGAGCGCGAGTTGGCGGTCTTCAGCGCCGCCAGGCGTTTGCTCGCTGCAGAGCGTCCGGCGTATCTGGATAAGACTTGCGCCGGCGATGCTGCATTGCGCGTGCGGGTGGAGGAATTGCTCGCCGCTGCTGAGAAGGCGCAGACTTTCCTGAAAGACCCTGCTCCCGGAGCCGAGCGACCCGCCAACCCACCGGTGGCACCCACTCTCGTGATGAACATGGCTGCCTCTGCCGAAAAAGCTGGTGACCGAATCGGGCACTACAAACTGCTGCAGCAAATCGGGGAAGGTGGCTGCGGACTGGTCTATATGGCCGAGCAGGAGGAGCCGGTGCGCCGGCGGGTAGCCCTTAAGGTCATCAAGCTGGGCATGGACACCAAAAGTGTCATCGCCCGATTCGAAGCGGAGCGCCAGGCGCTGGCGATGATGGATCATCCGAATATCGCTAAGGTCCTCGATGCGGGCGCGACGGAAGCGGGCCGGCCTTATTTCGTGATGGAGTTGGTGCGGGGGATAAAGATCACTGATTACTGCGATGAGCATAATCTCTCCACGAACGAAAGGCTGGAACTGTTCATGCAGGTCTGCCACGCCGTGCAACATGCGCATCAAAAAGGAATCATTCATCGCGATCTTAAACCTTCCAACATCCTGGTCGCTTCCAATGACGGCGTTCCCGTGCCCAAGGTAATAGATTTCGGCATCGCCAAAGCCACCCAGGGCCGTTTGACCGATCAAACAGTCTTTACGGCTTTCGAGCAATTCATCGGCACACCCGCCTACATGAGTCCGGAACAGGCGGAGCTAACGATGCAGGACGTCGATACGCGCACGGACATCTATTCGCTGGGCGTGCTGCTTTATGAATTGCTGACTGGCAAAACACCGTTTGACGCACAGCAACTGCTGGCGTCGGGGTTGGACGCGATGCGGCGGACTATCCGTGAGCAGGAGCCAGCGCGGCCTTCGACCAGACTGAGCACCATGCTCGTTGCTGCCGACGTGAGTCGTCCTAAAGCCACTGGCGGGCTGGCTGTTCGCTCCGAAGAAGAAGTCAGCGCCGACTCGCGCCGTCGGTTGCGGTTGAAGGAACAAATCAAGATGGTGCGCGGTGACCTGGACTGGATCGTGATGAAGTGTCTGGAGAAGGACCGCGCACGGCGATACGAAACGGCCAACGGCCTCTCAAACGATGTGCGGAGGCACCTGAACTGCGAGCCGGTCACGGCCCGGCCACCCAGCCGTCTTTATGAGTTACAAAAGAGCGTCCGGCGCCACAAGTTCGGCTTCGCGGCGGCGGCAGCGCTGATCGCGGTACTGGCAGCGGGCGTCGTGGCGAGCACGTTGGAGGCCCTTCGCGCCACACACGCTCAGCACGAGCAAGCGCGTCTGCGCCTACAGGCCGACCAGGCGCGCACTCGCGCCGAAGCCGGCGAAAAGAAAGCGGAAACCGAAGCCGCTCGGAGCGAGCAAGTGGCGACCCTCATGAAGGGCATGCTTCAGGGCGTCGGCCCATCCAGGGCTCTCGGCCGCGACACAAGCATGCTGCGTGAGATTCTGGATCAAACGGGCCAACGATTAAATGACTTGAAAGGGCAGGCTGAAGTGGAAGCCGACCTGCGCGCCACACTTGGGCGCGTTTATACCGATCTGGGTGAATACACGAATGCCGTGGCCATGCACCAACGCGCGCTGGAACTGCGCAAATCGCTTCACCCTGGCGCCCATCCCGATGTCGCCGAGTCCCTTAACGACCTCGGCCAAGCCAGTTACTGGCAAGGCAAATATCCCGAGGCTGACGCCTTGCACCGCCAGGCGCTGGCAATGCGCCAAAGTCTGTTCGGCGAAGAGAATCTCCAAGTGGCCCAATCACTCAACAACCTCGGCGAGACGCTCAGAAAGCGGGGAATAGGAGATCCACCAAAGCTGACTGCCGCGGAACCGCTGCTTCGCAAGTCGGTGGCGATTCGCCGGAAGCTCCTGGCCAATGACGATCTGGATGTCGCCAATTCGCTGTTCAACCTCGGCGCCTTGTTATGGCGGCAAAAGCACTATGCCGACGCGGAGGCCGCACAGTGCGAAGCTCTGGCGATCCGCCGGAAAAGGCTGGCTCCGGAGCATCCCGACATCGCGACTTCGCTCGATAGACTCTGCTTGTTGCTCGACGCCCAGGGCAGACAACCGGAAGCGGAAACGGCGCAACGGGAGGCCCTGGCGATGCGCCGAAAGCTCCTCGGCAATGACCACCCGGACGTAGCCCACTCGCTTCAGAATCTTGCGTTTGTGCTCATCGCACAAGGCAGACTTGAAGAGGCGGAAATTGCGGTTAAGGAGGCCTTTCGCATACGCCAGGCGCGCCTGCCGCCTGACCATGGTGACAGGGTCCAAACACTTGAAAGCCTGGTCAATGTCCTGCGCCGTCAAGGGAAGCTGAGTGAGATTGAAACGCTGTACCGGGATGAGTTGAAGCTGCGCCAACAAGGCCTTGGGAACGATCACCCCGTCACCGCGGCGGCTGTTAATGCGCTGGTGGAAGTGTTGTTCGCTCAAAAAAAAGTTGCGGAGGCTGAAGCCCTGCTCCGCGAAGAGGTTCAAAAGCGAAAAAGCAGCGTAGGCCGGCCTGGCTCGGCATGGGTGACGGCAGTCCTTGGTTTGGCGAAGGTGCTTGCCGAAGCAGGCAAGGTTGCCGAGGCAGAAAGGCTGGTGACCCAGGAGTTGGAGAGTCTAACGGGCCAATCGAGCAACCAGGATCCCACCATGGTATTTGATCTGGGACGTGTCATCCATGGTTTTGGCAAGACCGCGCGCGACCGCGGCAATTTAGACCTGGCGGAACGGTCTCTTCGCCTCGCGATCGTCCCGCTGGAACGCGCCGTGGCGATATCTCCGACCCAAACCCAGTATCGGCTTGAACTGTCCATTGCTTACGGAGATCTTAATTTCGCAAAAAACAGCGGCCTCGAAAACATCCGCCAGGCGATTGCCACTCTGGACCGCGCCCTGCAGGATTTGCCATCTCAAAGGCAACTCTTCCTGGAGCAACAAGCGCACAATTACCGAAAATTGGGGTTCCGGAGTCTGGATATGGGGATGTATCCCGTTGCGCGCGAGGCATTTGCCGCCGCCACCAGATTCCTGCGCGAGTCCGCCGAGAGCCCAGGCCAGAAACCCTTCTGCCTCCAAGGCGAAGCCGATGACCTTCTAATGATCGGCGATGCCTGGAGTGCTGAAGGGCGAACCGCCGAGGCGCATGACGCCTATCGGCAATCGCTGAGGATTCACGAGCTGATTGAAGAGCAGGACCTGGCAAAGCAAATCAAGGCTGGCTGGATGGTCGGTCATTACGACCAACTGGATCAGCTCATCGCCAAAGTTGCGACAGCGGAGGATGCTCTGAGAATCGCGCGCGTAATGCGGCCAATTGACTTAAAAACGCCCGCTGCCGTCCTAAGCGCGGTGGTAAGTTGTCACTTCCGGCTCGCCGAGGTGCTGCGAAAATGCGGCAAATCCGACGACGCGGAGTCGCTGGAGCGGGGGTGCCGCCAGGGGGTCCTTTCGCTCGGGGAATCGTCGCAGAGTGAAATAAAGAACGTTGGGCAGCGCCTGGGCGTGGCCGAGGCGCTTCACCTCCTGGCAGACCTCCTTTTGTTCCGTGGCAACTGGGCGGAAGCCGAGGAACCGTGTCGCGAAAGTGTCCAGATGCTCAAGGCCTTGCTTCAAGAGAGGATGGATTTTCCCCGCGCAGCCGTGCTCATCGAGCGCCTGGCTACAGACAGCCTGCGCCTGGTCGGGCCGCTCCGCAGTCGCGGGAAATCGGCTGAGGCGGACGCGATCGCCCTCGATGCCGTGCAGAGGTGTCAGGTGGCGATGACGAATTACGACGAGCGGGCGTTCAATTCGAATCCTCAGAACGGGGGCTGGAGTCTGGCCGTCGCGCAGGAGACGCTGGCCGAGCTGCTGCGCGGGTTGGGCCGAACCCAGGAGGCCGAGAAAGGTTACAGAAACGCCCAGGTTGTGTGGCGCAAGCTCCTGGGTGTGGCCAACACGCAGGATTATCGCAATCATCTGGCAGCTAATCGTAACGCGCTCGCGAATCTTCTTCGGGAAGCTGGCAAAAGCGCAGAAGCAGAGGCGCTGGAACGTGAGGAAGCCGATCGCGGCGATGTGCTTTTGCAAAACGAGATAGCCTGGCGTTGGGCGACGGATCCTGATCCAGGGAACAGAAACGGGTCGAATGCCGTGTTCTACGCGCAGAAAGCTGTGAGCGCGACCTGCCGGACAAATATCAGTTACCTTGACACGCTGGCGGCCGCCTATGCCGAGGCCGGGCAATTCGAGAAAGCTAGCAGCATCCAGCGAGAGGCGAATGCCCTCGCGCAGAGCGAGCCGGAGAAAAAAGATCGTGCGTTCCGGCTGAGTCTCTACGAATCGAAGCATCCTTATCGGGAGCATGGTTTGCTGGCGGAACGCGTTATGGCGCTGCTTGGAAAGGGAGAATTTGCCGAAGCTGAAGCGGCGGCCCGCGAGTGCCTGGCCTTGCGCGAGAAGCAGATTCCGGACGATTGGCGGGCTTTCAACGCGCGCTCCATGCTGGGCGGCGCGCTTCTAGGCAAAAAGAAATATGCCGAGGCCGAGCCGCAGTTGCTTTCTGGTTACGGGGGCATGATGCAGCACCAGGACCAAATCCCTGGCATCGGCAGACCCCGCTTGAAGGAAACTCTCGAGCGCCTCGTGCAGCTCTACGAAGCCACAAATCGTCCCGACCAGGCCGCCGAATGGAAGCAGAAGCTGGCGGATTACAACAATCTAGAGAAGCAGACTGCCGCCAAAAATGGGGGCACACCATGAGACTTGACTGGTTTGGCCGGGCTTCAATCAGGACCTTAACGCAAAGGCGCAAAGACGCAAAGATCAGGAGCGCGATTATTCTTGTCTGCAGCATATCCAGTCACCCTTCTGCGTCTCTGCATCTTTGCGTGTTTGCGGTAAGATCGAATTTTTCCGACTTGGATTGCGCCTTTTTTCTTCAAATCTCGCATTGTCTCCAGGTGGGGCGACTAGGGCCAGTCTCACGAAGCTTAAAACTATGAAAACGAGAAATGGGAACCGACCTGCGGCATCCTGCGTCGCCTTCGTCGTCGCGCGGCTATTGTGGCTCTGCGCAACGTCCGCCACCCTGGGGCCGGGAACGAGCGGCGCTGCCACTGGACAGGAGCCGCTCTATTATCATTACTTCAAGGAGCGCCGTCCACTGAAGCTGGACACGGAACGGGTAGCCTTCCGCCAGACACGAACAATTGTGTCTGCGGGAGTGGGGCAAGCTGTGTCCAGGTTTGGTCTGGCTCCGCCGGAAACGCGTACGCTGCCGATTCCAGGCTGGTCACTTGCGCGCACACCCGCCGCGAGCCTTACGGAACCGGCCGCGCGGGACTTGGTTTCACGCATGGCCGGCGACAGCGGCTTCGAGTTCGTGGCGCCGGTGTTCGTTGGTGACGACGGGGGTCCGGTCATTGTGACTCCGGACATCCTGGTCGGGTTCGAGGCGGGCGTGACGGATCAGCAAGCGGAATCCGTTCTTGCTGCAGAGAACGCCGGTGTCATCGTTCACCGCAACCTGGGCAATATGAAAGGGGCGTACCATCTGAAAACCCGACTCAAAAGCGGCCTGGACGTGCTGGCCCTCGCCAACAAGCTCGCGGCACGGCCCGAAGTGAAGTTCGCCGAGCCGGACATGATCTTTACGGGGCGGGGCGACTTGATTCCCAACGATCCCGGGTTCAGCAATCTCTGGGGGATGCAGAACACCGAGCAGTTCGGGGGAGCGGTCGGAATGGACATGAAGGCCCCGCAAGCCTGGGACATCACCACCGGCTCATCGAATATCATAGTGGTGATAATCGATGTAGGCGTCCAAACCAACCATCCTGACATCAATCAGATTCAGGGTACGAATTTCACCAGCGACGCCTCCTTCGACGGTGGGCCGGTCAACGCTTGCGATAACCATGGCACCGCCGTAGCCGGTTGCGTCTCGGCGATCATCAACAACAATCTCGGCACCGTCGGGATTGCGCCGGGTTGCCGTTGCGCGTCGGCGCGTGCGTTCATTAGCAACCTTTCGTGCGACGGCAGTTGGACAACCTCTTCCGATTGGACGGTGAACGCGCTGGAGTGGGCGCAAAGCCTGGGCGCGCGGGTCTCGAATAACAGCAATGGTTACGGGTTCCAGTCCGCTGCAATCGCCGCGGAGTATTTGTTCACGCGTGGGATGGGGATGGTCCACTTTGCATCGGCCGGCAACAATGCAACCAATTCGATTACCTATCCGGCCAGTCTGCCGGGCGTGAACGCAGTCGCGGCGCTAAACGAAGGCGGCGGCCTTTCTTCCTTCAGTGACTATGGCGTGGGGCTAGCCTTCTCGGCGCCGGGGCAGGACATCTACACCACCGACCGCACCGGCGCCAGTGGCTATGGCACCAACGATTATGTGTTTAGCAACGGCACTTCGTTGGCGTCGCCCTACGCAGCGGGCGTGGCGGCCCTGGTGTTGTCCGTCAATCGATCCTTGAGCGCCACAAATGTCGAACAAATCATGCAACAGTCTGCCGTGGACCTTGGCCCGCCTGGTTACGACACGAAATACGGCTGGGGAATGGTGAACGCCTATAACGCGGTAGTGTTGGCGTTGGCGCATCCGCCCGCCACGATCACTGTCACCAATACCGCCGACAGCGGGCCGGGCACGTTGCGAGCGGCCTTGGCCGGCGCCGCCAACGGGGACACGATTGACGCCTCTGGCGTCACCGGCGCCATCTTGCTGACCAGTGGCGAGTTGCTGGTCAGCAACAATGTGACCATCCTTGGTCCCGGCCCCGCAAACCTGGCCGTGAACGGGAACGGCGCCAGCCGCGCGTTCAACATCTCTGGCACCGCCGTCACCATCACCGGCCTCACCATTACCAATGGCAATGCCTCTGGCGGCTACCCTGCCAATTGCGGCGGCGGCATCTACATGGGCCCCGGCACGCTCACCGTCAGCAACTGCATCCTCAACGGCAACTCAGCCCAGTTCGACGGCGGTGCCGTTTTCGCCAATCGCTCGATCATGGCTGTGAGCGCCTGCACTTTCGGCAGCAATTCGGTCAGCGCCAACGGCGGTGGCATTTTCATCAACGCGGTAGTTGGCAACTCGACGCTCAACATCAGCAACTGCACTTTCAGAGGCAATACGGCCGTTGGCGTCGGCGGCGGCGTCTTTAACAACGGTAATACTGGTGGCAACGCGACGGTGACCGTAAGCGCCAGCACCTTCAGCGGCAATTCCGCCAACGGCGGCAACGGCGGTGGCATCTTCAACCATGGTTACAGCGGCAGCGTGAACCTGACCATGAGCGCCAGCGCCTTCAGCAGCAATTCCTCCAGCTACAATGGCGGTGGTATCTTCAACAACGGTTACTCTGGCAGCGCAACGCTGACCGTCAGCAACTGCGCCTTCAGCGCCAATGTGGCCCGCAGCGACAGCGGCGGCGGTATCTACAACAATGGCCAGGTGTCCGGCAAAGCAACCGCACTGATTCTCAACAGCACCCTGAGTGGTAATCTGGCCGGCTATGGCGCCGGCATCTATAACGACGGCGACTCGGCAGGCAACGGAACGCTCACCGTCAGCAACTGCATCCTCAACGGCAACCGGGCCAGCGGCTGGGGTGGGGGCATCTTCAACAACGGTACTTCTTCAGGCACCGGCACCGTGCAGGTCGTCAGCAGCACGCTGAGCAGCAACTCGGCGGCCAACAGTTTCGGCGGCGGCATTTTCAACAATGGGAATGGCGGCAACGGAGTAGTGACTGTAAGCGCCAGCACCCTGAGCAGCAACTTGGCCAGCGCCAACGGCGGCGGCATCTACAACGACGGCGAGTCTTCCGGCACAGGCACGGTCCAGATCGCCAGCAGCACACTGAGCGGCAATTCGGCCAGCGGCGATGGCGGCGGCATCTACAACGACGGCACGTCTGCCGGCAAGGTGACGCTGGTCATCAAAGCCAGCACCCTCAGCGGCAATTTAGCCGGAAGCGGTATCGGCGGTGCAATCCGCAGCAACGGCAGCGGGGGCAGTGCCAGCGTTGAAATTGGCAGCAGCATCCTCAACGCCGGTGCATCGGGCGCTAGCATTGCCAATCTCTCGGGCGCCGTCAGTTCGGACGGCTACAACCTGAGCAGCGATAGCGCTGGCGGCCTCCTGACCAACACCACCGACCAGATCAACACCGACCCGATGCTCGGTCCGTTGCAGGACAACGGCGGCCCCACCTTCACGCACGCGCTCTTGTGCGGCAGCCCGGCCATTGATCAGGGCAGGAACTTCAGCGCTTCCGCCACCGACCAGCGTGACGTTGGATTTGCGCGCACGGTTATTGATCCGACTTTGACGAAACCGCCCGGCGGGGACGGCACCGATATTGGCGCGTTTGAAGTCCAGCAGCCATGCGCGGCGATTTTATCGCTCGCCAACTTTGGCGCGGGCCTGAACCAATTTGGGTTCGATATCGGCGGCAGTTCCCATCGCTTGATCGTCGTGGAAGCTTCCACCAATTTCGTGAGCTGGACCGCCCTGGCCACCAACACGCTCGGCGCCGCACCGCTGCACTTCACAGACCCTGCCTGGGCAAATTTCCCGCAGCGTTTTTACCGCGCTAAACTCGCCCAATGACAAAAGAGTTTTAACGCAAAGGCGCTAAGACGCAAAGAAAGGAACCGCGAAATACGCGAAATACGCGAAAAGAGAGGAGGAAGCAGAACGAACGGAGCCGTTCCTCAACCTGAGTTTTATTACCTTAATCGTTCTGATGCCACATTCGTTTGTCCCTATTCACTTGTCAGACTGATTTGGCAAACGACTGGGGGCAAGCGAAAGAGGGATGTCAGTCAGCACGAATTGCCAGATTGAAAAGAAATTCTATGAATACCCAAACCATCAGAACCCTTCCTCCATTCTCGCTTTTACTCGGTGTGATGCTGGCGCTGATCGCGACGACCCGTCCGACCGCAGCGGGAACTATCACCGACACCAACTGGATCAGCATGGGGGGTGTCCGCGGCACGGACGGTCCGGTTTACGCCGCAGTGGTGGATGGCTCCGGCAATCTTTACGTCGCCGGCAGCTTCCGCATCGCCGCAGATGTGGTCGCCGCTAACATCGCCAAATGGGACGGTACCAGTTGGTCAATGCTGGGCTCGGGGCTGAACGGCCCGGTAAATGCCCTGGCAGTGTCGGGCAGCGACGTGTATGCAGGGGGTAGCTTCACGAGCGCGGGCGGCTTTGCCGCCACAAATATCGCCAAATGGAACGGCAGCAGTTGGTCGGCGCTGGGTTCGGGCATGACTGGCGTGGGGTATCAAAATGATGGTGTTTATGCCATCGCGCTGTCAGGCAGCGACGTGTATGCGGCTGGTCAATTCACGAACGCGGGGGGCGTGGCGGCCGCGGATATCGCCAAATGGAACGGGAGTAGTTGGTCGGCGCTGGGGTCCGGGATAGAAAGCGTTGCTGTGCTTGCTCTGGCGGTGTCGGGCAGTGACGTGTATGCGGGCGGCTATTTCGCCAGCGCGGGCGGCGTTCCGGCCACAAACATCGCCCAATGGAACGGGAGCAGTTGGTCGGCCCTGGGGTCAGGCATGGACGACACAGTTCGAGCCTTGACTTTCTCGGGCGGCAATCTTTACGCCGGGGGACACTTCACCACGGGTGGCGGGACGGCCGCTGCGCACATCGCCGAATGGGACGGGACCAGTTGGTCGGCGGTAGGCTCCGGGATAAGCGGTGAAGTAGATGCACTCGAAGTATCCGGTGGCGATGTGTATGCGGGGGGCGTATTCACGACGGCCGGCGGCATCACGGCCGCAAACATCGCCAAGTGGGATGGGAGCAATTGGTCGGCGCTGGATTCGGGAGTAAGCGGTGATGCCTATAACAATGGCAACCGCCCTGTTGTAGCCCTGGCCGTCTCAGGCAGCATCGTGTATGTGGGAGGCTATCTCACGACGGCAGGCGCAGTCGCTGCCAACTTCCTTGCAAAATGGAACGGAAGCAGTTGGACCGCGATGGGTTCGGGGATCGGCGGCAGATACAACCCTCAGGCGAGCGCGCTGACGGTGGCGGGCAGTGACGTGTACGCGGGGGGCAAATTCGCGGCGGCCGGCGGCCTCTCGGTCACAAACATCGCCAAATGGAATGGGAACAGTTGGACCGCGGTGGGCTCTGGCTTGGACGGCGCCGGGTCCACCGTGAATGCGCTGGCGGTGGTGGGGAGTGACGTGTATGCCGGGGGCAGTTTCGTTTTCTCGGGCGGCAACTATGTAGGCTACATCGCCAAATGGAACGGAAGCAGTTGGTCGTCGCTGGCCGGAGGGACCTACGGTGGGTCATCATACCTAAGTCCTGTCTATGCTCTGGCAGCATCGGGCACGAATGTGTACGCGGGAGGCGATTTCACCATGGCGGGCAGCGCCAGCGCCAATCGCATTGCCAGGTGGAATGGGAGCAGTTGGTCGGCGTTGGGTTCGGGCATGAATGCCCAAGTACTGGCATTGACTCTTTCCGGGAGCAGTCTTTATGCGGGGGGCTATTTCACGACGGCAGGCGGCGCCCCGGCCAATGGCATTGCCAAATGGGACGGCAACAGTTGGTCGGCGTTGGGTTCGGGCATGAACGGATCTGTTTCTGCACTGGCGGCATCGGGCGCTAACGTGTACGCGGCGGGCAGCTTCACGACCGCCGGGGGCATCCCAGCCCATTACATTGCAAAATGGGACGGGAGCAATTGGTCGGCGCTGGGTTCGGGGATAGGCAACCCCCCATCCGCTCTGGCAGTATCGGGCAGTGACGTGTACGCCGGAGGCTATTTCACGACGGCCGGCGGCATCGCAGCAACCAACATCGCCAAATGGGACGGAAGCATTTGGACCGCGCTGGGGTCGGGGATGAACAGCGGGGTGGCAGGCCTGGCGATATCCGGTAGCGATCTCTATGCTGCGGGCGGCTTCATGACGGCTGGCGGAAAGGTTTCGGCTTGTGTGGCCAAGGCAATCGTGAATCCGCCAGTCCTAAGCATCGAACCAGACGGCTTCGGAGGCTACTTCCTCAACTTCGAGGGCATCCCCGGCTCGGCCTACCGGTTGCAGCGTGCGCCGGCCTTGAGTGGCCCCTGGGCCACCAGCAGTCCGCAGACGGCGCCTGCTTCCGGCCAACTCGAATTCTGGGACTTTTTCCCCCCGCCCGGCCAGGGGTTCTATCGCAGTCTCGGCCCCTGAATTTGAATTTTCTCTCGTCTGAACGGGAGGCAGGTCTTGATGGCAAAATTATCTTTCTCCCACTTCGCTTGCGCCTTTTGGCGTGATATTTCGCGTTGCTGTTTGTAGAGTATGTCCTCCGGCCCATGAAAGATGCTTTCGAGCGCGAATTGGCTGTCTTCAGTGCCGCCCGGCGTTTGCCCGCCGCAGAGCGCGCCGGTTACCTGGACCAGACTTGTGCCGGCGATGCGCCATTGCGCGCGCGGGTGGACGAACTGCTTGCCGCTGCTGAGAAGGCCCCGGCTTTCCTAATTGACCCCGCCCCCGGAGCAGAGCGACCCGTCAACACGCCGGCGGCACCCACGCTCGTGGTGAACACGGCTGCGTCTGCCGAAAAAGCTGGTGACCGCATCGGGCACTACAAGCTTTTGCAACAAATCGGCGAAGGTGGCTGTGGTCTGGTCTATATGGCCGAGCAGGAAGAGCCGGTGCGGCGGCGCGTGGCCCTCAAGGTCATCAAGCTGGGGATGGATACCAAGAGCGTCATCGCCCGATTCGAAGCGGAGCGCCAGGCGCTGGCGATGATGGATCATCCCAACATTGCGAAGGTGCTCGATGCAGGCGCTACGCAGGCAGGCCGACCCTACTTCGTGATGGAACTGGTTAAAGGAATAAAGGTCACCGAGTACTGCGACGAACATAATCTCTCGACGAACGAACGGCTCGAGCTGTTTATCCAGGTCTGTCATGCCGTGCAACATGCGCATCAAAAAGGGATCATTCATCGCGACCTCAAACCTTCCAATATTCTGGTGGCCTCCAACGACGGCGTGCCTGTGCCCAAAGTAATAGATTTTGGCATCGCCAAAGCCACGCTCGGCCGTTTGACCGACCAGACCCTCTTCACTGCTTTCGAGCAATTCATTGGCACTCCGGCCTACATGAGCCCGGAACAAGCGGAGCTGACGATGCAGGACGTGGATGCGCGAACCGATATCTATTCGCTGGGCGTGCTGCTTTACGAATTACTCACTGGCAAAACGCCCTTTGACGCGCAGCAACTGCTAGCTTCCGGATTGGACGCGATGCGGCGGACCATCCGTGAGAAGGAACCGGTGCGGCCTTCGACCAGACTGAGCACGATGCTCCTTGCCGCCGATGTGAGCAGAGGCAAATCCACGACAGGACTGGCCGTTCGATCCGAAGAAGAAGCCAGCGCCGATTCACGGCGGCGGCTGCGGTTAAAGGAACAAATCAAGCTCGTGCGCGGCGACCTGGACTGGATCGTGATGAGGTGCCTGGAAAAGGACCGCTCGCGCCGTTACGAGACCGCCAACGGATTGGCCATGGACGTGCGGCGTCACCTTGCGGACGAACCAGTCGTGGCGCGCCCGCCCAGCAAACTGTACCGCTTCCAAAAGCTGGTTCTGCGAAACCAGGTTGCTTTCGCCGCCGCCGCCGGCATCATCGCCGCGCTCATCCTGGGTTTGATTTTCTCAATCTATGGTTTGACCAAAGCGGAGCAACAGCGCCGCAAAGCCCAGGCCAGCGAAAAGAAAGCTCAGGATGAAGCCACAAAAAGCTCGCAGGTCGCACAGTTCCTCAACGATGTGCTCAAATCCATGGCGCTGGGCCGGGACACCACCGTCCTGCGGGAAATTCTGGACAAAACCGGCCAACGGGTGGGCATCGGTCTGACCAATCAACCCGAAGTGGAAGCGGAATTGCGCTACACGCTGGGCGAAATTTATTTCGAACTCCGCGATTGGCCGAAGGCCGAGTCCATGCACCGGCAGGCTTTGCAATTGCGCCGAAACAAATTAGGTGACGCCCATCCTGCCACCGCCCTCTCGATGAGCCATCTTGGCCGGGTCTTTTTGGCAGAGCGGAAATGGGCGGACGCCGACACTATTCTTCGAGAGGCGCTGAACGACCAGCGCCGACTCAACCCTCAAAGTGCAGACGTTGCCTTCTCTCTCAACGAACTCTCCGTAGCCATGAACGCGCGCGGAAAGACCAACCGAGCCGAGGTAGAGCAAATGTTGCGCGAGGCGCTGCCGCTTCAGCGGACCGCTTTGGGCCAGGACAGTCCGGAAGTGGCAACGACGCTCGAACACCTGCAGCAGGTGCTCAGACTCGAAGGCAAATGGACAGAAGCCGAGAGCGCCGGCAGAGAAGCCCTGGCCTTGCGCCGCAAGCACCCGGACGACCAACTCGCGCTGGCCTCTTCGCTCGAGATTTTCGCCAGTATCATGGACGCGCAAAACCGGCGAGTGGAGGCAGAGCCTCTGTTCCGCGAGGCCCTGTCCATTCAGCGAACCATATCGGGTAATGAGCACCCCGCTGTCGCTCGACGCCTGACGCATCTGGCCTGGAACCTGCGTGACCAGGGCAAATTGACCGAAGCCGAGGGTCTGCTGACTGAAGCTCTGGAAATGCGCCGGAAGTTGCTGGGGCGAGAGCACCTCGACGTAGCCGAAACGCTGCAGGTCCTGGCCGAACTCAAGGCGAGGCAGCGAAGCTATTCCGAGGCCGAACCCCTGGCTCGGGAAGCGCTGGAAATCCTGAGGAGCCGCCTGGGACCCGGTGACACGAAGGCCCGGCAGGAATTCGATTTTTTATGGCGCACCCTGGCTGCTCAGGAAAAGTGGGTTGATGCGGAAACCCTTTTGAATCAAGCCATCGCAACGCAGGAAAGCCTCGAAGGCGACGGCGCCGATACGACCCCCTTGTTGCAGGCTCTCGTCCAGTGTTTGGAGCGTCAGGGGCGGGCCTCTGAGGCAGAAGCCAGGCTCACCGAAGCGATTCAGAGGAAGCGCAGGATTCCTGAGCGCGGCAATTCGCTGGCCGCCCCATTGCTCCTGGAATTGTCCGACCTTCTCAAAGCGCAGGGAAAACTCGCCGAATCAGTCGCAGTCTTGAGAGATGCTGCCGGCCTGGGCACTACGAATCCCGCCCTTTACAAAATACCATCGCGGACCATTCCAGCCCGGGACCCGGGAGCCGGCACGAATCTCATTGACCTGAGTATGTTCTACAATGCCGCACTCACGGAGCGCTGGCATGGACCTGGTTCCAGTGACCTGTCTGAACTTCCTCGCGGCCTTCAATCCTTCGCCGGTGTCCAGTTTGACGTGCGCGGTCTAATTCAGCTCGCCGCTGCCTTCGAAGGCAACATGAGATACCCGGACAAGGTTCGAGCCATCCCCGTCCGCCAGACCTGCCGCAGACTCCACTTTCTGCACGCGGCGATTTTCGGAGCCGGCGCCCCGTCTGACGTCCAAATTGGGAGCTATGTTGTCCACTTCGCTTCGGGAAAGACGAGCGAGTTTCCCATCGTCATGGGTCAATCCCTGGCAGACTGGTGGAACCAGCCCAACGAACAAAACCGGACTTTCACCGTTGCGTGGATGGGTCAAAACGGAGATAGTCGGCGCGAGGGCAGGACCATCCGCTTGTTCAAAAGCGCCTGGGACAATCCCACTCCGGACGAGCCCGTTGGAACAATAGATTTCATCGCATCCCGGAGGGCGCCAGCGCCATTTCTGGTGGCAATCACGGCAGAGCCCTAGAATCAGCCCATGAAAGAAACCTTCGCGCACGAGTTTGCTATCTTTAATGTCGCTCGACGGCTGCCGCTTGCAGACCGATCCTCGTATCTGGATCAGGCTTGCGGTGGCGATGGCGCATTGCGCGCGCGAGTAGAGGAACTGCTCGGCGCCGCTGAGGATGCGCAGGGATTCCTAAAGGATCCAGCCCCTGGCGCGCAACGCTTTGGCGCCGCTGACGCCGCCTCCACACGGGTTCAGGGGACTGTCGCACCTGGCGAAAAAGCCGGCGACCGCATTGGCCGTTACAAACTCCTCCAACAAATCGGCGAAGGCGGCTGCGGGCTGGTATATATGGCCGAGCAGGAGGAGCCGGTGCGCCGCCGGGTGGCCCTCAAGGTCATCAAGCTGGGCATGGACACCAAGCAGGTGATCGCCCGTTTCGAGGCCGAACGGCAGGCGTTGGCGATGATGGACCATCCCAACATTGCCAGGGTGCTGGATGCCGGGGCGACCCAGGCCGGGAGGCCATACTTTGTTATGGAGTTGGTCCGCGGCATCAAAATCACCGATTACTGCGACGAGCATCATCTTTCGATGAAAGAGCGGCTGGGGCTGTTTATGCAGATCTGCCTTGCGGTTCAACATGCCCATCAGAAAGGCATCATTCACCGCGATCTCAAGCCGTCCAATATCCTGGTCGCCTCCAACGACGGTGTTCCCGTGCCCAAAGTAATAGATTTCGGTATCGCCAAAGCCACCCAGGGCCGCCTGACCGACCAGACCCTCTTCACCGCTTTCGAACAATTCATCGGCACTCCGGCCTATATGAGTCCGGAGCAGGCGGAACTAACGATGCAGGACGTGGACACGCGCACGGACATCTATTCGTTGGGCGTCCTGCTTTACGAATTGCTGACGGGCAAGACGCCGCTCGATCAAAACGAGCTTTTGGCAGCCGGCCTGGAGGCCATGCGGCGCACCATTCGGGAGAAGGAGCCCGTGCGCCCTTCGACCCGCCTGGGCACTCTCTTGAAAGAAGAGCTGACCACCACCGCCAAACAACGCCACACCGACGCGCCCAAACTGGTTCATGACCTGCGTGGCGACCTGGATTGGATCGTGATGAAGTGCCTGGAAAAAGATCGCGCGCGGCGTTACGAAACAGCTAATGGCCTCGCAAACGATGTGCGGCGGCATCTGACCTGCGAGCCAGTGGTGGCCCGCCCGCCCAGTAAGCTATACCGGTTCAAGAAATTGGCACTGCGAAACAAGCTGGCCTTCGCTGCCGCGGGCGCCGTGGTGGCGGCTTTGGTCATTGGCCTGGCTGCAGCCACCTGGGAATACTTCAAAGAACGAAAGGCGCTCCAGCGGGCGGAGGCGGTCAGCGTTCTGCTCCAACAGATGCTGAGCGCGGCCGATCCGGACGGTCTCAAAGGCTCGGCTTATACTGTTCGCGATTTGCTGGATGATTTTGCTGCCGGCCTGACCAACCAGCTTGCCGGCCAGCCCGAGGCTGAAGCCACCGTGCGCCTGACCATTGGCCGGACCTACGCCCAACTGGGCATCATCTCCGGGGCCGAAGCCAATCTCTGCAGAGCGCTGGACTTGCGCCAACGCACACTGGGAAAAGATCATCCCCAAACTTTGGAAGTCCTGGAGGTTCTGGTAAACTTCATCTCCGGCGTCGAGAGAAAATGGGGAAGAGGCAATCAGCCTCGGCCATGATCTCTGGCAGGCCCGAGTGCGGCTGCTCGGCGCTGCCGAAGCCTTGAGGGAAGGAGGCCGCTGCCAGGAGGCTGAGCCGATCCAGCGTCAGGTCCTCCAAATCCGCCGGCGGGTGTTGCCGCCGGATGATTACGACAACTTTGACGCGGTCGGGACGCTGGCTCAAATCTTGATGTACACTGGCGCACTGGCGGAAGCCGAGCGCTGTTTCCGCGAGTGCCTGGCAGGGTTGCAGCGCACTGGGCGCTCCAACACAGTTATTGAAATCACTTGCGTCAAAGAGATCGCCCTGGCGCGCTTGCAGCAAGGGGACCCGATCGGAGCCGAGAACCTGTTGGCGCAAGTTCTGCCTCGCGCCAAAACGTTTCTCGGCGCGGACGCCATCATGACGCTCATGATTCAACGCGCCCTCGCTCGCGTCTTTGCCGAGGAAGGGCGATTGGATAAGGCCGAAGCGTTGTGCAAGGAGGCGCTCGACACGCGAAACCGCAGCAAGGCCAGAGAGGAAGCCTACGGCACGGCGCGCACTCAACTCACCCTGGGCCGGGTGCTGGTGGAAATGGGCAAACTGGACGAAGCGCAGCCTGTGTTGCAAGATGCCCTGAGGTTCTTTCG
>PSRM01000182.1 GCA_003176045.1 Verrucomicrobiota bacterium | reverse complement strand
CTTCGTTAGCAGTTATGTTTTGGTCCGATTTTTAACGAGGCCAACGAACCATCCTCGGCATGCCGCCTCTGGCGCATCTGTCAAGTCGAAGCCAGTACGCCCCCTGTCAGCAGCCTGAATCTCGCCCATTTTTTCCATCGGGTCAAGGCATCTCGGGCCAAACCTGGCAGCCGAGGCAGGCATCGTGACAAAGTCCACCACTGTAGGGCAGGCTTTCCAGCCTGCCGGTTCAGGGGGCTTTCCAGCCCCCTGAGTCGCCGACTTCCCAAGTCGCGGGGCTAGAAAGCGCCGCAACCGGCAGGCTGGAAAGCCTGCCCTACAGACTTTGTCAGTGGCCTTGGCAGCCGAGGTAACGCTTGCCGTGCCGAAGTCGAAGGAGGGAGCCTCTGATCAGCTTCGGATTTCGGATTTCGGATTTCGAATTTCGGATGTTTTGGGTACCCCAAGCATCTCCAACTTCCCCGCGACGAACCCTATGGCCAATCCGGCGAGGATGATCGTGCATCCTCCGAGCACAAGCGCGTTTTGAAAACTGCCTGTGGCCTTCACCAATAGCCCGGTCAAAGCGGGCGCCGCGATTCCTGCCAATGCCCCGGCTGAGTTCATAATTCCCGCCAACGAGGCGGTTGCACCCGGCGGGGCAACGTCCGCGCACGCCGTCCAGAGAATGGCGGTTGAGCCGGATTCCGCCGCCACCGAAAATGTGAGCAGCCCCACGGCCACCGCCGCGCTGTTTGCAAAACCGACCAGCACGACCGACCCGGCCAACAATTGCAAAGTGATGATCGGTGCTTTGCGAGCCACGGTGACGCTATATCCCCGCCGAATCATCGAATCGGAGATCCATCCGGCTAATGGTTGGAGCAGGAAACCGGCAAACCATGGCAGAGCAACGCACCAGCCGGTTTTCAGCAAATCAAATCTCCGCTCCAGGATGAGATAGCCCGGAAGCCACGTCACAAAGAGATAAAACAAGTAATCCTGGAAAAATTTACAGAGCACCAGACCAAGAACGGTTCGGTTTTTCAGCAGAGCCAGCATCGCTTTCGCGCTTGTAGGGGACGACGTGAGGAGTCCATGCGGTGAGGGTCGAGGGTCGAGGGTCGAGGGGGAAGACTGCCCGCCGGCGGCGCGGTGCGCCGGTCCGTCTCCCTCGACCCCCGACCCTCGACCCTCCTGTAACGGACTCCTTACGTCGTCCCCTACAGGTCGCGCCGAAGCTCCCAAATGCGAAACCGACCACACCCCAACCCACAACAAACTGCCAAGCCCTGTGACATAGAATGCTGTGCGCCAGTTCCATCTCGAGATCAACCACGCCATCACCAGTGGCGTAACCGCAAAGCCCAGGCGCAAACCGGACGTGCAAAAGCTCATGGCCGTGCCGCGCTCGTTTTCAGCGAACCTGCTCCGGATGATCCTGGCGTTGACGGGAAACGTGGCCGATTCGCCGATACCCACGCCCAGGCGCGACGCCAGGACGTGCGCGAACCGGTTGGCCATACCCGTGGCGGCCGAACAGATCGCCCACAACGCGCCCGCCCAGGCCAGAGTTACTTTTGCTCCGAACTTATCAGCCAATATTCCAGCCGGGATGTTCATTGGCAGATAGGTCCAGAAGAAAGCCGACAGCGCCAGACCCATCAGCGCAGGGTCGAGCTTGAGGTCGCGCATGATGATTGGCGCCGCAGTCGAAAGGCTGGCCCGATCCAGGGCGTTGATGAACATGCCTGTGAACAGGAGCAAGGCGACCAGCCATTTGCGATTCTGTGCGGGCATGGATCTGGTCCGTGGTCCGTGGTCAGTAGTCAGTCGTCAGTAATAGTCCAAATGTCCCGTGACCAGAGCCTGACACACGATTCACAAGGGAACTGGCTTCAAAGCCGCCGCCGTTGCGAGCTGCTGCTGGCGCTTGTCGAAAGTCAGAAAGTGGCGGAGCTTCAACTCCAGGGCGCACGCTACGTGCAGGACATGCGTTCCTTCTCCCAGAATTGGCGGGTGGCTCGAGCAGAAAGCCCTTTCGGTTGGCGCTTCAACAGCCGGGCGTAGTAGTCGGGTGGCGATGCTTCGTGGCTGGGGCTCTGAGGCACTGGTTTAAGCACGTAGGCCGGTTGACCATGATCCGTGATCACAATTTCCCCGTGCTCTTCAATTCGACGCTTCACCGAGCGGAAATCGGTCCGCAACTCGCGAATGGTAGCTGTTTTATCGCTCACGTGTGAAACATGCGCGTTTCACACTCCGCAGTCAAGCGCTCGGAGAGATCAAGGAATCGCCACGCGATAGTAACGCTGCGGCGAGTTGGCCGAGGAATCGAGTTGGGTGGTGAGGTTGCTGGTGCTCGGGATGGGGGCGGCGACGTTGGTCCAGATATCAGTTAACCGGCTCTTGGCCTGCAATTGATAGTTTGTGCCGGGGAGGCTGTACCAGGTGACGGAGGCCTGGTTGCCGGTGCGTTTGAGGCTGATGATTCGGAGCACAGCGGTGTCCTGAACCACAGTTATCGTGCCGTCCAAAACGTTTCCGACATAAACCAGGCCGCCGGTTTCATCCACGGCGACATCATTTGGACCATTGCCTACCGGCACGGTGGCGAGATAATTGGTCCCGTCAATAATAGTTAAGGTGTTGCCGCCGTAATCGGCTATAAAGGCGCGGTGGGTTTTGGTATTGACCTCGACCATGCCGGCCTCGCGTTGGCTGGAGAGGGCCCCGCCGGTGGAGAAACGGGTGATGTAGGCGCCGGTATCCGCGTTGAGAATCTCGACGCCGTTAAATGAGCCGACCGTATTCTGAACGACACCGACGTAGAGACGTCGCAGAGCAGGGTCTATAGCCAGGCCCCAGACATTGTTGTCGGGTGGCGTCCAATTGGCCAGGATCTGGTAGGAGGAGGAATCAATGACGCTGATAGTGCCGCTGTGCTGGTTGGCGACATAGATGCGGCCATGGGCCTCGTCCAGCGCGATGCCGACCGGAGTGAGGCCGGTGGTGATGTTGGTAATGACCTGGCCGTTGCTGCCCTGCAGCACAGTCAAGCCGCCGCTGCCGTTTGTGGAGGTAACGAAAACGCGATGGGTGGTGGAGCTGACCCGAACACGAAGGCTTTCGCCAACCGTCAGCGAGTTCAAGAACTGGCCACTGGCAAGGTCCAGCGTATTGAGCGAGGCGTTGAACGCGCTGGTGCAATAAATTTTGCCCAGGGACTCGTCCACCGCCACCGCCCACGGGTCAGGGCCGCAACTGAAATTGGTGAGGATGCTCTGATTGGCCGGGTTGAGGACCGAAACGGCGTCCGCGGCGAAGTTCATTGCATAGAGCCGCCCGGAGGTCGAGCCCAGGCACAGGCCGGTGGGCAACGAGCCCAGGCCGATGTTGCGATTCACCTTGCGGGTGGCCAAATTCAGCTCCGTCAGGCTGTCGCTGTAAGCATCCGTCACGTACGCCCTGGAAGCCCCGCTATTCATAGCGATGCTGCTGGGTGTCGAGAGGGTTGGCACCGAACCGTAATCCTTTCCCAGCTCATCAACAATGCTGACTTGAGCGCCACCGGCATCCACGGCATACGCAAGGTGCGTGGCGGGGTCCACTCCACAGCCGCGCAGGCTGCCCATGTCATACCACACGCCGAGTTCAGAAGGCGTGGTGTGGGAAATATCCATGATGACGAGCACGCCGGTGTTGTAATCGCTCACCCACAGCCGGCGGCCTGGATCAATCGCTCCGCCGGAGATCGTGTAAATCAGGTTTTGGATGTCGCCGGAGCCGAGAATCGCGCGATTGACTCCGTCCAGCACATAAACGGTTCGCACGACAACCGCGTAACCCCTGTGCGTGCTCGGATCCACCTGGACCACAGTTGGCGGGCCGCCAAGAGAGATGGTGCCGGTGATCGCGTTGGAGGTTTCCCCCACGATTGTCACGCCGGAGCCGTTGCCCACGTAGATCAGCGCGTTGTACGGGTCCACCGCTGTCCGGCCCGCAGAGGCGCCCAACGTTATGTTTGTGATCATCCTGTTATTGAATCCATCTATGACCGAAAGACTCTTCGCGTCGTAGTTCGGAACAAAAACCCGATGGCGCGTCGGGTCCACGGAAACGTCCTGCCCAAGGCCATTGACGGTGCTGGGCAAAGGAATAAGGCCCAGGATGTTCCCGCTCTGAATGTCCACCACCGAGACCACATCAGTGGGCAGATTGCCTCCTTTTGGCGCGGAATCACTGTAAAGAAGCCGGTTTACCACGTACGCCTTGACCAGGATCGGATCCACCCCCACGGCACACGGCGCGTTCGCTGAAGGCAGCGGACCCGCCGGAAAGCTCTGCGCGCGCAGCCCGCCGGCGCTGATTAGTGTTGCCGCCAATAGCAGCAGAACCGGGGAAAGTGTCGGAGCGCGGACGGCCTTGTCCGCGCGTTTTCCCGCCGGCAGCAGACCCGGTGGAAATGAGTGATAAGAGTCGGAACGCTTAAAAAGGCAAGCTGAGGTCCGATGCTTGGTGGGTTCCATTTCTGTCCTTTGAATCAGGTTTCATGGTTAAGCAGCGGGATTGAGTTGAGTTGTCTTTAGGTGCCGTTCAAGGTCACGTGTGCGTGATCTTGCCCCAGCGGTCTGAAAAAGTCGAGACAATACCGCCGAAACGGGAAAAGACGGGACGAGGACCGTACAATTCGCGCAGCCTAAATCGTGGCAGCCTCCGTTAAGGAGCGAAGCAAAAAAGTGGCAAATATCGTCAATTACCGTCAAAAGGGAGGATCAAGCGAGCAGCTCATTCAGCCGCTTCTGCCATTCATCCTGAAAAACGACTTGGTACTCAACCTCTTTGCCGCGCATGGCTGGCACCAACTCGTTCCACGTCTTCTTTTTCGCGTGCTGATTACAGAGCGCAAAGACCGACTGCTTGTAGGCGGTGTTCTGGTTTTTCAGGTGCAGGCCTTTGGTCTCCAGAACGAAGACCTTGCGGAAACCACTCGCGTCCCCGCCATGGGTGGTGAAAATGAAGTCGGCGTAAATCCGCGACTTCTGCCAGCCCTGTATGTAGTAGCCGTAATGGGGAATATTGCGGTACCAGAAATAGAGCTGGCTTTGTTCATCCAGGAATGAGGCAACCTGGTGTTCCAGGGAGTTCAGGGCTTCCGCGGGCACGGGGTCGAACAGGTTCATCTCGAATTGGTTGCCGTCCAACCGAGTCGCCTTCACAGCAGACTTCGCCAGCTCCAACCTTTTGGGCAGGCGGTGCATTCCCAGATCTCGTAGAACCACGATGAACCTCATGGTGTCAGACTCGAGCAGCTCGTTGAATACTTTCTCGGCCAGCCGGTCGCGTTCCGCTTCGAGGCGCTTGCGTATTTCTTCAAGGATGAACACCAAATTATTGGATACTACTGCCTCCTTGCCTTTCCACTTGGCCAGCAGGTTTGTGAAGACCTTCTCGACGAACTCGTAGCCGACCCACGGGTTTGGAACCACGTCCAGCAAATGCGCTGCGGCGTAGGCAAAATCGAACTGAACGGCGGTGGTTTCACGGGAGTGCGCGGACAAGGCTGTCCGCGCTCCGAATCCGGTGAGGTCCACGCGCAGGCCGGCGCGCATTTCCACGTCCCGCTTCTCTTCCAGGTTCAGTTGCAGGTCAAAGAGGGGGCTCACGTCGGCCTCGCCCCAGGGCACGCGGGAGAGCAGGTCCTCTTCGTAGCTCACCAGGCGCCAATCCTTGCCGTCCCGGATGACGAACGCCGGAAGCACCATATTCGCCGCCGCTTGCTTGAATGTCTTGCGCGGCGCGACCTCCCTCAATTCGACCGGCCCGACATCTCCCGTGTCTTTCACCAGCCGTCCAGCCATATCTTCGAGGCCCTCGCGTTTGAACCCTTCCCGCACTTCATCCAGCAGCTTCGTGCGCTGGAAGCAATAGACATAACTCTCATCGAGCGCCGGCACGCGCGTCTTGCGCGCGTACGGCTGCCGCAGGATGCGGCCCACGAGCTGCGTCATTGCGGTCTTCGAGTGCGGGTTGGTCAAAATCGTCAGCACATAGGCAAACGAACAATCCCATCCTTCTTGCAGCGCCTGCTTGGTGATGATGTAACGAATCGGGCACTCGCGCGCCAGCAGGCCACCCACGTCGTCATAGTCCTTTAGCTCGTCCGTCTCGGACGACTTCACGGCCACCCAATCCTTCGGCACGCCCTGGCCGATAAGATACTCGCGCACGTCCTCGGCATGGATCAGCTTGCCGTCCCGCTGTTCCTTGCCGGTGCGTTCCACCTGCACCAGGCAGATGGGGCGGATATGGACATTCGTGTTGGCCTCATAATCCTGAGCCTTTTTTTCAAGGTCATCGCGCCGCTCCATCGCCGCGCGCATGGTGTCGCGCCAGCTTGTGCTGGCCTTGTTGACCACGTGCAGGTCCAGCTTGATCATCTCTTCCTTGAGCAGCTCCTCGCCGCTGATCACTACCAGTTTGTTCGCCTCTTTGGGCGGCGTGGCCGTCAACTCCACGATCATGCACGGATTAAGGTTTCGCAGCGTGCTTTGCGCCTGCTCGCTATACGCCTTGTGGCCCTCGTCCAAAATAACCAAAGGCTCCAGCACGCGGATCGTGTTGCCCAGAGATGTCTTCACCTGCCGCCCCCAATACGCGTCCTCCCCCTCAAACGTGTCCAGGTTCTTCACCCGCTTGAGCAACGCCGCGTGGCCGTCCTTGTCCTCCTCGCTCGGGAAAAAGCCCTGGAACGCGCCGGCGTCCTTGAACATGCGCAGCGCCTCCTTGTTCGCGCGCGAGGCCGAAGGTAGCATCAGCATTAGCACGCAGAGATACTCATTTACATCTTGAGGAGTAAAGGAATCAGTCTTTTCCAAAATCCGAGTTTTCCCCGCGGATACCATATCGAGATGCTGCCGGTAGGGATCGTCCCGGTCCGCCAGTCGCTGAAGTGTTTGGCGATAAATCTGTAGCGTCGGCACGATCCAAACCACCAGGCCGGTCTGGCGCTTGAGGTAATGGCTGAGCACCAGATCAATGGTCTTAACCGCCAACAGCGTCTTGCCGCCACCAGTGGGTATTTTCAGGCAGTACACCGGCAAGGGACGACCTAGCCCGTCCTTTTTCTTCAAATACGTACGCCCGACCTCCGCCTTTTCCCAAGCCTTTTCCGCAAAATCGAAGAGCCACTCCTCCTCGTTTGCCCCTTCCTGAATTTGGACGGTGTCTCCCGTTGCTTCCTGACTTTGGACTTTGGACCTCTCGTCCGCCGAAGCTTGAGCGTAGGAGGATGGACTTTGGACTTTGTCTCGCGCTTTTTCCCGCCAGACGGCAAGCTGCTCCAGGAAGACCTTCGTCTCCTTCAGTGTCCTTTCTTGATATTCCTTGAGCTTCATGCCTCTATTCAAGCTCCAATACGAGTGCCATGTTTATAGGGCATATCTTGAAAGGACCGCCAGGCATAGGAGCGCGGTCTTTAGGCATTGTCATTGCCCACATGTTTCTGACCGAATCTTGAGCAATACAAATCGCCACGATTCGTTGGAGTTGGCCTGAAGCATCAAACCCCGTAGGGGTGTCCTGTTTATAGCACCCGCGCCCCAGCAACGATTGCCAAACCCCGTAGGGGTGACCTGAGAACCTGCATCGTATTGCCCTCGGTTGGGGCAAGCGGAAAGCCGTTTGGAGACAGGCCCCAATCCAACCCTGTTGCATGGGCGAGCGCCTTCGACAGGTCACCCCTACGGGGTTTGGTGACTTTAGGGGCGTCGGCGGTGCTATAAACAGGCCACCCCTACGGGGTTTCAAACTATCTGGTTGGTTGATTGAATAACTCGTCTTCATGCCTTGTTCGGCTTTATCGCTTTGTAAATTTCGTACGGCAACTGGCAGAAGTCTATCCGATGCTCCTCAAGATGTATGGCATCCAGATACTTGGTTGGCGCGAAGACCAGCCGCCGCCTCCCGGTGCCCTTCGGCAGTTCCCGTGCCATGTCCAGCGTCAGTGCGCTGTTCTTCAAATACTCCAACTCCGGTTTGTAGAACAGATACACATCATAGCGAGCGCTCGTGCCGATAAAACCGGTCTTCTTATTAATACTGCAGGAATCGAAATCCTCGCCGGTTGCGGTGTAGAAGACGTAGCTGGCCAGGTCCTCTAAAGTTGGGAGCTTACTTCCCTTCAGCAGCGACTGCATATGCATTGGATCGCCCACGTGGACAAAAGTGAACGTTCCGCCCAAACCTCTCCGTAGGGGTTCCTCTTTTGCTTTTGGTACCCCTTTTATAACGCGCCGCAAACGCTGACATGTCAGGTCATCAATGTAGTCCGCCTCCTCTTCGATCAGGATAAATCGTCGCTCGCCTTTATCCGCCTCGTTCAAGGCCAGAACCGCTTGCCCGGTCGTCCCTGAGCCGCCGAACGCATCCAGGACCACGGCCTTTGTATCTCCTGCGGTCACATAATTAACCACGCGGGCCAAGACCTCCGGGTCTTTGGGGTTGTTGAATTTTACCTTGCCCATAATCTGGCGGAAAGCTTTCACGGTAACTTGTGACTGCTTGTAGATAACGCTGCCCATGACCTGAAGTCCCAACTCTTCCGGTTCTACCGACTCCTCATCCGCTTCAGCAAGATCGTCCTCGTCGTCAAGCTCCTCAGGAATAGGTCGGAGGTGAGATTTACAAAAAGGCGGCTGCGTCTCGTCGTCGCGAAACTCCACAAGCCCAAGCTTTATCACCTCTTCCATTTTCTCGGGGGTCGAGTAACGCCAGCCGGTATCCGGAATTTTGCAGGGCTTTTTTGTCTTCGGATGAATTACGGGATAGAAGCTATCACCGCCCTCGCCAGGCCAAGAAATATCTCGATCACGCCACGGACCAAATTTGTCCACATTCTTGAAGCGGCTCAAAGCCTTGGAAGGGTGAGAGTCAGGAAGCGCCTTGAACCACTGCCGCAAGCTGGCCTGCACGGCAGCATGATCGTCCCCATGGATTTTTCTTAAATCCAAGTAATGGTCCCACAGCTCCTTTGCCCCCGGCCGTGTCTGTCGCCAAACGGTTTTGAGTTCCCGCAGGCGGGCCATCGAGCGAGCATAGACCAGCATGTACTCGTGTCCGGTGGAAAACAGCTTCGCATCGTTCTTTCTGCCCTTTTCCCACACAAGCTGAGCAACAAAATTGTCTTCCCCAAAAATCTCATCCAAGACAGAACGTAAGTGATGCGCCTCGTTGTCGTCAATCGAGACTACCAGCACACCGTCTTCAGTCAGGAAGTCGCGTAGGACTCGCAAACGTGGCCAGATCATGCACAGCCACTTATCATGCCGGGTCAGGTCCTCGCGGCTCACTATCTTCCCAAACCACTCCCGGTGCATCGGTGAATCTACGTTATCATTGTACCGCCAACCTTCCTTTTTCACGTTTCCGGTATTGTAAGGCGGATCAATGTAGATGCATTTCACCTTGCCGCCGTAATAGGGGAGCAAGGATTTGAGGGCCTTGAGATTGTCACCATGCACCACCAGGTTGTCGTGGAGGCTTGGTTTCCTGGTCAGGCTTTTGGCCTTTACCGGCTTGAGCTCATGGTAGGGCACGAGCAGATGAAAATTCTGCACCAGCGCTTTGCCTTTGAAATTCAGGGATGGCATACCGTTAATTGATGGCGCAGTTTGGCAGAGTCCCGGAGGGACGGCAGATAATAGCCCAGCGTTTCAACGCTGGGTCTGTGCCGTGATGTGGAGTGAGTCCCGGCAGGGACGGCAGAAAAGGCTGGCTTCTGCCGTCCCTGCGGGACTCGATTCGCTTGCCGTGCCGGCCCCAGCGTTGAAACGCTGGGCTATTTTCTTTCATCCCTACGGGATTCACAAACGGGAATCGGTGATTCGCGCCCTTCATTGTTTCGTAGCCTTTTTCCTGCCTTCCGGTTTGGCCCCGCCGGTGCGATAAACTCCCGCCTCTTCGGCAAGGATGCTGATGGCCTCCTTGGCCGCCGGGTTCTGAGCGAACTCATGTTGAAATCTCTCTGCAATCCGCCGCGCCTGAAGTTCCGTTCCATCCAGTTTGAAGAAGCGAGCGAGGCGTTGCGCTTGTTCTTCTGTGGGAAGCCGCTGGCCCAGCTCGATTTTCTGCAAGTGGGCAAGGTCCATGCCCGAGGCCTCAGCTACTTCGCGCAACGGCAACCCACGCTCCTCGCGCAGTTGTCGCAACCATTCCCCGAGCCGGACAGGGCGCGGAGGGGGCTGGCGATAGTGTGTTTTAGACATCTAATGTCTAAATCTGAACCTTCCGCGCCGCGATTGCAAGCACAACTTAAGAAATCTTTTCACAAGTTGTTCACAAAGTTGTACACAGCGCGGCGGCGCGGGCCGTTCGGGCTCCCTGTGCCCGGCCCCGGGCAAATCCCATCAATCCATCAATCCAGTATTCCACCATTCCAGTATTCCAGCATTCCAACCTTCTTGTCACGGCTCCGTCACCGGTCTGTCACGGCTTTTGGCACGGGTAAATTGAAAAAAAAGCCCAGTAAAATGCAGCTTGTCACGCTGTCACGGCTCCAGACCACCTAGGGGTCACTGATGCCTCGCGGGCGCATCTTGTCATCTTGTCACTGCCGCCAGCGCAAGAGCCTGTGCGGAGCGCGGACACCTGCTCGCGATTTATCGGAGTTCCTGTCCGCAGCAGCGTCCAATGGCCCGACAGGCGCCAAATCAGGACGCGCTCGCGACAATGGGCACCGCTGCGGACAAGAACTCCGATAAATCGCGAGCAGGTGTCCACGCTCCGTGGTGGCAGTGTCCAGATGTGCTCAAGCCTCGCGTTGCGCCACGCAGGGGCAGGCGGGACGCCTGCCCTACTCTTCACGGCGCCTGCTTTGCACGGTAGAAGCGCCAGGGGAAGTTGGTGGCGGCGGGGTCGGTGAAGGTGACGGACGTGGCGGCGCCGGTTACGGCGCCGATGGTTTGCCAGGAGAGAAAGTTGGTCGAGGCTTCGATGTTGTAAGGCTGGCCGGGGACGCCGGAGAAGATCAGTTGGGTCTGGCCGTTGGTGAGGACGGCGGCGGAGGTGAAGTGGAACGTCGGTGTGAGGTCTTCGACGCGGACATTGTCAAAAAGGCCGAATCCATATTGGGGCGGGTTTCCAATGGAAGCGAACGGGTCCATGTAGGCGAGCATGATCTTGCCGGAGCGCCAGGCCGAGGAATTCGTGCGCTGGGCCACGATCGTGCCGTCGAGAAGCCAAATTACCGTGTTGTTGGTTTGGCGTAGCTCGACTTCAATCCAGCTTTTGCCGGGGGCGCCTGCGGTTTCAAATCGTGAGGTCGGGAAAAGGGTTTGGAAGACCGAGGCTGAATGGTTTGAGGCGACCAGGCCGGACGCCGCAGTGCCAGTGAGATCGGTTGGAGGGCCGGAAGAGTTTCCGAGCCAGGCGCGGTAGTCGTTGGCTGCTCCGCCGTCGCCGTCGGTGCTGAACCAGATGCCGTCGGAAGCGGAAGCCGACGTGGTGGACCAGTTGACTTCGGTTCCGGTGTGATTGATGCCGCAGGCGGCGAACTCGGTGCTGCCGGTGGAGTTGATTCCGCCGGCGTTGCCTGGGTAGTTGATCCAGAGATCGAATTTGAGGGCGAAATTGTTGCTGAAGGTTTGGCCTTTGGGATAGATGTTCACGGCGGCCGTGGCGGCTGTGAGATCGTTCTTGTTCGCGCTGAATCTAATGGCCCGGCTGCTGCCATCGGGCGAATTGGGCGCAGGCGGGATGAGTGAGGTCAGGCCGTTGAAAGTGTAAGGAATCGCGCCATGATCGAATGCCCAATCGGCGGTGTAGTCTGGGATACCATTGGCCGCGCCCCAAAACAGGTTCCAGTTGGCGGAGCTATCGGCATCGAAGTTGTCCGCGAACAGGGTGGGATGAATGTTGGTCTTGATGCGCAGCCAGGCGGGGCGGCTGGATGCCGAGCCTGCAGGGTTCGTGGCGAGCACCGAATAATTCGCGGCGTTGACGATTTGCGCATTGCTGATGATCAGGCTGGCGTTTGTGGCGCCGGCAAGGCTGATGCCGTTTGATTGCCAGAGATAGCCCAGCGGTGCGTCTCCGACGGCCAACGAGGTAAAGACTGCGCTTGCTCCCGGCAGGATACTCTGGCTGCGCGGGTGCGTGATGATCGCCGGCGCCATGGCCGCCACGGTGTAACGCGGCAGCAGAATCACGCCGCTGGACGTCGTGCCCTCGCTTGGCCCTTCGTCGCTCAGCAACGCGGCGAGGTTTGGATTGGTCAACACGTTGGTCACGGTGTTGGGGCTTCCATCCACGGTCATAACGTTCTGCACCAGGCGAACGCCGTGGCTGTAATCGGCGTAGGTGCTTTCGTGGCCGTTATAGAGGGGCTGGATGGGCACGCCGGTTTGGTAATGCCAGCCGTAGATGACCACGGGGCTTGGCACGCCGGTATGCAGGTTCGAGTAAATCAAGGTCGAAATCACCACGTCCTTTTTGTCGCCGGCAGTCAGCGCGCCGAGCGGATACGAATTGGTGTAACTCATGCGCTGCGTCCAGACCAGACTGTTGTGATAAGCAAAAACCGGCACGGTGATCATGTCCGCGCTGGGAGGAATGGGCTGCGGGGCCAGCTTGACCGAGGCATTAGTCCAGATTTGATTGGACATCTTGCGCGTTGGCGGTGTGCAGCCGAGCCGGTCGCACAAGCGCTGTGCCAGAATTGGGGTCATCGGCTCCAGGAAATAATCCGCATCGCTGCCGATGGCCAGGTAGTCGGGCGCGGCGTAATACGTGGCCGTGTGCGGTGTGCCGTTGATGGTGGCGCTGACGGTTATGGGGAGGAGCTGGCGCAAGAAGTTGGGGACATTGCCGCTGATGACCTGCGCATAGATCCAGTTCTCGCGCTCGGTGAGGGACATCGGCGTGATGATGTTCGTGAACTGGATACCGGTGGGAGCGCCGACGGGGCGCGGGGGGACATTGAGGGTTTGGGAGGGGGCGACATGCCCTGACACCAGCAGTAGTGCTAAGCACACTAAAACTGGGGAGCTGGTTCTACCCGGACTACGCACTGGAGGTTAAATTCTGTCTTAGTGTCGCAAATTTCTGGCTCGATTGCGACCAAAAACTGGGAGAATTAGATGATTACATAGAAAAATGAGACACGAATTGCACGAATTTGCCCGAATTCGTGTTCATTAGTGAAATTCGTGTCCAGTGCAGGAAAATTTAGCGGCAGGAAAATTAATCGGAGACAAAAAACCAGAGATCTGACAGAAAAATTTTGGACAGAAAAATTGGCAGGAGAATTTCTGGTTCGTATTCGCTTGCCAGCCATTCGTTTGGCACCAGTTTTTATGGCAAACGAATGGGGGGCACACGAATGAAAAGAGGATTTTGCGGGAATAATGCGGTTTAGCGCAGGGCGAACTGAAAATTTGATGTCCCCTTTTGCTGGCAATTCGCGCCTTAAATAGGTGAATGCCAAAAGCCAGCGAACCAAATAATGAATGTCCTTTCATGAGAGAAATGATCGAGCTGTGCAGTTGCAAGCCGCCGCGCGCGCAAGAGACAAGCAAGCCGTTGAAACGGCTGAAGTTTTCTACCAGTCCAGACCACCGGGCTAAAGCCACTGTGCAAATGAGATTTTGGCCGGAATGGTCCCAAAAAGCTGGAAGGGCAGGGAGCCAAAAAGGGACCTCTGACGTCGTCCCCTACAGGGAGGTAGAAATGGAGGGAATGGGGGCAGGGTGGGAGGCGAGAGTTTGTGGGGGACGACGTGAGGAGTCTTTTGATGGCCAACGGTGCCCTCTTCAGGAAAAGACCACGGATAACGGACCACGGACCGCGGACCACAGACCACAGACCACGAGAAGCCGCCTCATCCCGACGCCGCTGCCATTCAAGTTGAGTGTCATCTGGGGCAAGCAGCGATGTAGGGCAGGCTTTCCAGCCTGCCGGTTCGCGGCGCTTTTCAGCGCCGCGGCGTTTGTCGGGCAGAGATTCAGGGGGCTAAAAAGCCCCCTGAACCGGCAGGCTGGAAAGCCTGCCCTACATTCCGTTGCGGCGGTTTGGGTTGCCGCCGGGTGGCTGGCGGGTTGCTTCGCAAGTATTGCGGCACAGGGTGCGCCGCTGGAGCAAAGCGCGCAGGACCAGATCGCGGCTTTGCTGAAGGAGAAGGCCTCGTGGACGCCTTTCCAGGTGAAGATGGAATCGGCGCTGATACATGCCTCGAAAAAGCAATCCGGCCGGACATTTGCGCCGGGGGCGCCGAAATTGGAATTGGACCTCAAAAAGGAATCCGATGGGCGGGTTTTGGTGGATATCACAGCCAAAGTGACACCCGGCCTTCTGGCGCAGATCAGGCGGGATGGGGGCGAGGTGGTCAATAGCTTTCCCCGGTTCCGGGCCATTCGCGCGAAACTGCAGATAGATCAACTGGAGAAGCTGGCGTCCCATGGGGACGTCACGTTCATCAAGCGGGCGGTGCAGGCTCTGGCGAACACCGGGAGCGTGAACTCGCAGGGGGATGCCACGCACCTGGCTGGGGCAGCGCGGAGCGCTTTCGGCGTGGGCGGTGCGGGGATCAAGGTGGGCGTGCTGTCGGATAGCGTGGATTATCTGGCCCATTCCCAAAGTCTTGGCGATCTGGGGCCAGTGACGGTTTTGCCCGGCCAGGCGGGCGGGGGTAGTGGGGAAGGTACGGCGATGCTGGAGATCGTCCATGATTTAGCGCCGCAGGCGCAGCTTTACTTCGCCACGGCGTTCAACGGCGAGGCCAGCTTCGCGCAAAACATACTCGACCTGCGCAGCAACGGCTGCAACATCATCATTGATGACGTGGGTTACTTCGATGAGTCGCCCTTCCAGGACGGCATCATCGCCCAGGCAGTGAACAGCGTGACGGCCGGCGGCGCGCTTTATTTCTCCTCGGCCGGAAACTCGGGCAATCTCACCGCGGGCACCTCCGGGACCTGGGAAGGCGATTTCGTGGATGGGGGAGCGGCCGACTCGGCGTTTCTCGAACCGGGCCGGGTGCACAGCTTCGGCGCGAACAATTACAACGTGGTGACCAGCCCCGGATTTGCCGTGGACCTTTTCTGGGCTGATCCGTTGGGCGCGTCCACCAATGATTATGATTTGTTCCTGCTCGACCCGAGCGGGTCAAATGTGGTGAGCATCTCGATGACACGCCAAACGGGAACACAAGATCCTTACGAAAAACTCGGCGCCTGGGAGACAGGCCAGAGAATCGTGATTGTGAAGTACTCGGGCAACGCGCGTTTTCTGCACCTGGACACTCAGCGGGGCCGTTTGGGGACGCCGACTTCGGGCGCGACCGTTGGGCACGCGGCTACAACGAATGCTTTTGACGTGGCGGCTACTCCCGCGAGCAACCCTTACGGTGCCAGTCAGGCAGGCCCGTTCCCAAATCCCTTCGGAACCAATAACCAGGTCGAGATCTTCAGCTCGGACGGCCCGCGGCACGTCTTTTTTCAGGCTGATGGCACCGCGATCACCCCGGGCAACTTTACCAATAGCGGCGGCGCCGTCCGTCAAAAGCCGGACATCACCGCAGCGGATGGAGTGGCCACGACTCTGCCGTCGGGCTCCGGGCTGAACCCGTTTTACGGGACGTCAGCAGCCGCGCCTCATGCGGGAGGCCTGGCGGCGCTGATCTGGAGCTACAACCCGGCTTTGACCACCAGCCAGATGCGGGCGCTACTCACCACCAACGCGGTGGACATCGGCGCCTCGGGAGTCGATCGGGATAGCGGCGCAGGCATTGTGATGGCCTATCCGGCCCTGACCAATCTGGCGGGCCGGACGCCTCTGGCCATTAACATCCAACCGGTCAGCCAGCGCGTCCTGCCGGGCAACACGGCGAGTTTTAATCTGAGCGCTTTCGGCTCGGCCTCGATCAGTTATGCCTGGCGTCGAGATGGCGCACCCATTGCCGGGGCGACAGGATCGAGCTACTCATTGGCGAACGCGCAGATCGCCGACAGCGGGGCGCAGTTTAGCTGCTTAGTCAGCAATGTGCAGGGGACACTGCTTAGTTCCAATGCCACCCTGACCATTTTCAGCAACAGCACCTGTGCCGGCGCGACCATCATTGCGGGCTCCAGTTACAGCACTGCCGAATCCACGGTGGACGCCCCTTATAATGGCCCGGCGCCATCCTGTGTTTACGAATTTGGCAAAGGGGTCTGGTTCCAATGGACGGCCCCATCGAACGGGCGACTGGTCCTGGACACGGCTGGCAGTGATTTCAACACGGGGCTGGGGCTCTGGACGGGCGGTTGTGGCGCATTGAACGAAGCGGGTTGCAATGCGTTTGCAGGTGTATCGGATAGCGGCGGATTCGTCTTCTCGCGGCTGACCAACTCTGTGGCCGCAGGCACGACTTACTATATCGAGGCCGGAGGGTGGGGCGGCTCGTCTGGCGGCTACGCCTCGAGCGGCAACCTTGTTTTCCAACTCTCGTTCTTCCCATTCGTTGGTCCGCCGTCCATTGTCAGCCAACCGCAGGACACGATGCGCACGGCAGGCCAGAAGGCCATGTTCAGCGTGGACGCGCTCGGGGCCATGCCCTTACACTACCAGTGGCAGCGCGGGAGCGCAGCCATTTCGGGCGCGACGACCAGCAGTTATACTGTCTTATCCTCGCAAGCCGCGGATGTCGGCCTTTACAATTGTGTGATCAGCAACCTTTCGGGCTCGGTCACCAGCGCGCCTGCCCGGCTGATTTTTGACACGGTTCTTTACTCTTTCAATGGGGGCGACGGCTCCAGCCCGTTGGCCGGGCTGATTCAGGCTAATGATGGCAACTTTTACGGCACAACCTTTTCTGGAGGACCAGCCGGTTTGGGCACGATCTTCAAAATGACTACCAATGGCGCAGTCAGCACGCTCTTCAATTTTCAGGCATACACCAATGGGCTTTATCCGATGGGCAACCTAGTCCAGGCGAGCGACGGAAATCTCTACGGCACGACTTACGAGGGTGGCGCCAACGGCTTTGGAGCTATCTTCCGAATCTCGGTTAATGGCGTATTTAGCGTGTTGGCTTCGCTGGACTTTTCGACGGGAGCCAATCCTTCAGGAAACCTGGTTCAAGGTCTCGATGGCGGTTTGTATGGCGAAGCGATTGTCGGCGGAGCAAGCGACCAGGGGACCATCTTCAAAGTGACCACCAATGGCTTGCTGACGCTGGTAGCTTCATTCCACGGCACCAATGGCATCTATCCCCGTGGCGGATTGGTGCAGGGCGCGGACGGTAGTTTATACGGCACGACCGATTCCGGCGGAGCCAATGACTTCGGCACGATTTTCAAGATCAGTACGAACGGGACGATGACATCACTGGTGTCGTTTAACGGTGGCAACGGCTCTCGCCCGAGAGGCTTGCTGCTGGCTGCCGATGGCAATTTCTATGGGACAACCGAGTCGGGCTTTACTGGTTCCACGGTGTTCCGCATGACTCCCGGCGGGGTGATTACCAGTTTCTTCCCATTCGGAGGCGATGATGTCTTCGTGCCGCCCAGATATTTGTTCGGGATTTCCCCCACCGGATTTTGGCCTCTGGCCGGGTTGGTCCAGGGCACCGATGGCATCTTGTACGGAACCGCGCTTGCAGGGGGCCTGTTGTATGATGGCGCGATCTTCGGGATAACCACCAATGGGGTACTGACGTCGCGCTTGAGCCTGGCGGGATACAATGGTGTTTGGCCCCAAACAGCTTTGACGCTGGGCAGAGATGGAAATATCTATGGCACAACACCTTGGGGTGGGACGGATTTCAATGGATACGCCAATGGCTATGCCAGCGGGGATGGGCTCTTGTTTCGCCTGGCGTTCGGGCCGCCGTCTTCCGCCTCGCCGCCTGCTATAACTTCCGAGCCTAAAAATCGAATTGCGCCCCAGGGCGGCCCCGCCAATTTCATCGTCCGGGCCGTGTCCTCCGCGCCCGTGAATTACACCTGGATGCGCAACGGCGTTCCCATGGCGGGGGCCACGCAGTCCAGCCTGACGGTTACGAACATACAGCCATCCGATTCCGGCGCGCGGTTCAGTTGCCTGGTAAGTAATGCCCTCGGTTCGCTCCTGAGTTCGGACGCAATTCTAAACGTGACTGCCTCATCGGACCCCGGCCCCTTCTACGAATTCAGCGGCATGGATGGCAGTTGGCCTACTGCCCCGCTATTTCAAGCCAGCGATGGCAACTTTTATGGCACAACTCCTTACGGCGGTGATTACGGACATGGCACACTGTTCAGTCTAACGACCAATGGCGTGCGCACAACGCTGTTCTCTTTTGCAGGCACCAATGGAAGCGCTCCGTATGGCGCATTGACGCAGGGGCCGGATGGCGCCCTCTATGGGACAACCTTTGGGGGCGGCATCGGCCTCTATGGTGCCGATACAGCCTCCTACTTTCCTGACAATATGTTGTTTGCCGATACAGGTGTCGGGACCATTTTCAGATTTACCACCAAGGGGCCCGCTGCGCTGGCCTCTTTTACAACGCTAGTTTCGTTGGGTTTCCAGAACAATGCTCCGTATGCGGGGTTGACCCTTGGACCGGATGGCAATTTTTACGGTACCAGCGTTAGTGGCGGGGCAAATTACAGCTATGGCTCCATATTCAGAATGACGCCCGATGGGCATCTGACGACATTGGCCTCATTCAGTTCCAGCGGCAGCAGCGGCTATTCTCCTTATGGCGGGCTGGTCTATGGGGGTGACGGCTACTTTTATGGAACCACTTATTCTGGCGGCGCGGACGCCTACGGCACCGTGTACCGGATCAGCACGAATGGCGTCCTCACCACGCTGGTTTCATTCAATCAAAGCAACGGGTCCCATCCTTACTCCACCCTGGCCCGCGGCACGGATGGCAATTTCTACGGGACCACCTACGACGGCGGCTCGAACTACGTGGGGACAGTTTTCCAAGTCACTCCAGGCGGAACACTGACGAGCTTATACTCGTTTGATGGAGTCAACGGGTTTTATCCGTTTGGCGGCCTGGCGACTGGTCCGGATGGAGCGTTCTACGGCACGACATACGAGGGAGGCGCGGCCGGCTACGGCACGGTTTATCGGATCACCAGCAGCGGCGCTATTACCAGCCTGTTTTCTCTGTCGGGCACCAATGGCGACGGGGGCTATGGCGGGCTGATGGTGGCGCGGGATGGAAATCTTTACAGCACGGCGAATTTTGGAGGACAGGGCTACGATCTTTATGACGTTAAAGTTGGCAACGGAACGATCGTGCGGGTGCCATTAATATACACGAGCGGACCGCCGGTGATCGTTTCTCAGCCACTGAACCAAACATTGCTTGCCGGGGCGACGGCCAACTTCAGCATCAGCGCAGGCGGCAGCGCGCCTTTGAGCTACTTCTGGCGCCGGAATGGCTCGACTATCAGCGGTGCGACACAATCCAGTTACAGCACCAACAACATGCAGCTCGCCGATTCGGGCGCACAGTTCAGTTGCCTGGTGAGCAACGCCCTGGGGACGCTGCTCAGTTCAAATGCGGTCCTGACAGTCGTGCTGCCCCCGGCCAACACCAATTGCGCGGGCGCGACCCTCATCGCCTCCTTGCCGTATTCGACGAATGAATCAACCCTCGGCGCGCCCTCCGGCAACCCGACGCCCTCGTGCGTGAGCAGTTTTGGCAGTGGCGTTTGGTTCCAGTACACTGCACCCGTGAGCCAGACCATCAGCATAGATAGCGCGGGCAGCGATTTCGACACAGCCCTGGCGGTGTATAACGGGACCTGCGGGACTTTGACGGAATTGGCCTGCAATGACGATGCCGGGGATGGCAGTCTCAATTCGGGTGTTACCGTTCCGGTGAACACGGGCACGACCTATTTCATTCGCGCCGGAGGGTACAACGGACAAACCGGGAATCTCGCGCTGCACGTTGCCTTCGCCAACAATGATTTGTGCGCCAACGCAACAGTTATTACCAGCCCCTTCTTCACCACCAATGAATCCACCATCGGCGCTACCTCGATTGGCGACCCGCAGCCGCCCTGCGTGTACAATCCGGGCAAGGGTGTTTGGTTCCAATACACGCCGCCGCTTAATGGACAGCTTATCCTTGATACGAGTGGGAGCAGTTTCAATACCGTGCTCGGACTCTATACCGGCTCGTGCGGAGCCCTGAGTCCGGTAACCTGCAGTGGGTCCGGTTCGGCCATCTCCCTACAGGTTACCAATGGTGTGACCTATAGTATTCTGGCGGCTGGCTACAATGGGGAAAGCGGAAATCTGGTCTTCCATCTCAACGCCTACCTTGGGGGGCCCACCGTCGTTTACGGGCCTAACAGCCAAACCATTCCCGTGGGCGGAACAGCCAGTTTTAGCGTGACGGCTTATGGTGCGCTGCCGCTAACTTATCAATGGCGTCACAATGGCACGCCCATCGCCGGCGCAACGCAATCTTTCTACACGACCAATAACGTGCCGCTGGCAGAATCCGGCGGCCAGTTTAGTTGCCTGGTAAGCAACAGCGTCGGGCCTACCCTCAGCTCAAATGCCGTGCTGACAGTGGTGCCTTTCACCGCTCCAGGAGTTACCGAGACTGCATTGGCGGCTTTTGATTTCACGAACAACGTGTTTAACCCAGTGGGCTTGTTTCAGGCTTCGGATGGGTACTTGTACGGCACAGCCGACAACGGCGGCACCTTCGGTTATGGAGGGATTTTCCGGATGACCACCAATGGAACGCCGGCCATTTTGGTTTCTTTTGACTACTCTACAAATGGAGCCTACCCGTCGCCGAGCCTGATGCAGGCCGCCGATGGATACCTCTACGGAACAACCTATTACGGCGGAGCTCACGATGGCGGGACGGTGTTCCGCCTCTCCACCAATGGCACCCTGAGCACACTGTTCTCGTTTAATTATAATAACGGCGCGCAACCGGGTGCCGGCGTGATCCAGGGTTTTGATGGTTATTTCTACGGGACCACGTCTTACGGGGGAACTAACGGGTACGGAACCGTGTTCAAAATGACGACCAACGGGGTCCTGACAACATTGTTTTCTTTCGGGGACGATGCGCACGGCACCTCTCCCAATTGCGACCTGGTTCAGGGCAGCGATGGTTACCTTTATGGCACCACGCCTTTAGGCGGAACCAACGAAAATGGGACTGTGTTCAAAATCTCCACCAACGGTGCGCTGACGACTCTTGCGCTGTTCGATTATGACAATGGAGCGAACCCATACGCTGGACTCACCAAAGGCGCTGATGGCGATTTCTACGGGATGGCCGGGGGCGGGGGAACCAACGGCTACGGTACCGTTTTCAAAGTCACGCCGCATGGCAAGCTGACGACGCTCTATTCGTTTGCTGGGGACCCTGACGGAGCAAATCCATTCTCCGAGCTGATCCAAGGCAATGATGGGAATTTCTACGGAACAACTCCGAGCGGCGGTCGTTACGGCCAAGGCGTCCTGTTCCGCATTGCGCCCAATGGGGCCTTTGCGTGGATGGTGCAGTTCGACGGCTACAATGGCTCGGGCCCGTGGGGGCGGCTGGTCCAGGCTGCCGATGCCAACCTTTATGGTGTCGCTAACTACGGCGGCCCACTGGGTAACGGGGTTGTCTTCAAGGTCGGCATAAGTGCCCCGCTGCAAATCATTTCGCAACCCGCCAATATCACGGCCTTCGCCGGCGAAGATGTGGCCCTGGACGTGGCGGCGTTCGGGACGCTGCCGATGAATTTTCATTGGCGCACTCGCGGGACGAACCTGGTGGATAGCGGCAACATGGCCGGCGCGCACACAACCGCGCTCAAATTCACCAGTGTCACTCCGGCCAATGCCGGCCTGTATCAAGTCGTCGTGAGTAATAATTCCATGAGCGTTACCAGCGCCGCGGCCTTTTTGCAGGTGATTGTTTCGCCGCCGATTATTGTGACGCAACCCGCCGACCAGAGCGTTTTGGATGGCTTAACGGCCCGTTTCTTGGTCGAGGCAGAGGGCGATTTCCCGCTTTATTACCAGTGGCTACACGACGGCACAAACCTGACCGACAACGCCAATATTAGCGGCTCGCAGGATAGCGAGTTGGTCATTGCCGCGGCTCATGCGGCCGATGGCGGCGTTTACTCGGTGTTGGTCTCGGACGATCTGGGCGATGTGCTGAGCGATGATGCCGTGCTTGCGATCATTCCGGTGAATATCGCCGGGACAGCGTTCAGCGAATTGCACACTTTTGATCCGAACACCGAGGGTAACTTTGTGCAGAGTCCACTGGTCGAAGGCCCCGATGGCAATCTCTATGGCACCACCTTCTACGGAGGCCACGGCTCTGGAACGGTTTTCCGGCTGACCAAAGCCGGCGCGCTGACGACGATGGTGTCGTTTGATTTTACAAACGGGGCTAATCCTGAAGCGGGGCTAATCGTCGGCGCGGATGGCAATCTTTATGGGGTTACCCAAAGTACTCCTGGGGGCTACGGGACCGTATTCCGGATGACGGCCAACGGTTCGCTGGCGACGGTGTTCACGTTTGATTCTTACGGCAAAGGGGCTTATGCGAGAGAATTGATGCAGGCGCCAGACGGCAACTTTTATGGAGTGACCTATGCCGGAGGCGCCAACGGGTACGGAACAGCTTTCAGGCTTACCCCGGGCGGTGTCCTGACCACCCTCGTGAATTTCGATTATTCGACCAGCGGCAGCTACCCGCAGGCAGGGCTGGTTCAGGGCCCAGGGGGGATTTTGTACGGCACAACTTCGGAAGGTGGAACAAGCGGCTCGGGCGCGGTGTTCAGCCTGACAACCAACGGTCTGTTCACGATTCGTGCAACCTTTTACGGCACTAATGGCGCGACTCCGGTGGGCCGACTGCTCGCCGCCAGCGATGGCTACCTTTACGGCAGCACCTTTTACGGCGGCGCCTACGGATACGGAACGCTGTTTCGCATGGCCACCAATGGCGCGTTGAGCACATTGATCTCATTCGATTCCACCAGCAACGGCACGCAGGCGGGCGGCCTGGTGCAGGGGGCCGATAGCAATTTTTATGGCACGACTTACTCGGGCGGGTTGGGCGGCGGAGGGACGGTTTTTAAGCTGACGCCAGGCGGGACGCTGACGAGCATCGTTTGGTTTGAAGGCATAAACGGGTGGGGACCGGGAACGAGGATGGTGCAAGCTTCCGATGGCCGGTTTTACGGAACGACGGCGGGAATCGGAGGTTTGGGAGTCGGATTCGATACCGTCTTCAGTCTGACTGTGCCGACATTCATCCGCAACCCATTCACCGAAGCGGCAGCGAGTGATGCCTCGGCGTATGCCAGTTCGCTTCTGGCCGACGCGGTCGCGCCCGCAGGAGACACGCTTTCATTCGCGAAGGTCAGCGGTCCGGCCTGGTTGAACGTAGCCGGCGACGGTTCGCTCTCGGGCACACCACTGACGGCGAACCTCGGGACCAATTCCTTCACCGTTGGCCTAAGCGATACAAATGGTTGGGCCAACACAGCCACGATGAGGATCGTTGTCAACCCGTCCGCACCGAGTATTGTTGCCCAACCTGCGGGGCAGACAGTTTCGATAGGGGCGGCGGCTACGTTCAGCGTTTCGGCTGCGGGCACGACGCCGTTCGTATATGGCTGGCGGCGCAATGGAGCACCGATCAGCGGCACAACCAACTCCAGCTATACGTTTAATAACGCGCAACTTTCGGACTCCGGCAGCCTGTTCAGTTGCCTGGTCACAAACGCATACGGCTTTGCGCTCAGCTCAAACGCGATCCTCAAGGTGACTACCACCCTGGCCAACGACCAATGCGCCGGTGCAATCGTGATCGCCAGTTCCAGTTACGCCAATCAGCAATCCACCACCTACGCGAGCTCCACCAGCGATCCAGCGCCGTCGTGCGTGCCGGGGTTTGGAAATGGGGTTTGGTACCAGTTCGCCACGCCATCAGCGGGGCTGCTTACGGTGGATACATTTGGGAGCGATTTCGACACGGGCCTGGCTATTTACACGGGTGCTTGTGGCGCTTTGACAGAGGTGGCGTGCAACGATGATGCTGGCGGAATCAATTCGCAGATCACCCTGGCCGTCAGCACAGCAACTACTTACCGCATCCTGGCCGGAGGTTACGCGGCGCACACTGGCAACTTGGTTTTCCACCTGGCCTTCGCCTCGTCCACGCCTTCTTTCGTGCCAGGCAGCGTTGCGTTCCGCACAAACGGCGGGTTCCAATTCACACTCTCGGGCGCGCCTGGCTCGCACTACGACGTCCTCACCTCGACCAACTTTCAAACCTGGACCACTCTGACGAGCCTCACCCTCACGAATAATACGGTCATCCTTGTGGATACCAATGGCCGCGTCCCCCGGCGCTTCTACCGGGCGCGGTTGAGTCCATAAGACGGATTGTTTCCCTGGTAGGGCAGGCTTTCCAGCCTGCCGGTTCAGGGGGCTTTTTAGCCCCGTGAAACTCTGTGGCCTAAAGATTCGCGGCGCTGAAAAGCGCCGCGAACCGGCAGGCTGGAAAGCCTGCCCTACATGGGCCGTCTGGCGCAGGGGACTATCAGCCGGGAAAATTATTCCGGCTAAGGGCGCAAATCCGCGGAACATTTTGGCGCTTCCGCGGTCAAATGAATTAGCACTAGCCAAATGGAGGTGGATGGCGCAGTTTTGTGGGAGGGATTAAGATTAGGATTAAGAGAAAGATTAAGAGCCGGATTGAGGGAGTATTTATGAGCGAGTTACAAACTATTGAATTGGCACTCCGTCGGGCCGGACGGCGGCGGCGATGGGCGAAGGCGTTGCAAGGGATGTGGAAGGGGTTGCTCTTTGGGGCGCTCGCCGCGCTACTGATGGCGGGGGCATTTCATTTGTGGCCGCTGCCGCTTTGGGTGCCTGTGGCTGCATTGGTCGCGCCGTTTGTCGCGATGGCCTTTGGCTTGATCGTAGGAGGGTGGCGAAAACCATCGTTAAAAGAAGTGGCCCGTTGGGTGGATAACAAGCAACAGCTAAAGGAGCGGTTGAGCACGGCGTTGGAGATTGCCGCCGAGGAAGCTGGCCCAGCCAGCGGTGCGCACGGACAGGCTGTCCGCGCTCCATCAGGATGGAGCGACCTGGTGGTCACGGATGCCGCGGCACATTCCAAAGCTCTGGATCCCAGAAAGCTGCTCCCGTTGAGTCTGCCGGGCGCGGCGCGTTGGGCATTTCTGTTGCTGGCGCTGTGTGTTGGGCTGGGTTTTGTCCCGGAGTATCGCAGCAAGAGCTACCTGCAAAAACAAAAGGAACAGAAATCAATCAAAGAAGCGGGCAAAAATCTGGCCGAACTCGTGCGGCGCGACATCGAGAAGCGCCCGACGGCCCTGCCGCCGACTCAGAAAGCCATGCAGGCAGTCGGCGAGTTGGGCGACCGGTTCACCAAAACTTCCCTCACCCGAACCGAGGCGCTCAAAGACCTGGCGAATGTGGCTGAGAAGCTGAAGGAGCAGATCAAGGAAATGGCCAAAGATCCGGCCCTCAACAAACTCGAACAGGCAGCCCGTGGCACAAGCCCGAACGACACTCAAACCGCCGGCGGATTGCAAAAGCAAATTGAATCGCTACAGAAGCAGCTTGGCTCTCCTACCGGTAATCCCGAAGCGCTCGACAAACTCAAAAAGGACCTGCAAAAGGTTCAACAAGCCGCCAAAGACTTGGCCGATAAAGGCGCCGCCGCCGGCGAGGGCGAGAAACAAAAACTTTCAGAAGCCCTTTCCGCTCTGTCGAAGGAAGCGCAACAGATGGGGATGCAAATGCCGCAGTTGGAGGACGCCATCAAGGCCCTGGAGAACAGTCAGCCCGACCAGTTTCTCAAGGATATTCAGACTGCCGTTAAGGACCTCGATAAGATGAAGGACATGGCCAAGTCCCTCCAACAGCTCCAACAGCAAATGGACAAGTTGGGCAAGGACCTGGCCGAGCAACTACAAAAAGGGCAGCCCGAGCAGGCCCAGCAGACTCTGACCAAGATGGTGGAACAATTAAAGTCTTCGGGCCTTACCCAGGAGCAACTGCAGAAAATGATGGAGGAAGTTTCAAAAGCCATTCCACCTGCGGGCCATTATGGCGACGTGGCGAAGGACCTGCAGCAGGCCTGCAAGCAAGGCCAGGCCGGCGACAAATCGGGTGCCGCGCAGTCACTCGCTTCTGCAGCCAAAAAATTGGGAGAACTCGCTCAGCAAATGGGTGACGCCCAGGAATTGATGGCCACGCTCGATGCCATGAATAAGGCGGCCATGTGCATCAGCGAGTGCAAAGGCTGGGGGCAGTGCAATAACCCGGGCAGCGGTCCAACCAAAGGCAGCGGGCTGGGTGGCGGCGTCGGCACATGGGCCGAAGAAGGCCACACGTGGGACGGAGTCCAGAATGATGCCTGGGACAATACCGGCGCCGTGCGCCCGAATGTTGACCCACGCGGCCACACCGACCGCCCAACCAGCCCCACCGACAAACTCATGCCGACCAAGGTCAAAGGCCAGTTCTCGCCAGGCGCGCCCATGCCGAGCATCACCTTGCGTGGCGTGAGCATCAAAGGCCAGAGCAATATCGCTTACGAGGAAGCGGCCGCCGCCGCCCAGTCCGACGCCCAGAGTGCGCTGACCGAGGAGAAAGTGCCGCGAGCATATCAGGGAGCGGTGAAGGACTACTTTGATGATTTGAAAAAATGATCTAGTTGAAAGTTGAAGGTTACAGGTTGAAGGTTCATTCCGTTTGTCGAGTCTGAGGTCTGCGCAAACGCCTCTTGGCTGAAGGCAGGTTAATGGCTTGGTTGAATAAACTTAAGATTGCAAATTCAACACTCATTTCATTCACTCCTACTGAACAAATACGACAAATACGACAAACATTTAACGAGGATAAAAATCTATGGCTACGGCAAAACAATTCGAAGATCTGAAGGTTTGGCAGGAAGCGCGCGTTTTAGTAAACCGTATTTACGACATAACGAAGGAGCGATTATTTCGTCGCGATTTCACGCTGAAAGATCAAATTATCCGCGCCTCCACTTCGACCATGTCGAACATCGCAGAGGGCTTCGAACGCGGGACTCGCAAAGAATTCATTCATTTCCTGAACATCGCCAAAGGTTCAAATGGCGAAGTCCGATCCCAACTCTACGTTGCACTAGACCAGCAGTACATTGACCAGAAAAAATTCGAGGCGCTGCGTGAATCATGCCTGACCCTGTCACGTCGAATAGCTAAGTTCATAGACTATCTGGAAAGGGTTCGAACGAATGCCAGGCGCCTTTCACGCCAACGGTAACGGTTGACCAACCTTCAACTTTTAACTTTCAACCTTCAACGGCCGCCGGCGCAAATGACTACTGAAGAACAAATCCAATCCTTCCGCACCGCTTACGCAACTCTCCGATCTGAAATCGGCAAAGTGATTGTTGGCCACGAGGGAATTGTCGAAGGGACGCTCATCGCGCTGTTTGCCGGCGGGCATGTGCTGCTCGAAGGCGTGCCGGGCCTGGGTAAAACGCTTTTGATTCGGACGCTCAGCGAAGTGCTCGACCTGTCCTTTAGCCGCATTCAGTTCACGCCGGATCTCATGCCTGCGGACATTCTCGGCACGAACATAGTAATGGAAATCCCCGGTGGCAGGCGCGAGTTCCAGTTTCAACGCGGCCCCATTTTTGCCCACTTGGTTTTGTCCGACGAAATCAATCGTGCCACCCCGAAAACCCAGTCTGCGTTGCTCGAAGCCATGCAGGAGCATCAGGTCACTGCCGGCGGTGAATTGCGCAAACTGGCCGAGCCTTTCTTCGTGATGGCCACGCAGAATCCTATTGATCAGGAAGGCACTTATCCGTTACCCGAAGCACAATTGGACCGTTTCTTTTTCAAAATCCTGGTTGGCTACCCAAACGCGGAGGAGTTGACCGAAGTGCTCACACGCACCACTGCCGGTGTGCGGGCGCAGGTCAGCAAAGTGCTCGACGGGGGCACGCTTATGCAGTTGATGGACCTGGTGCGCGAAGTGCCGGTTGCCTCGCACGTGAAAGATTACGCCGTGCGCCTGGTTCTGGCCACACATCCGCGCACGGACACCGCCGCTCCAATCGCCTCGCAATACCTGCGCTTCGGCAGCAGCCCGCGCGGCGCCCAAACCCTTATCCTGGCCGGCAAAGTCCGCGCCCTGATTGATGGCCGGTTCAACGTCAGCTTTGATGATATCGAAGCCGTCGCTCCTTCCGCCCTGCGCCACCGGCTTATTCTCAACTTCGAAGCCGAAGCTGAGGGGATCACGACCGATCATATCATCGCGCAGGTGCTGAAGGATGTGCCCCGAGATGCGGCGGTACTGACTAGTTAAATAAGTTAAATAAGTTAAATAGGTTAAATGAGTTAAATGGGTGAATGGGCTGGTTGGTTAATTTGGGAGCTGGCCGTAGATTCTTAATCTTAATCTTTCTCTTAATCTTAATCCTTTCCTGCGTAAAACTCGTGACTTCGTAGATTAAGATTAAGATTAAGAGTAAGAGAAAAGATTAAGAGCAAGACCAATTAGATGCCCAACCCCCTCCTCACCCCCGAACTCCTTCGCCGCCTCGAGCAATTCCAACTGCTCGCGGCTCGCCGGGCCAAGAGTTCGTCCCGCGGCGAACGACGCAGCCGCGCGCGGGGCCAATCCGTCGAGTTCGCGGACTATCGTACGTATGTTCACGGCGACGATTTTCGTTATCTCGATTGGAACCTCTATGGCCGTTTGGAACGGCTCTTTCTAAAGCTCTACGAGGAAGAACGTGAGCTGCCCGTGCGGATTTTTCTCGATGCCAGCGAGTCCATGACGTTTGGTGAGCCTCGTAAATTCGATTTCGCGCGCCGGGTCGCCGCGGCCATAGGATACGTGGCGCTCTGCGGCTTTGATCGAGTGAGCATCATTCCCTTTCCTTCGCTCGAAAACCGCCGCTCTCCTGATCACGCAACACGCAACACGCAATACGCGCCACGTCCGGCCGATGCTGCGTCACAAACGGCCGAACTGGCCGCCCGCGGCGCTCTGCGTTCAGTGCGAGGAAAAAAGTCTGCGCTTTCTTTTTTTCAAAACATTACCGCGCTCACCGCGGGAGGCCCGGCCGATTTGAACGAAGCGCTTCGTCGCGGCGCGCTGGAGGCCCGCCAGGCAGGCCTGGCCGTTGTGCTGAGCGATTTTCTCGACCCGGCAGGTTACGAGTCCGGCCTCAACGCCCTGGTTGGACGCGGCTTCCAGGTGGACATCGTGCAAATCCTCGCGCCCGAGGAACTTTCCCCTTCCACCTTCGGCGACCTGCGCCTGGTGGATTCCGAGACGGGCGCAGTCCAGGAGGTGACCTTCGGCCGCTACCGCATGAAAGCCTATGTGCAAGCCGTGCAGAATTATCTCCAACGCATGCGCGAGTTTTGCCAAAAAAGAGGGATTAATTTTTTCACGGCAAGCTCGAACACGGCGCTGGAGGAACTGCTTTTAAGGCAGCTTAGAAAAGCCGAGGTATGGTCATAAACTCCAGGAAATTTCGTCCGACCGGTCCGACCGGTCCGACCGGTCCGACCGGTCTGACATAAAACAAGCTCGTCATGCACTTCTTAGCGCCAGCCGCCTTCGCGTTCGCTGCCACCATCCCGGTGGTGGTGGTCTTTTATCTCCTGAAGCGCAAGCGCGTCATCAAGCTGGTCTCCAGCACGCTCCTTTGGCAACGCTTCCTCTCAGACACCCAGGCCAGCGCGCCGTTTCAAAAGCTGCGCAAGAACTGGCTGCTCATCCTCCAAATCCTCCTTCTGCTGTTCGCCGTGCTGGCGCTGAGCCGGCCGTTTTTCCCAACCAAAGCCAAACCCGCACAATTGCGCGTGATCATTTTGGATGCCTCGGCCTCCATGCAGGCCACGGACGAAAAACCGAACCGGTTCGAAAAAGCGCGCACCGAAGCCTTGCAGTGGATTGATAGCCTGGCCGATACTGACCAAATGGTCATCCTCCAGGCCGGCGCAAACACCGAAGTCAAACAGTCCGCCACCGGCGACAAAACTGCACTGCGCCGCGCATTGAAGGAGTGCATGTGTTCCGATTCTCCCACACGCCTGGTGCCCGCGCTCAAAATGGCCGAGTCGCTCGTGCGCGATCAAAAGGACGCCCAAATCCATCTGTTCTCCGACGGCGCGGTTCCGGACCTGAACGAGTTCGAAAACCGGGCGCTGCCGCTCATTTTTCATCGCATTGGGCAGGACGCCAATAACATCGGCATCACGGCGCTCGACGTTCGGGCCAATCCTGATGACGCTCGCCAACGCGCGGTGTATGCCAACGTCCAAAATTTCTCCAGCAACAGCGTCGCTACGGAAATCCAATTGCTGTTCGATGATCAATTGCTCGACACTCGGGCGCTGACGCTCGGCCCTGGCGAACTGGCACCGCAGGCTTTTGTGGCCTCGCAACCCCACGACGGCGTGTTTACCGCGCGCCTCACTTCAAAAGACGATCTGGGAGCCGATGATCGCGCCTCGATTGTTAGCCTGTTGCCCAAACCCATAAAAGTCCTTCTTGTCTCGCGAGGCAACCGGTTTCTGGAAAAAGCTCTGCGCGCGGCTGCCGGCGTTGAACTGCGCACAGCCAACAACCTTGCGGACGAAGCCGGCGAATTCGATTTCGTGGTGCTCGATGACATCACCCCCACGGTTTGGCCCAAAGGCAATATGCTGGCGATTCATGTGGTGAACACCAATTGGCTGGAAAATATCACCCGCATCGAGGCGCCGGCGATCGTCGAATGGAAAACGGCCCACCCGCTCCTGCGCTATGCGGGATTCGACAACGTGCAGGTAGCCGAAAGCCTTACCGCAAAACTTCCGACCTGGGCCATCGCATTGGTCGAGGCGCCGCAGAACCCATTGGTTCTGGCCGGTGAGTTTGGCCGTCAGCGCATTATATGGATCGGTTTCGACACGCTCCAGAGCAACTGGCCGTTGCGTGTCTCGTATCCCATCTTCATCGCCAATGCCGTCGAATGGCTCAACCCCGCCACCACCAAAACCAGCCAACTGCTTGTCAAAGCCGGTGATCCCTTCCGTCTTGCCCTCACCCAACCGGAGCGCAGCGCCCAAATCACCTTGCCCGGCGGCGAGACCAGGACCATCCCGCTCAATTCCAATGCCAACGAACTGGTTTTTGGCGACACCTTGAAGCAAGGCATCTATCGCCTTCATGTCGGCACCAACGACACCGCTTTTTGCGTCAACCTGCTTGATGCCGCCGAAAGCAATATTCGACCACGGGAAAATTTGCATCTGGGCAAATACACCACCGTGGAGGCGACCACGCTTCAGCGGGCAAACATGGAATTGTGGCGCACCATCGCCGCCATCGCATTGGTCGTGCTGGCGGTGGAGTGGTGGTATTACCATCGAAGGACCGCTTGAGCGGAATTTATGATTTATGATTTATGATTTACGAGCGGAGAGGCCGTATGGTGGCATCGCGTAGCGATGGCGTGAAGGTAGCCGTGGGCTTGAGCCCACGGTACGGGACGGAGGAGGATTTTTGCGTCGCGTTAGCGACGCTTGAAGCGTTCTTCCCGCTGACCGCATACCCGCATTTTCAAGCGTCGCTCCGCGACGCTCCGGCGATTTGGTCCATCTATCCGTGGGCTGAAGCCCACGGCTACTTTCAGCGTGCCGCCACACGGCTCGGTCCGGTCAATTTTCAATTTGCAATTTCGGCGAAATGAGCCAACAGGAGAACCAAGCTAAAGATTATAACTGGCCGAAAGATGAATTCACTCAACGAGAGATGACGTCTTTCTGGGGACTTATTATCGGCGTTGGTTTGGTAATCGTGCTTACTCTTGTTCTCTCGCTGGTCAGCTTCTCAATGGGATCTGGCTTCGTCATCGCCTACTGCGCCCAGGACCAGGTTTATGCGGAACCCATCTTCCAGGACTTCGAAAAGGAAACCGGCATCAAGGTCCGTGCCGTCTATGATAACGAAGCTGTAAAAACCGTGGGCTTGGCCAATCGCCTGCTCGCCGAGCGCAATCATCCGCAATGCGACGTCTTTTGGGGCAACGAAGAAATGCGGACCCGGCAATTGGCGGCGCAGAATATCTTTGGCATTCCCGGCGCGGACAAGGCTGTCCGCGCTCCGGACGGTTGGGCTGCCTTCGGCCATCGCAGCCGCCGGATTGTCATCAACACAAACCATCTGTCTCTCGCTTCAGCCCCGCACTCACTGCTGGAACTCACCAACACCGCCTGGCGCGGTAAAGTGGCCCTTGCCTATCCTCAATTCGGCACCACCGCCACCCATTTTCATGCTTTGCGACAGCTTTGGGGCGACCAGTCCTGGCAAACCTGGTGCCGCGCACTAGCTGCGAATAAACCCTTCCTTGTGGACGGCAACTCCGTGGTCGTAAAGTTGGTCGGACGTGGCGAAGCCTGGATCGGCCTCACAGATTCCGATGACATCGCCGAAGGCCAACATAACGGCTTACCGATAATCCCGCTGCCCATCACTTCAGAAACCTTGCTCATCCCAAACACCGTCGCCCTCGTCCGCAACGCTCCGCATCCCGATTCCGCCCGGCGCCTGTTCGATTACCTTCAACAGCCGAAGATCGTGCAGGGCCTTGTATCAGTCGGCGCTTTGGAGGACTTGAGCGGCCAGACTGGCGAAGCTTTTGGAGTGCGCTCCCGATCTATCGGGAGCGCTTTGGCTGAGAGTTCCGAAGCGAAACAAAAGCGCCAGAGGACTGGCGCACTCCAAGACGCCGCCGCGCCAACGCTCACCCCTGATTGGCCCGCGCTCCTGCGCGATTTGGATTCCACCACGACCAAACTCAACGAGATTTTCTTGCGATGAAGGAGCAATCACTTTGCAAACACCAACCACCAACCCCTTTTTGTTTACAAAAATCATAAATCATAATTCATAAATCATAAATTCCCCTTGCTCCTTTTAAAAAACAGCGTCCTCGTCAGCCTGCTCGCCACCGTGCTCGCCGTTGGTATCGGTCTGGCAGTAGCGCTCTGGCTTGCCGGCTTGCCCCGACGATGGCGGGCGCTGTTTCTGGTTCTGGCCGTAATCGCTCTGGCCACGCCGCCATTCGTTGCGACCAATTGCTGGCTTCATTTCCTCGGCGATACCGGCGCATGGCGCCGCTGGGTTCCGCTAAACATTTTTTCCCTCGGTGGGGCAGCCTGGATTCTCGCACTCCTGCTTTGGCCCATTGCCACTTTTGCGGCGTGCGCGGCCTGGCAGCGACTCGAACCTGCCCAACTTGAAAGCGACATGGCTGTCACAGGTTGGAACTTGCTGCGCGGCCTCCTCGTGCCCCTTGCCAGAAACGCCATCGTGATCGCCGCGACTCTCACTTTCGTTTTGGCGCTCAACAACTTTGCTGTGCCAGCCATCCTTCAGGTCAAAGTGTTTCCCGCAGAAATGTGGGTCCGGTTCAATACCACCTTCGACACATGGGGTGTGCTGCTCATGAGCCTGCCGCTGGTTCTGGGTCCATTGCTCCTTTTTCTTCTTCTTAATCTTAATCGTAATCTTTCTCTTAATCTTAATCCCTCTTCCATCCCCTGGCCGCACGTTCAGCCAACAGTCTCGCCCCGCCTCATCCGACGTCAACTTGGCCCCGCGTTATTTTGGACAAGCGGTGTTATTGCCCTCACTACCTGTCTTTTTGCGGTTGGCCTGCCCGTGCTTCAGCTCATTCTAGTGAAACGCACCTGGACCGAACTCCCCGGCGCCCTCGCCGCCGCCCGTGGCCAGCACGCGCTCGGCCACTCGTTCTGGTTTGCGGCCAGCGCGGCTACGGCAGTTATTCTTTCTGCTCTATTTGTCCAACCGGCCCGATCGGTCCGACGGCTCCATCCCCCACTCTCCCACTCTCCCACTCTCCCATTCTTCCGCCTTCTTCTCTGGCTTCCCTTCCTCCTCCCCGGCGTTCTGACCGGCCTGGCGCTCATTCATCTGTTTAATCACTCCTGGACGTCTTTCTTTTATCAGAGCGCCGGAATTGTCATTCTGGCATTCGTGATTCGTTATCTGGCTTTGGGCTGGACGGCCGTGGCCAGCGCAACCGCGAGTGTGGACCGCGATCTCGCCGACGCTGCCCGACTCGAGGGCGCCTCACGGCTCCAAATGTTCCGGCACGCCTATTGGCCGCAGACCGGCCCCCAACTGGCCGCGGCCTGGTATATTATATTCCTCCTCTGCCTCTGGGACGTTGAGACGATGATCCTGGTTGTGCCGCCCGGCGGCGAAACCCTGTCCCTTCGCATCTTCAACCTTCTCCACTACGGCCACAACGCACAAGTCAACGCGCTTTGCCTGGCGCTGCTCGCCCTCGCGCTGGCGCCGTTGATCGCGTGGACCGTGGTGTCCAAAGTCCGGCCGGGGGTCGGGGGTCGAGGGGCGAGGGGGAAGCCAGTCCACAGTCCACCGTCCACAGTCCAAGGCCCAAAAGCCGAAATCGGGTCACATTTCACGATTCACGTTTCATGTTTCACGCATCACGCTCTCACGCTCCTCACGCTCCTCACGCTCCCCCTTACCTCCTGCTCCCCCTCGTCCCCTGCCTCCACCCCTCTCGGCAGCCGCCTCTTTAGTCGTGTCGAAGTCATTGGCTCGCGAGGCGTCGGTGTGGGTCAATTCAACAAACCGCGTTCGGTTGCCATTGACCGCGAGGACAATCTTTATGTGGCCGACATGACCGGCCGTGTCCAAAAATTCTCTTCGAGTGGCGCGTTCCTCCTTTCCTGGCAAATGCCGCAAACCGACCTCGGCAAACCCAAAGGCATGTGTCGCGATTCGGACGGCAATATCATCGTGCTCGAACCGCATTACCAGCGCGTGAACCATTTCTCGCCTGACGGCAAACTCGTCGCCCAATGGGGCCAGCGCGGAACCGGCCCCGGCCAATTCATGTTGCCCCGCGCGGTCGCCGTCAATTCGCGCGGCGAAATGTTTGTCAGTGAATACGGCGAAAACGAACGCGTACAGAAATTCGATCTACAAACCACGAAAGTCACGAAAGACACGAAAAGTCCGGAACAGGCGTCAGCTAATACGCAACACGCAATACGCAATACGCAACACGTTTCACCTCCGTCCCCCGCCCCTCGCCCCTCGCCCCTCCTCTCCCTCGGCCATCCCGGCACCGGCCCTGGCGAATTCAACCGCGCCGAGGGGATCTGCGTGGACTCAGAGGACCGCCTTTACGTAGCCGACTCCTGCAACCATCGCATCCAGATCTTCTCCAGCGACGGCAAGTTCCTCCGCGCCTACGGCAAAGCTGGCGCGGGCAAAGGCGAATTGAGCTATCCCTACGACATTTGCGTGGACTCCTCCGGGCGCCAGTACATCTGCGAGTTTGGCAACGGCCGGATCCAAATTTTCGATGCCAACGATCAGCCGATCGAAATCATCGGCCATCCCGGCGCAGAACCCGGCGAGTTCAGCAACCCCTGGGGCATCGCCCTGGACTCCGCCGGAAACCTCTACGTCGCCGATTCGCAGAATCACCGCGTCCAGAAGCTTATTCGCCGGCAGAATGCCAGCGCACAGAGCCGCGCGCGTGAGCAAGCGGCCAGCCGGGAGCAAGCGTCGATCGCCCCCCACGTAGCAGCCGAGGTAACGAGGCTCTGTTATTTTTTAACCCAGCAGGCCGAAAAAAATTGGAGCCTCGTTATCTCGGCTGCTACGAATCGAGGTAGTCTCCGCCCTCGACCTTCGACCCTCGACGCTCGACCCTTCGGATTTCGGGCTTCGGATTTCGGGCTTCGGACTTTGGACTTTGGACTTTGGACTTTGGACCGCGCGCCGTGAACTTTAGTTTCACTCATCCTCTTTACCTGCTCTCGCTCATCCCGGCGCTCGCATGGGTGCTTTGGTTCGCGATCAAAAGCGACGTTCAAATCTCTTCCGGGCGACGCTGGACCGCCCTTTTAATCCGTATTGTGGTTGTCACGGCGCTCGTCTTCGCCATGGCAGGCCTGCAATGGCGGCGGCGGGTCGAAGGCATGAACGTCTTCTTCGTGCTCGATCGCTCCGACAGCATCCCGTCCACGCAACAGGAAGCCGCTCGCGACCTCATCAATCGCATGGTGCGCCAGAAGAACAACGACGATAAGGCCGGGGTCATCGTGTTCGGCAGCGAGGCCAGCATCGAAAGCTCGCCGAACTCGCGCCTGGAACTGACCAAGATCCAGGCCGTAGTCGGCACTGAACGCACAGACCTCGCCGGCGCCATCCGCCTGGGCACCGCCGCGTTCCCCGAGAGCGGCCAGAAACGATTGGTGCTGCTCACCGATGGCAACGAAAACGTGGGCGATGCCATGGGCGCGGTGCTCGCAGCCAAAGAACAACTCGGCGTCTCCGTGGATGTCGTGCCCATGGGCGTTGCGCGGCCGAACGACGTTTCGGTCCAAAAGCTCCAGGTCCCTTCCAACCTCAAGCGAGGTCAGGTCTTCGAAGCCAAAATTTTCATTCTAGCCGATCAGGCCACGCCCGCCACTATCCGCCTTATTCGCAATAACCAGTTCCTCGGCGAACAAAAAGTCCAACTTTCGCAAGGCAAGAATCTTTTCACTTTTCCTCAAACACTGCCCGACCCGGGTTTCTATGAATATGACGTGCAAGTGGAAGCTCCAGGCGATCCGCTGCCTCAAAATAACCGCGCCTCCACTTTCGCCATTGTCCGCGGCGAACCCCGCCTGTTGCTGATCTCGGCCGAACCCGACCAGGACAAACAATTGGCCGCCGCGCTCCAAACTCATGTAGGCCCGGTGCCTTCACCGGGCGCTCCGGTCAACCTCCAAGTCGTCCTCGCCGGCCTCAAGGATTTTCCAAGCACACTCGCCGAGATGCAAAGTTACGATGCCATCTTCATCAGCAACGTAGCCGCCGGCGACCTGGGCAGCGACCGGCAGAAGTTGCTCGAGAGCGCCGTCCGCGATTTTGGCGTGGGCGTGGTTTGTGTCGGCGGCGATGAGGCTTACGCTGCCGGCGCTTACCGCGGCACGCCGCTGGAGGCGATGCTCCCCGTGAGCATGGAATTGGACAGCAAGAAGGTCCTGCCCAGCGGCGCCGTTGTGCTCATCATGCACGGAATGGAGTTTAACAATGGCAACCAGGTCGCGCGCGAGTGTGCCCAGGGCGTTCTGGCCGCGCTTGGACCGGCCGATGAAATGGGCGTTATTTATTGGGATGGCCAGGCGCAAGAACGCTGGCTGTTCCCCCTTCAAAAAGTGAGCAATAATAGAGGCCCGCTCCAGTCGCAAATCGCCGGAATGAATCAGGGCGACATGGCCAGCTTTCAAGGACCGCTCCAACTGGCTCACGACGGTCTGAAGAAATCCACCGCCAATCTCAAGCACATCATCGTGTTCAGCGACGGCGATCCTGCCCTGCCGGCAAAGGAATTGATGAAAGCAATCGTGGACGACCACATCACCGTCAGCACCGTGCTCATCTCCGGCCACATGGGCCCCGAACAAATGATGTGGATCGCCGACCAGGGCCGTGGCCGGTTCTACAACGTGACTTCACCCGAGCAACTGCCGCAGATATTCATCAAGGAAACCGCCGTTATTCTGAAGTCTGCAATCTACGAGGAACCTTTCAAGCCGCAGTTGCGCTCTCACACTGAAGTGGTGCGCGGTTTTGAAGGGCCGGAAATTCCGCAACTGCTCGGTTACGTCGCCACCACGCCCAAGCCCCGCGCCGAGACGCCAATGTGGACCGATAAAGGCGATCCGCTCCTGGCCCATTGGCAATACGGCCTGGGCCGCACCGTCGCGTTCACTGCGGACGCCAAAGCGCGCTGGGCCCGCATTTGGCTGAATTGGGAAAAATACCGGCAGTTCTGGTCCCAGATCGGCCAATGGAGCCTGCGCAAACTTGAAAACGCGGACCTGGACACCCAGGTCACCATCGACAAAGGCGAAGGCGTGGTGAACGTCGAGGCCCTCGATGCCCAGGGCAATTACCGAAATTTCCTCAACCTGCCAGTCATCATCACCAGCCCCAAAGGCGTCAGCCAGACCAATCACCTCGAACAAACCGGCCCAGGCCATTACGAGGCCCGGTTCGCTACGAAGGAAATCGGACTCTACACCCTCAATCTGCTGGAGGTGAAAAACCGCGAAATCGTCGGATCACAGGTCGTTGGCGCCAGCGTGAACTATTCACCTGAGTTCAACTCCGCTGAGCCGAATGTGAACCTGTTGCGCCGCCTGGCCGAAAGCGGCGGCGGCAAAATGCTCGATCCGGCCATCGAAACCGACAACCCGTTCACACATAATCGGCTGAAAACGTTTCAGCCGCGCGACCTCTGGCAATGGCTGCTCAAGTTCGCCATTCTGCTTTTCGTGGCCGACGTCGGCGTGCGACGCATCCAGATGGACCGCGAAGAATGGGCGCGCGCGGCCCGGGCCCTGCGCCGCTACCTCTTCTTCCTGCAACCCGCCCCGCGCGCTCCCGAAGCCGACGCTTCCCTCGAAGCCCTCCTGGCTCGCCGCGGAGAAGTGCGGAGCGCGGAATGGGGAGCAAAGGCGGTGCGGAGTGCGGAATCCGGAAGGCGCAGTGAAGATTTGTTCAAACCCGAAAAGCCGGTCGAAGTCATCTTGCCCGGCGGTGAGGAACCCGAACCGCCGCCGGTGGCGTCGGCAACCGCTGCGGAACCGCCTCCCGCTCCGGAGGAAGCCCCCCCTGCCACGACCACCAGCCGACTCCTTGAAGCCAAGCGTCGGGCTCAGAAGCGGCGATGAGAGACCGGCAGACACACACGAAAACTGAACTGACAGAAAATTTCGGGATAGAAAAATTATAGACTGGAAGACGCGAATTACACTAATTGGCACGAATTCGTGTTAATTAGTGTAATTCGTGTCTCCAGTTCCGCGTATTTCGCGCATTTCGCGGTTTCCTGCTTCTGCTAAACTCTCCCTCGTTTTGAAGTCGCTTTTGAAGCCGTTCCGCGATGGGCATCCTCTGATCCTCGCTTTGTTGCTGTTGCTCCTGACCGCCGGCACTTTTTGGCCCCTGTTCCGAAATGGCTTCGTCAATTACGACGACCCCACCTACATTTACCGCAATCCCCACGTCTTGAGCGGGCTTGCGTGGGACAATCTCCGCTGGGCGTTTACTACTCTCCAAGGTGGATTCTGGCACCCCATCACCTGGCTGTCGATTATGACCGATTGCCAACTCTTCGGCCAGGCCGCCTGGGGCCACCATCTCACCAGTCTCGTGCTCCATGCCGGCAACACGCTATTACTCTTCTTCCTCCTCCTTCAGCTTTCATCCGCTATTCCATCATTCCACCATTCCATCATTCCATCTCCGCCGTGGCCTGCCTTTTTTGTGGCCGCCTTTTTCGCGGTCCACCCCCTCCACGTCGAGTCCGTTGCATGGGCGGCCGAACGGAAGGACACGCTCTCCACGTTGTTCTTCCTTCTGACTGTGCTTGCATATTCGAACTGTGTGGCGAGCGGCGAAGGGCGATGGAGCGAGTTCAAAGTTCAAGGTTCAAAGTTCAAGGTTCAAGGTTTTCTCCTAATTCGCCAGTTTCAGAGGCCTTTGCTCTGGTACCTCAGCGCCCTTTTACTCTTCACCCTCGGCCTGATGTGCAAAACCATGCTTGTCACTCTTCCACTCGTGCTTTTACTGCTGGATTTTTGGCCGCTCAACCGAGTCCAAAGTCCCTCCACCTTCGCTAAAGCTTCGGCGGACAAGAAGTCCAAAGTCCAAGGTTTCGATCCCCCAGCGCCCGAAAGTCAGCTCAAAGTTCAAGGTTCAAGGCTTAAGGTTCAAAGTTCTTGCTCAGAACCGCGCTGGCGGGGTGGTCAGTGGTCAGTGGTCAGTGGTCTCGTTTTAGAGAAGCTTCCCTTCTTCGCCCTTTCTTTCGCTGCCGGCATCGTCACCATCATCGCCCAGAAACAAGCCGGCGCGCTTCAAACCGGCGCCCGTTATTCCGTCCTCTATCGCTTCGAAAACGCCATCCACTCTTACCTCGAGTACCTCTTCCAGACCGTGTGGCCCGCGCGCCTCGCCGTCTTTTACAGCTACCCAAAAACCTTCTCTCTCTTGCTCACAATCGCCTTCGGCTTGGTTGGGCTGCTTCTGACCATTGCGGCCTTTTGGATCCTGTTCAAAGTTCAAGGTTCAAGGTTCAAGGTTCAGGGGTCGCCGTTAGCGTATGATCGAGGCCTTTGGACTGCGGTATGTGGTCCGTGGTCTGCCGTCGGCTGGCTCTGGTACATTATCACCCTCCTGCCAGTCATCGGCCTGCTTCAGGTCGGAGCCCAGGCCCACGCCGATCGCTACACTTATATACCGCTTATTGGGATATTTATCGCCGTCGTTTGGACTTTTGCTGAGTTCAAAGTTCGAGGTTCAAGGTTCAAAGTTCAAGGTTCTGCTGGCCCGCAGCATCCTTCGGCGCATCGCGTTTCCCCTTTCCCCTTTTACGTTTCACGTTTCACGCCCGGGGCTCTCGCTGTCGCGGCTCTTTCCGTCTGCTGTGTGCTCTCACGCGGCCAGGTACAGGTCTGGCACGACACCTTTAGGCTCTATGGCCACGCCATCGCCGTCACCCGCGACAATGCGCTCGCCCACCAAAATCTCGCCGCCGAACTCAACCAAAAAGCTGTCTCTTTCAGGCTTCTCCTGCCTAAAACACTTGCCCCCGCCGAACAAGCCCGGTTGCGCAGCCAAATCTCCCAACTCGAAGACGACGCCATCCGCGAATACCAGGCCGCCGTGGACGCCGACCCGGATTACGCCCTCGCGCACGGCAACCTCGGCCTGGCCTTGTTCCGGAAGGGCCGCCTTAACGAGTCCATTTATCACTCAGAACAAGCCGTCAAACTCATGCCCAACTTTGCCGGCGCGCATCGCAACCTCGGCATCGCCCTGGGCACGGCTGGGCGCGTGGACGATGCCATTGATCAGCTCCGGATCGCGGTGGATTTGGCCCCCACCGACCTCTCCGCCCGCGAGAATCTGGCCTACGCCCTCCTCACCAAAGGCCGCACCAACGACGCCAACGCCCAGCTCGCGATAGTGGCCAGACTGAGGCAGGGGAGATAGGATTTTAGATTGCAGATTTTAGATTTTAGATTGAAAAAAGAACTGCGTTTAGCGATTTGCTAGCGAGCAGAAAATCCAACATCCAAAATGAAAAAACCTATGAATGAGACAGAGATGAAAGCCAGAACGAAGAAGTTTGCACTGCGAATTATCAAGCTCGTGCTTGCCTTGCCGAGGAATGAGCCGGGAAAGGTAATCGGGAATCAGCTAATGAAAGCTGGTTCGTCCGTAGGCGCCAATTATCGCGCCGTTTGCCGTGCGAAATCAAAGGCGGATTTCATTGCCAAGATGGGGACCGTGCTTGAGGAAGCCGACGAGAGCGCCTTCTGGCTGGAGGTCCTAATGGAAAGCGGCCTCATGAAACCTGCTCGAATTCAGCCGCTATGGAAAGAAGCGGACGAGCTTTGTGCCATCTTCAGCAGTTCACTGAACACGGCAAAGGCTAATTTACATTGAAGATTTTGGTTTTTGGATTGGATGCAAGAAGCCGACCCGGGCTTTTTCGGTAAATCTAAAATCTAAAATGACTAAATCTAAAATGCTTTGGGTTTGCTCCCGGAACCATTTTTGTGTAAAAGGCTCGACTCTATGTGCATGAGATGTCTCGGGTTTTCTCAGGGAGGCAGGCGTTTGAACCGTCCTCCATGGTCCGTGGTCTGTGGTCCGTGGTCAGTAGTCTCGTGGTCTTGTGGTCTTGTGGTCCTTCTCTGCCTTGTCTCCGGCTGCGGTAAATCCGGCTCTCCTGCGCCGGCTCAAACCGCGGCGCAATCTCCTGTCATTGCCCGCATTCATTGGCTGGGCAAAGACGGCGTCGCCGCCGACACTAACTCCGCCGGCCTGATGCGCTTCTGGCGGCAAATCGAGACCGCCCGCCTTGAAGCCCAGACTCTGGATAAGATCGCCGCCTTTCTCGCAAGACCGCAGGACACTTTGTCGTCCACTTCGTCGAACACCGCCCCATCCAGTATCCAGTATCCAACATCCAGCATCCGCCCCCTCCTGGACGACCTCGTTCTCTCCGAGTCCTACCTGGAGCTGCGTCAATTCTCCGCCAACCAGCCTCCGGAAAGCGTCCTGGCCATCCGCCTGAACGACGCCCGCGCCGCCCTCTGGCAATCCAATTCGCCGATTCTCGCAGAGGCGATCACAAATCTGCTGTCAGACCACGGACCACAGACCACGACTGCCGTTTCACGCTTCACGTTTCACGTTTCACGTCTCAGCCCCTGGTCTCTCCTCACCCTCTCCTCCTCATCCTCCTCCCCTCTTCTCTCCGAAATCCAGTCGCGCATCCAGAGCAACCGCAGCCCTTTGCCGACTGACTGGTTATCCCCTCACCCCTCCCATTCGCAGAATGAGCCGGGCGGCTTGGTTCAAACCAATTTCTGGCTCGAAGGCGACCTCGACCTCGCCAAAATGACCACGCTCCACGCTCCAAGCTCCGACCCTCGAACGGTCTTCCCGATCCTCCCGCTCGTCACTCTCCGTATCTTCGGCGATGGCGACTCGGTCCGCACCCGTGGCGAGTTCACCTTTCCTCAATCTCTCGGTATGGCACTCCCGCCCTGGATTGTGCCCACAAACCTCATCACCCGCGCCCTCGTCGGGTTCACTAGTGTCCGCGGCCTGGGTCCTCTCCTTGCATCATTCCAACATTCCAGCATTTCAGCATCCCAGCCCTCCCCAAGCAATCCATCCAACCAACCATCCGCACCTGACATCTTCCATCTGCTATCTTCCTCCGTGCCGCAGGCCTTCTTCTGGGACGACGGCCGCCTCCCGCTCTACAACTACTTCGCCCTGGCGTCGGATCAGGCTTCCAACCTTTTCAGTGTCCTCGCGCCTGCTTTGATTCAGACGGTCAATCCTCTCCTTCATTCTTCCTACGGCTCGTTTGCCTTTGAGACAAACAACCCCAATAAACTGGTTTGGAATGGTGTGCCCCACTTCACCCCATTTCTCCAAGTAGTTACCAACTCCGCCAATCCAACCATCCAACCATCCAATAGTCCAGCATCCACACAGTTTCTGTACGGCGGTTTTGGGCCGGACTTTTTCGTGATTCGCACCAATCGAAGCATTCCCATGGAGTTCCTGGACCACCTGGCTCTGGCTCCGGACCTGGTGTATTACGATTGGGAACGGACCGGCCCCCGCCTTTCGCACTGGCGCTACCTGGACGACGTTTATCGCATCATATTTGATCGCCAACGCCTGCGGGTATCTGACGAGACGCTTAGCTATAACTGGATCCTGAACAACCTGACCAATCTTACCTACGCGGCCACGGAGATCAAACTGGCCGACACCAACCGCCTGAGCTTCGCCCGCAAATCTTCTGTGGGCCTTACCTCCATCGAGATGGACCTGCTGGCCAACTGGCTGGAGTCGCCTCAATTTCCCGCCGGCCTCTGTTCCATCATGGCCACTAATCCCGCGCCTCTGCCCGCAACGCTCCAGCGCCTGCTGGACCGCAGGAAAGAAAAGGCACCCTGACATTGGAGAATAAATGAGATGAAGTTCGCGGTTCTCCAATTTCCCGGTTCCAACTGTGATCAGGATGCGGTCCACGTCCTCCAGAATGTCCTTGGCCATTCAGCCGGGCTCTTATGGCATAAAGAAAGCTCATTAGGGCAGCCTGACGCCGTGATTATCCCCGGAGGATTCAGTTACGGAGATTACCTGCGCACCGGCGCCATCGCGCGGTTCAGTCCGGTGATGGAAGCAGTCAGGTCGTTTGCGTCGGAGGGAGGTTTGGTGCTGGGGATCTGCAACGGCTTTCAAATTCTATGCGAGGCAGGGATGCTGCCCGGAGCATTGGTCCGCAACCGATCGCTCCAGTTCCGATGCGAACATATCTTTCTCAAGACCATCACCGCCAACTCTCCCTTCACCAACTCCATTCCGCCAGAGAAGCTTCTCTGTGTTCCAATCGCTCACGGCGAGGGCTGTTATTTTGCGGACGATGATACGCTGGCGCGGCTCAGGACCAATGATCAGATCCTCTGGCGTTACGTCAACGCCGCCGGTGAAGCGACGGATGCGGCCAACCCAAACGGTTCACTGGACAACATTGCCGGGATTTGCAACGAAGCTCGCAATGTGGCCGGCCTTATGCCCCATCCGGAACGAGCCAGCGAAAGCATTTTGGGTTCTGCGGATGGGCGGCTGGTGTTTGAAAGTATGGTTGGGGCATTACAAAGGAACGGTTCACCCAGCGCACCAATTGTTGCACAAAGACCGGTGTGCGCTTAGAGTTGGGGCATGGTTATAGTTCGTTTTCCCAGCGTTGAAATTCGGCGGCGAGCCCTTGGCTACTTGCTGGGAAGGTTTTCGGGAAAAAGCTGGTCCACTGGTGAGGTCATGGTCCCGGAACCCGCACTGACATATCTTGCCAGCGAAGGAATTGCATTTTCAGTTGAAGGACCGGCGACTTACGAGCGTGTTCTTCTCCTCAATCGGCAAGCCGCAAGCTCGCCGACAGAGCCCGAACCTGCGGCGTCCGCATGAGCGTACGCCGACGGTACGAGATTCTGCTTCCGCTTCAGTTTAACGACGGGCGACCTGTTCCCGAGTCACTACTGTGGCAGACAGTTGAAGAATTGGAGGCCAGATTTCATGGTGTTTCATGGGAGAATCAGATTGTTCGCGGCATTTGGCAAGAGAGTGGTGTGATTTATCGGGATAATAACACCCGGCTGATTCTCGATGTCCCAGATTCCGCCGGGAGTAGAGAATTCATTACTAACCTCAAACAACGGCTGAAAACCAGATTCCAACAATTAGACATTTGGATTACCAGCCACTTAATCGATGTCATCTGATTCCCCGGCTATCACCGGCGACCTCGTCCGCCAGCACAACCTCGCCCCTGAGGAATATGAACGGCTAAAGGCTATCCTTGGCCGCGAGCCGAGCTACACGGAGCTGGGCATCTTTTCGGTCATGTGGAGCGAGCACTGCTCATACAAAAATAGCCGGCCTCTGCTTAAAACTTTTCCGACGAGGTCTCCCAGGATACTGGTCGGCGCCGGTGAGGAGAATGCGGGGATCATTGACATCGGGGATGGTCTGGCCATCGCCTTTAAAATTGAATCGCACAATCACCCAAGCGCTGTCGAGCCCTTCCAGGGCGCGGCCACCGGAGTTGGCGGCATCATTCGCGATATTTTCACTATGGGGGCCAGGCCGGTGTGCGCCATTAACTCCCTGCGCTTTGGTTCGATCGCGGAAAATGTGAAACCTGGAGCCGACCTCGCGGAGTCTGAAGTTCAAGGTTCAAAGTTCAAGGTTCAAGGTTCAAGGTTCGGCGCTGTTCCCACCCTTGACCCTCGACCCCTCGGCGCGCCAGAGGGCAGCGCAGGCGGCTCGACCCTCGCACACAACCGGCGATTGTTCGCGGGCGTCGTGGCTGGCATCGCGCACTACGGCAACTGCTTCGGCATTCCCACGATTGCGGGGGAGGTGGCGTTCGATCCGTGCTACGAGGGCAACCCATTGGTGAATGCGTTTTGCCTGGGAGTGTTGCGCCACGATCAAATCGTGCGCGGCGCGGCAAAGGGAGTGGGCAATCCCGTTTTTTACGTTGGGCCGGCCACCGGCCGGGACGGTTTGGCAGGAGCAGCCTTTGCGTCGCAGGATTTGACGCAGGAATCGGCTCAGCAACAGCGTGGCGCAGTGCAGGTTGGCGATCCGTTCATGGAAAAACTGGTGTGCGAAGCGTGCCTTGAGCTGCTGGCCACGGGCGCGGTCGCAGGCATCCAGGACATGGGCGCCGCCGGGCTGACCTGCTCGACGTGCGAGACGGCAGCACGAGCGGGAAATGGCATCGAAATTGATCTTTCCAGGGTCCCACAGCGGGCGCCGAACATGTCCCCATACGAGATCATGCTCAGCGAATCGCAGGAGCGCATGTTGATCATCGTTCAAAAAGGGCGCGAGGACGACGTAAAGCGCATCTTTGATAAATGGGACCTTCCGTGGGCCGAAATTGGTCGCGTAACCGATACCGGGCGCATGCTGGTTCGCAATAACGGGTCGGTCGTCGCGGATATCCCCGCAAAGAAGCTGGCTGATGAAGCGCCCCTCTACCAACGCGAGGCGCGCGAGCCGGAATACATCAAATCTGTCCGCGAATTCACACTGGCTTCCATTCCTGACCAAAAGGATCCGGTGGCGGCACTCTTTTCTTTATTGGCGTGGCCAACGGTCGCTTCCAAGAATTGGGTCTATCGCCAATACGACCACATGGTGCGCGACGGCACGGCGGTTTGCCCGGGCTCTGATGCCGCGGTGCTGCGGATAAAGGCGGACTCGCTGCCGGCGTCAGCGGCCCAGACGGAACACACAACACGCAACACGGAGGCGGAGGGCTCAGGGTTCAGGGTTCAGGAAACAGGGAACAGAGGTCAGAGAACAGAGAGCGGACAGGCATCGCCGGAAAAACTGCTGGCCCTTACAGTTGATGGTAACGCGACCTACGTCTATTTGGACCCGTACGAGGGCAGCAAAATCGTTGTGGCCGAGGCGGCGCGGAACCTGGCTTGCTCAGGTGCGGTGCCACTGGGTGTGACAGACAACCTGAATTTCGGCAACCCTTACAATCCGGAAATTTTCTGGCAGTTACGCGAATCGGTGCGCGGCCTGGCCGAAGCCTGCCGCGTTTTTAATGCACCGGTCACGGGCGGTAACGTTAGTCTTTACAATCAAAGCCCGGCCGGCCCGATTGATCCTACTCCCACAGTTGCCATGGTGGGTCTGATCGAGCGGGGCGAGCACATCACAACGCAATGGTTCAAAGATGAGGGCGATGCAATCATTCTACTTGGCCAGGCCGTTGATGAGAGCGATCCGTTGCAGGGGCTGGGCGGTTCGGCCTATCTCCAGGTCATGCACGGCTTGAAGACGGGCGCGCCTCCACGGTGTGATTTGGAGAAGGAAAAAGATCTTCACCTGGTGCTCCGTTCACTCATTCACACGGGCGTCGTCAAAAGCGCCCACGATTGTAGCGACGGCGGCCTCGCCATCGCCCTGGCGGAATGTTGCATCAGCCATCAGATTGCCCGCGATACTCCCCGGCTGATCGGGGCTCAACTGGATCTAGGAGCGCGGACAGCCTTGTCCGCGCGAACCCTTGGCGAGAGCGCCGCCCCCACCAACGAAACGCCTGCGGCTGTGGTGCGCCTCGACGCCCTCTTCTTCGGGGAGACTCAGAGCCGTATCATCATCTCGACAGCTCCTCTCGATGCCGTCAAGACAGTCGAGCGCGCCAAACTTCTCGGCGTTCAAGCCGCATGGATTGGCATAGTTGGCGGTGAAGACCTGGAGATGCATACCGATTCGGGTGCCTTCAAGTGGCCGGTTGCTGACCTTTACGACCGGTGGTGGAACGCTATCGCGCGGGCGATGGGATAAAAGGGAAGATGTTAACTAAGTTAATTAAGTTAATTGGTTAATTGAGGGACAGCCCGCCTGGGTCTTTGCGAAGCTGCTGAAGTTACTCATAAAAAACGAAAGCGCGGGAATGCCGCGCACTCCAAACGCTTCGCGCAGCAGGACGCGCTCACGAAGTCGCAGAGCGTTTGGAGTGCGGCGCATCCCGCCGCTTTCGTTTTCCTGCTTCGGGTTAGAAGGGTCAAACTCTCGCGGGCAAGATGCCCGCGCCCCCAGGACTAGCCATTTCTTGCCCAATCATTTGGCAAAAAAAGGAGAGCCAGAACCTCAACCCTGGCCTATAAAACACGTATAGAACGCATCCATTAATTTGGTTTGCCTGTGCGGTTTTGGCTACCAGCGCACATATCACTTATGAAGGGCAAATGAACAACGATACGGAACTATTACGACAGTATGTAAGCGAGGGCTCCGAGATGGCCTTCACGGACCTGGTGCACGAGCACGTGAACATGGTCTATGCGGCGGCCCTGCGGGAAGCCAATGGCAATGGCGCCGAGGCGCAAGATATTGCGCAAGGCGTGTTCACTGAACTGGCTCGCAAAGCCCAACGACTGCTCCGCCACCCATCCGTGGCGGGCTGGCTTTACACCACTGTCCGCCATCTGGCGTCCAATGCGCGGCGTTCCGAGCAGCGGCGCCGCACACGCGAACTGGAGGCCCACACCATGAATGAATTACTGTCGGAGACCTCGGCCGAGCAGGGTTGGGAGCAGCTCCGGCCCGTGCTGGATGACGCTCTGCATGATTTGAACGAAACCGATTGCGCGGCCATTGTGCTGCGCTTTCTCGAAGACCGGCCACTGCGCGAAGTGGGCTCGATGCTCGGAGTGGACGAGAACGCGGCCCGCATGCGGGTGGAGCGCGCAAAGGAGAAGCTCCGACACCTGCTGGCCCGGCGCGGCATCACCTCGACAGCCTCCGGGCTGGCCGCAGCGCTGGCAATCGGCGCGATTACCCCGGCTCCCTCGGCGCTGGGCGCCACTATCGCCACCTCCGCTCTGGCAACTGCCGCCATGACGGGTGAGGCCGCAGCCAGTTCGATCACATTAACCTTCATTAAACTTATGAGCATGACAAAAGTGAAACTTACCCTGGCCGGCGCGCTTGTTCTGGCCGGCATTGCAGTCCCAGCGTTGCAGCAGACCAGGCTGGAGCGCGCGAAATCAGAAAACGCGAAACTGCGCGCGCAGCAAATGGAGCCGCAAGCACAGGCCGATGAGCTAGCGGCGTTGCGCGAAGAAGTCGAGCGGTTGCGCGGCACTGCGCCCGGCCAAAGCGAATTGCAGACTCTGCGCCAATACAAGGCCCAAACGGAGCCGGAACTGGCGCGCTTGCGAAAAATGGCCGGATTGGCCCGGCGCGCAAACGCGCAAGCCGATCAGTTGCGCGCGAAGCTTGCTCAAGACAAGGCCCAAGCCAGTTCTAATGCCACCGCCATGGAGGATGCGATGACCTATGCGATGGAACAACAATTGGAGGGTCGCCTCTCTCGGATGACCGCCACGCTCGGCCTCAGTCCCGAGCAAGTGCAGGCCGCCCGGGAAATCCTGATGCGCCAGGCAAAAGCCATGTCCGCGGGGATGCAACAGGTGTTCTCGGGGCACTATGACAAGGATGCGCTTACTAAGATGGGCAAAGATGCAGGCGATCCAGATACGCAAATCAAAGCCCTCCTGACTCCCGAGCAGCAAGTCGCGTATCCTGCATACAAACAGGAGGAGAATTCGGAGAACGCGCGCCTGGCGGCCAACCAGGAATTGCTTCAATTGCACTCGACTCTGGGCTTAAGTCCGGAGCAGGAAGACCGCGTGTTTGCGGCACTTTACGAATTGAGCGTCAGCCAACTGGGCGGAACTGCGAAACTGGACGGCGCAAACACTGCGGACGCTATGGTAAAAATGCTCGAGCAGAAAACCAAAGCGCTGGAGCCGATCCTGACACCCGATCAACTGGATAAATACCGGCAGCAGCAAGCCCTTCAGGCTAAACTAGTGAAGAACATCATGGGCAAACTGGATGCCACCGGAGCATCCAACTGATTGCTCTTACGCAGCCTCCAGCAATTCTTCATCGAGGTCTTCGATGGTCAAAATTCTGACTGGCCGGCGTGAAAAACCGATCCCCAGTTCGGCGCAAAGCATCAAAGCCTTGTGTGAGTCCTGTTTCCTTTGGATCCATAACTCGAATGCGGCCGGATTTGGCTCCAGCCCTTGGATCTCGGGGCTATGCCGGGTTTCACACATGATGCCAACCAGGATAAGCTGCTGGCGCGCCTGATCCACTTCCGAAGAGTCCTCGGAGAAAAACAGCAGTTTCATGCTCGTTCGTTTTGCCCGCCCGCCCCTCCGAACAGAGCCGCGACCGTGAGGAAGCGCCCTTGAGGTTCGCTCATCCTCGGCCAGCCGTCTGCTGCCGGGAGCAGGCGAAGTTTGTTTTGGCGGCGCTGCTTCCTGCCTACCTGTAGGAGGAGCCAGGCGCCTCCTGGGTTCCGGGATTCTTGCGGGCAAGGACCGTGCCAACCCAGATTTGAGAAAAAGGAGTGCGGACGGCCTCGTCCGCGGCTTTAGCCCGAGCATTTCATATCCCGTTTCATTAACTCCGGGCTTCAGCCCACTCGCGACAACTTTGCGGGAGGGCGGTGGTGGGTTTGTTCGATTTGCCATAAGCACTAATCACAGAGCAGACGGACGGGAAATCGGAACTTGCAAAAAAATTGTAAATAGAGGAAAGCTTTCGGAGCTTCCCCGAGCTGCGAAAAGCGTGAGACTGAGAGCGGAAGAGCGGGCGAGGCCGTCCGCTCTGCGTAGGGGAATTTCGCCGGGACGATGGGTGAAGACCCCTGTTACTATGGCTGGCGGGCGAGCGAGATTGGAGAAACAGAGTTTATGAAAATCATAGTGAGCAGAGAGGACATTCAAAGGGGACAGAGACGTGATCCGGAAGATTGCCCCGTAGCCCGCGCGTTACGCCGAGCAGGCATAGGCCACTCTGGGGTAATGGGTGCCGCGATCACATTCACCGATGAGCAACAACATACGACCCTGTTGCTTTTGCCAGGCGAGGTCCAGGAGTGGATCGCGCGATTCGACCAGGGGGGAGAAGCGGAACCGTTCGACTTCGATTTGGTCCTGCCCGGCTCGGCTCCGCAACCGCGCAAGCTGGCGCCGGTTCTACCAAGGGTAAAGGTTGATCTGACGCCTGAGCCGGAAGAGAAGACTTCCGAATATGAGGAGCCCAATTATTCCGAGGCGGACGAGCTGGAGTTAGTCGAAGCATAGCCAGTGGAGCGGACTGGTCGGGCAACCAATTGCCGAGGGGGAAGACTAAAAGCCGGAATTCTGTTCAAGGAGTTCCGGCTTTCGGTGTTTCGCAATTCGCAAAACTGAGGTTAGGCAAACGGTGCTGTGAGCGGACGGGTGCATACCACCACCCTGATTGACGGTGGCCGCCGAAGGGAAGGAGCGCGGCATTTATGCCGCTTCACGCTCCGAACGCACAGAAGCGCCGGTGTTACCAGGTACGTCCATCGCGCTACGTCAGTTGAAGCGGCATAAATGCCGCGCTCCTTGCGCCGTGTGGCGGTATCCACGGGCATCACCGGGCTCGCCGAAGCTTGACAAGGCAAGGCTTTGTAATGCAAAGTCTTGGCATGGAATCCAATGCTGCTGCTGAGCATATTCAGGTCATACGCACGTTGATGGAGCGGGCCGCCGTGTATCGGCGGGCGCTGGCCCCCGTGATGATCTTCAACGGCGTGCTGGGTATTCTGGCCGGGGCGTTTGGGTGGTTGATGCGGTTGGAACCGCCGCGTGTGTTCATTGGCTACTGGATGGTTGTGGCCCTCATCGGCGCGAGCGGATCATTTCTGCTCATTCGCCGGCAATCGCTCAAGGCAGCCGAACCTTTCTGGTCACCGCCCACACGGCGCGTGGCTCAGGCATTGCTGCCTGCTTTGGTCTTTGGGTTTGCGCTCGGCTTGGTTTTGATAATTCGGGCCGGCCCTCATCAATTGAGGATTGATCTGACATCGTCATCTTTCGTGGACATCAATCTGGGCAACCCTGCCGACGAGCTTGTTAAAGTCCTCAGTTTAGATTGGTTGCCTTTGGCCTGGATTGGCCTTTACGGCTGCGCGATCCACGCAGCCGGTTTTTTTATGCCCCGCGGGATGAAACTGTTCGGCCTGGCGTTCGTGTTGGGGGCCAGCTCTTTTCTCGTGTTGGGTTTACCGGATGCGTTGGCGGCAAGCCGGCTTGCCCGAATTCACTTTGGTCATGGCGTGATGGGCTTTTTCTTCGGCCTGGGGCATTTAGCTTACGGGATTTACCTTTATTTCACCGAGCCGCGCAGGAATGAAATGTGAACCCGGAACCCTTCCTTCAGCTCGATCGCATCATTCACGAGAAAGGGCGGCTGGCCATCATGTCCATGCTCGCCGCCTCGCCTGAGCTTTCCTTTACGGAGATGCGGGATGCCCTCGGGATGACCGACGGCAATCTCACGACCCATATCCGTACTCTTCAGGAGGCTGGTTATCTGTCCGTAACCAAATCTTTCCAAAACAATCGGCCGCATACCACGTGTTCACTCACAGCGGCGGGGAAAAGGGCCTTTAGTGACTATATTAACCTGCTCGAGCAGATCATTCGGCAAAATAAGCCGAAATAGAATCGGCTGCTACAATGTTTTTTTGAACAAAAACCCCTATTGACACTCTTTTACTTTGTGATACAAAGTAAGTCAGTATGAGAGTGATTTTGGCAGAGCATCTGGGCATGTGTTTTGGGGTAAGGGACGCCATTGCGCTGGCGCTGGAGCAGTCCAAAGCGGGGCCGATGACGATTCTGGGGGACCTGGTCCACAATGAAACCGTTCTTGCGGACCTGCGGCGCCGGGGAATTCGGGTTTCGCAGCACGCAGCCGAGGTGCAGACCAAAGCCGTAATGATCACGGCCCACGGCGCCTCCGAAAAGGCTCTGGAGCGCGCCCGAAGCCGAGGGCTTAAGGTGAGGGAGGCAACATGCCCATTGGTCCACGTAGCCCATCAGGCCGTCGCGATGCTAGTGCGGGAGGGATACCACCCGGTGATCATAGGCAAAAGGGACCACGTTGAAGTAAGAGGAATTACCGAAGATTTGGCAGAATTTGATGTGGTGCTGTCCGCCGAGGATGTGCTGGCGCTCAGGGAACGAAAGAAGTTTGGAGTGGCCGCGCAAACTACCCAGCCCATCGAGAGGGTTGAGGAGCTGGTGGAACTGATCCGCCAGCGGTTTCCTGAGTCCGAAGTGCGTTTCATTGACACGGTTTGCCGGCCCACCAAGCAGCGACAAACCGCCGCCATGGGACTGGCGGAGCAATCGGACGTAGTTGTTGTAATCGGGGGAGCCCACAGCAATAACACGCAGGAATTGGTTAAAACCTGCCGGCGATACTGTGCTCGCGTGTTTCACGTGCAAACGGCGGCGGACTTGTGCGAGGAATGGTTTATCAACGCCCAGACGGTAGGAATTACTGCAGGGACGTCCACGCCCGATTCAACTATTTCAGCCATACAACGCTGGCTAAAGAATTACGCTGCGAAACATGAACGTTTTCAAACGGAATCCGCTCAATTGCCGGCACTCACAACCTAGCTGGAAATATTCGATACCTATGAAATCAAGCTGTGAAGAAATCCAAAACCCCCGTAGCAGCCGAGGTAACGAGGCTCTGAAATCCTTGTGCACAAGCAGGGTACAAAAAAATTAGAGCCTCGTTACCTCGGCTCCTACAATTATTTCACAACGTCTGCACGACCGGGAGGAATCGGACTATGAAGAACTGGCTGAACTATTTCGAACACAACCGTACCCATCGAGCTGAAATTGACTGGCAGAAACCAATCGAACTCGCCCACGCGTTACGCGCGCCGCTGATCCGCTCGCTGCAGCGGTTCCAGGTCGGAGAAAGCGGCGAGGGCAACCATTTGCGCAGCCATGCCGCCACGACGGGTGACCCTGCTTACCAGGCGGCCATTGAGTTATTCATCAAGGAAGAACAGGAACATGCGCGGCTCATGGCCTGCATTTTGCAAAAACAGAACGCGCCCTTGCTCAAGATGCACTGGAGCGACGGTTGCTTCATTCTTTTGCGCCGTTTGTTCGGCCTCCGGCACGAGTTGCTGGTGTTGCTAATTCCGGAGATGATCGCCAAACGGTATTTCCGTGCTTTGCGCGATCGATTCGATGACCCGGCGCTGAAGGCTGTGTTTTCGCAGATTCTCCATGACGAAGATGGGCACCTGGGCTTTCACGTGGATTTCCTCCAGGCGGCCCTTGTCTCGCTGTCCCTGCCCGAACGCGCATTGCTGCGGCTAGTCTGGCGGTTGGTCTTTCGAGCTGCCTGCCTTGTGGTCATAGTCGATCATCGAACCATCCTCCGGGCAGTCGGGGTCTCGGCCACAACTTTTTGGTGGGACTGCGGCTTGCTCTTTGATGAAGTGGCCGCCGCCATTCTGAGCCGCGCACCGACACCGGTTTCCGCTCGATTTGCGCGGATTTTGCCGGGCTAATGTTTTACGCGACCAACACGACTATGAAACATTTGCTCCGTATCGCTGCTGTTTTGTCGTTCCTCTGCTTCGGAGTTGGAGGCCTGACAATTCTCGGTCCGGCTCTTTCTGAACCAAAGAGCGATTCCTTCGTGCTGGTGGCCGTGGCATTATTTTTCATCGGCACGGCGGTTTTTCTGGGCGCGATGCTCCTCGCGGCCGCGGAACGATTTGGCCAGAAAGATCAGAGGAGGTGAAGATGCAGCGCTGGTGACAAAGTCTGTAGGGCAGGCCTTCCAGCCTGCCGGTTGCGGCGCTTTCCAGCGCCGCGAACCTGGAAGGCCATGGTTCAGGGGGCTGAAAAGCCCCCTGAACCGGCAGGCTCGAAAGCCTGCCCTACAGTGGAGTTTGTCATTGGCCCTGCGTGAATCCGGCGTCCGTGTGGCCTGGATCCTGCTCCCGAGGCTGGAGCCCTCGGGTAAATTGAGCGCAACAGGGCCATTCGAGGTCTAAGTCATGAGCCGCAACCGTACTTTGGAAGTCACTGTATGAAATTATTGAAACTTGCTTTAAAACCTCAAACCGCTTTTCCGGTTCTGGCGCTGACTTTCGCATCCGCCGTAAGTGTGCTGCTGGTGGTGGCGCGCATCATCTGGACGCGCGAATGGTACTCGGCTTACCTGGTTTGGAATCTTTTCCTGGCGTGGATGCCACTGGCGTTTGCTCTTTTGGCTTATGATGAATACCGCCAATGCGGCGCTCGCAAATGGCGCTTCTGGGCAGTCGGTGCCGCGTGGCTGCTCTTTTTTCCGAATGCACCCTACATCTTCACGGATGTCATCCATCTCACGACAGGTTACTTCCACTATTTTTGGGTGGACCTGACGCTGATTATGCTTTCGGCGGTGACAGGTTTGGTTTTGGGCTTTCTGTCGTTGTTTCTGATGCAGTCCCTTGTTATCGAAATTGCCGGACGTTTGGCGAGCTGGGGTTTCATTGTTGTCGTTGCCAGTCTGAGCGCCATTGGGATCTATCTGGGGCGGTTCCTCCGGTTCAACAGTTGGGACGTTCTCCTGAAGCCAATCGCCCTCTATCATGGCATCGGTTCACTAGCTCTCCGACCGACGGGCCACTTGAACAGTGTGGCTTTTCCAATGATGTTCGCAGCGTTCCTGTTTGTTTCCTACCTGATGCTCTACGCGCTGACCCATCTGCAATTGGCCCAAAGCAGGGCAAGCGTCTCGCCCGCCCCATCGGGTGTAAAATAATGGTAGCAGCCGAGGTGACGAGGCTCTAATTGAATGGATTCGCACACTGAGCCGGAGGTAAGTCTGCCGACTGGAAGTCGGCGATACAGCAGGTTGGAAACATGCGCCACAGACGCCGGCCCAACTCTAAGGAGCGCCGAACTCCTTTTCGGCGCGAACACGCGCATCGCCTTACCTCCTCGCCGAAATGGAATTCGGCGCTCCATACCACCGTCCATTCACGCGAATCCCCTTTTTATCCCCCAACCCTATCAAAATCAATAAACCCTTTCCAGACATCCACCGTTGCCAACCGGACCCGCACTTTATCCCCGACATCAATGCCTTGCGCGCCATGGACCACTCGGCCTTCGGCCGGGAACTTGAGCAGGCGCACCCAGGTGCCTTTTGGCGAGGCGCCGGTGATGATGCCATCAAATGTTTCCCCGATCCGCTGGCTGAGCAGGCTGGCGGCCGCCACTTTGCGCATCAGGCGCTCGACTTTTCGCGCGGCGTCCTCGCGCTCGGTGCAATGCGCGGCAATCGCGCTCAGCTCCTCTCCTGAATACGGCGCCGGGCCCTTGCCTGAGGTGGCCTTAAGCAGACGCTGAGTTATTAGATCGGCGTAGCGCCGATTCGGCGCGGTGGAGTGAGTGTAATCATGCAGCGCCAGACCGAAATGGCCCGTGCTTTCAGCGCCGGCCGGCTCGACGATGTATTCACCGGGCCCAAGCAGTTTCACGATCGAAAGTGACAGGTCCGGAAAATGGTCCGGATCGGCTGTCTTCCTGGCATCCAGGAACTCTGAAAGAGCGCGCGGGTCCGGCGTCGCCGGAAGTTTCGTGCCGAACTGGGCCGCGATGGCCTGGATGCGGTCCCAGCGTTTGGGGGTCCTGACCACGCGCCGGATCGAAAGGGACCCTTTCTCTTTAAGAAACCGGGCCATGGCCACGTTCGCGGTCACCATGAAACTCTCGATGATATCTTCGGCTACGTTGTGTTGCCGTATGGCCATCTCCTTTACCTGGCCACCGTCCATCACCGGCATTGCCTCGATCGAGCCGAACGTCAGGGCGCCATGCGCCTTGCGCAAACCACGCAGCCGCTCGCATGTTTCCTGTTGAAGCCGCAGTTGTTGCTCCATGCCGGGAACATTAGCGATGGCTTCAGGCATCGGGCCGCGCCCTTCCAGCCAGGCGCCGGTGGAGCTGTATGCAAGTTTCGCCTTGTTGTGCAGCAAGGCCGGATAAATCTCGTGCCCAATGGCCTCTCCGGAATCATTGATGCGAACCTCGATGACAATGGAGGGCCGGTCCTGCCCGCCCACCAACGAGGTCATGTCGTTCGAAAGCTCTGCGGGCAGCATGGGAAAGGTCGCCACGCCCGTATAAACAGAGATCGTATCCGCACCCGCTTCACGATCAGTGGCAGAGCCTTTTGGCACCGACCCGTCCACGTCGGCAATTCCAACCAGCAACCGCACCGTGCCATTCGCGAGTTTTTCAACAAATTCCACCTGGTCCAGATCGCGTGAGGTATCGTTATCAATCGAGGACCACAGCATCGCGCGCAAATCCCGCGCCTGGACCTCTGTCCTCTGTCCTCTCTCCCGAAGTGCCTGCACCTCACGCAGCACATCGGGTGGAAAATCCGGATGGAACCCTGCGGCAATCACCGCCTGGCGCGCTCGGGCGCGAAGATCAATGGGAGCGGTCGTCATCGGCGAGCATCCTAAAGGGCGAAACGGGCAGGTTCAAGCAAAGCCGGGGTGATTGACGGCTGAAAGACGAAAGCGCGGGAATGCCGCTCAACGCTTCGCGAAGTCCGTACGCGTCGTGCCGCGCGAAGCGTCTTGGAGTGCGGCACTCCTGTACTCCTGTGCCGCTTTGGCTTTTTCTGCCAGAGGATCCAAAGCGCCCCTGATGGCTCGGGAGCGCACTCCAAGACGCTTCGCGAAATCCGTACGCCCCTGCCGCGGCAACCGTGTGGAGTTCGGCACATTCCGTCTGATGCGAGAGTTCAAGCGGAGTTCTGTTTGAGCCAATGCTTGCGCGTGTCTCGAAATGGGACAGCTACCCCTTGCCAACCGCTACTGATCTACTCCCACCACGGCTGCACAGACGGAATACTAACCCCCAATGAATCGTCTCGCTGGCGAGACGCCGCCGGCCCCGGACAGGGGCACATAAGCTGCTTAAAAAGGGCGTATTTCGGTAATTTAAATGAAAGCCATTACAGTTGTACTGGCCTTCCTGCTGGGTGTTGCTTTTGCCGGGCGGTCGCAGGAAAATGGGCCTGACAAAAAGGATCTCGCGGACTTGCCGATCGAGAAGCTGCTGGATATTCAGGTGTACACACCCAGCAAGCGGCCGGAGAAACTCTCGGCCACGCCGGCGGCCATCGCGGTGCTGACCCAGGAGGACATCCATCGTTCCGGCGCGACGAGCATTCCCGAGGCGCTTCGGCTGATTCCAGGGCTGGACGTGGCGCAGGCAGACCAGCAGCAATGGGCCATCAGCGCCCGAGGCTTCAACGACATTTTTGCAAACAAACTCCTCGTTCTCCAGGACGGGCGCAGTCTCTATACCCCGTTGTTCTCCGGCGTTTTTTGGAACGTGCAGGATACCTTGATGGAAGACATTGATCGCATCGAGGTCATCCGCGGCCCGGGCGCCAGCCTGTGGGGCGCAAATGCGGTGAACGGTGTCATTAATATTATTACAAAATCTGCAAAGGACACCCAGGGGCTGTTGGTCACAGCAGGCGGAGGCAATGAAGAACGTGGTTTTGCCGGGGTGCGATACGGCTTTGAGCCTGCCCAGGACCTCTATGTGCGGGTGTACGGAAAGTACTTTAATCGCGCTGATTCGGTTCTTCCGGACGGCAGTTCAGCGGACGACAGTTGGCAAAAGGGCCAGGGCGGATTTCGCATGGACTACGACCTGACGCAGCAGAGCGGAAACCTGTTTACCCTCCAGGGCGACATTTACTCGAGCATAGCCAATCAAACCTTCACCAACTATGCGCCATCCAATTTCCCAACCTTCTACCAGGTCACGCATCAGGATGATTATCGGACCTATGGCGGCAACGTGCTGGGCCGATGGACGCACCGGATTTCCGACTCGTCCGACTTCACACTACAGATGTATTACGATCGGACGAGGCAGGACACAGTCATCTTCAAGGAAACCCGGGACACCTTTGATATAGATGCGCAGCACCGTTTCGCACTGGGCCAGCGAAACGATGTGATGTGGGGTCTGGCCTACCGGTTCAGCGCAAATCGCACGGCCCCAACGCCCACCGTTTCTTTCAACCCACCTGATAAAGCACTGCACTGGTTCAGCGGATTTGTTCAGGATGAACTGTCGGTAGTTCCGGACCGGTTGCGTTTTACGCTAGGCACAAAACTCGAACACAACGATTTCACTGGGTTCGAAGTCCAACCCAACGGACGCCTGCTCTGGACGCCCAGCGCGAACCAGACGATTTGGGCCGCGGTTTCCCGCGCGGTGCGCACGCCTTCACAGGCCGACGAAGATGTCTTGTTGCACCAGCCCAGGCCACCGACGCCTGTGGTGATCCAGATTTCCGGCAACCCCGATTATCACTCGGACGCTTTAACCGCCTACGAGCTGGGCTACCGGATTCAGCCGCGACCTGATCTGTCCTTCGACCTGGCCTCGTTCTACAACGACTACGACCGCCTCCGCAGCCAGGAAACAGGCGCGCCCTTTGCGCCCGGGCCTGGGCCCATTCCAATTTTCATTCCTGTAACACTGGACAACAAGCTTCATGGCTATACTTACGGCTTCGAGTTGGCCGCCGTATGGCAGGTCTGTGATTGGTGGCGTTTGCGCCCGGCCTACAGCTTATTGAAAATGCATCTGCACACAGCTTCGGACAGCACCGACACGACTTCCGTCGCGTTTGAGGAAGGGAACAGCCCTCAACAACAGGCCGCCCTACGCTCTTCGATGGACTTGCCGTGGCGGCTGGCGTTGGACGCCAATCTGCGATACGTGGACGAGCTGCCCGCGCTGAGCGTGAAAAGTTATGTCGCCCTGGACGTCCGTCTCGCCTGGCACGCCAGGCCGGACCTCGAGTTGGCAGTAGTCGGCCAAAACCTCTTGCACGACCATCACGGCGAGTTTGCTCCCACTTTTGTTGGCACACAAAGAACGGAAGTGCCCTGGGGAATCTATGGCCAAATAACATGGCAGTTCGGCGGGAAACGATGAAAGAGCAAGGCCCAGAGCACTGAGCACCATGAGATTCCCCTTATTTGCTTTGCTCATTGCCGCGTCCCTGCGGGATTTTACTGCTGGCGCCCAGGAGGCGGCCACCTCCGAATATCAGGTCGAAGCGGCCTACTTGTATCACTTCGCCGAATTTGTGGCGTGGCCGCCAGCGGCGTTCTCGGGACCGGATAGCCCGGTAGTGATCGGGGTGTTAAACGCAGATCCGCTCGCCGCGGAACTGGAAGCAATCATTCGAAATAAAACCGTTCAGGGGCGAGGGCTTCGCATGATGCGCCTGGATTCGCGGCCGATCACAGACGCTCGCGCCTGCCACATCCTGTTCACCGGAAACTCCGACCAGAAGCGCCTGGCCGAGCTGCTCAGCGGCCTCAAGGGAGCGCCCGTCTTGACCGTAGGCAAGATGGAGGGTTTTACAGCCGCCGGCGGCGTGATCAATTTTTTAATCGAAGACAAGAAAGTGAAGTTCGAGATTAATGATGCTGCAGCCAGGCAAGTGGGCCTGAGAATCAGCGCCAAGCTCCTCAATCTGGCTCGCCGAAAGACCGCCGCCCTCGCTCCCCGCCCAACCGTCCTTGCCGCGTGCACTCTGTCAGGGGGCGTATCGAGACTTCTATTGGCTTGCAACAAATTTCGTGGCAAGCGTTTTGTCGCTGCAATCCTGACCCCTTCGATTCAACCATGATCTGGCGCTCATTGAGTAATCTTTCCATCAAACGCAAACTGGTGCTCATGATCATGGGCGTCAGCCTCTGCGCCCTGTTGCTAATGGCGGGGGCTTTCGTCGCCTACGAGTTGTTCACGTTTCGACTCTCGATGAGCCGCGATCTAGGGTCGCTGGCCGAGTTGATTGGCAATCAAAGCACGGCGTCGTTGCGTTTCGGGGACGATGCCAACGCGCAGGAAATCCTCCATTCACTGGCGGCCCGGCCGCATATTGTTACTGCCTGCCTGTATCGGCAGGGAAAGGTTTTCGCGCATTATTCACGCGATGTAGCCAGCAAAGATCTTCCCCCCCGCCGCCCGGAGCCCAACGGTTCCCGGTTCGAGCGCAAGCACCTGGTCCTGTTCCACCAGGTGGTGTTTAATGGCGAGGAGTTGGGGCAGGTCTATCTCAAAAGCGATTTGCTGGAATGGCGCGAACGGCTGGTGCGCTACACCGAGATCATCGTGCCTTTCGTCCTGCTCTCCTCGCTAGTCGCGCTGGTCTTGTCCGCGATGCTCCAACGGGTCATTTCGGCGCCCTTATCTGAGCTGGCGGGCACGGCCCGCTCGGTGTCCCTGCAGAAAAATTATTCGGTGCGCGCCACACAAAGCAGCGATGACGAACTGGGCCAGTTAATTGGTGGCTTTAACGAAATGCTCGAGCAGATTCAGGCGCGCGACGCTGCCCTGCAACAAGCCCATGACAGACTCGAAAAACGCGTCCAGGAACGCACTCAGGCGCTCGAAGCGGAAGTTGCCGAGCGCGCCCAGGCCCAGCAGGGCATGCGCCAGCAATTAACCCACATCAGTCTGCTCAACAAAATCACCCAGGTCATCTCTGAGCGCCAGGACCTCACCCGCATCCAGCAGGTTGTGCTGCGCCAGTTGGAAGAGCACCTGCACATGGACATGGGCCTCATCGGCTTTTACGAACCGGATTCGGAGCGGTTGAAGATTTCCGCCCTCCGGCAATTGGATGTCAAAGGCGCAGCTAAACTCGATTTGATTCAGGGCGGGTTTGTGACATTGACAGCCTCGGCGCACGCGCATTGCATGAGTGGCAAGACCCTGTATGTGCCGGATACCCGCCAGGTCACCGGCGAACTGGCCCAACATCTTGCTGCCGCTGGCATCTTTTGCACCGTCAAAGCGCCCCTGACCGTCGAGGGTAAATTCTTCGGCTTGCTAATTGTGGCCCGCTCGGAACCTGACAGCTTCAGCAGCGGCGAATGTGAATTCCTGCGCATGCTCAGCGAGCAGGTCTCCCTCGCCGTCCACCAGGCCCGCCTGCATCAACAGCTCGAAACTGCGTACAACGAACTGCGCCAAACCCAACAGGCGGTCATGCAACAGGACCGCCTGCGCGCCCTGGGGCAAATGGCCAGCGGCATCGCGCACGACATCAACAATGCCCTGGCTCCGGTGGTCGGCTTTTCCCAAATGGTCCTGCAGCATGAACCCGACCTCTCTCAAAACGCAATAAAGCAGCTCACTTACATTCGCACGGCCGGAGAGGACATCGCCCACATCGTCGCGCGGTTGCGCGAGTTCTATCGCCGGCGGGAGGAGCGCGAGCCCGTTCATCCGGTGGACCTAAACCGCCTCGTCGAACAGGTCATTGAAATGACCCGGCCCCGCTGGCGGGACATCCCGCAGGGCAAAGGCATCATGGTCGAAGTGCAAACGCAATTAACGTCCGGGTTGCCCGCCATCCTCGGACTCGAAAGCGAACTGCGGGAAGCCTTGACTAACCTTATTCTCAACGCCCTGGATGCCATGCCAAATGGCGGCCAGGTTCTCATCGGCACCCGGCTCAGTCCTTTGCCTCACGTGGAACAGGACGGTTCCACCTACGCCATTCTCGAAGTGGCGGACAACGGCATCGGCATGGATACCGAGACGCGGCAGCGCTGTCTGGAGCCGTTCTTTTCCACCAAAGGCACTCGGGGCACAGGCCTTGGCCTGGCGATGGTTTATGGCGTTATGGAGCGGCACGAAGGGCGGATTGAAATCAACAGCCAATTAGGCCAGGGCACCAGCATTCAGCTCTTCCTGCCTCTGCCTCGAAAAGCAAAGGTGCTGGGTCAAAACCCGGAGGAAATCCTTCCACCGCCTCCTTTGCGCATCCTGTGCATTGATGATGAACCGCTGCTGCGCGAACTGCTTAAGGAAGTGCTCGAGGCCGATGGCCACACCGTGCAAACAGCCGATGGCGGCCAAACCGGCATTGATGCTTTCCGCGTGGCGGCCGAACGCAATCGCAGCTTCGACGTTATCATCACCGATCTGGGCATGCCCTTTGTAGATGGCCGGCAGGTCGCCAAAACTTTAAAAGCTGAATCGCCGCGCACACCGATCGTGATGCTCACTGGCTGGGGCGCCTTCATGCGCGCCGATGGCGACATCCCCGAGCACGTGGACGGCCTCCTGAGCAAGCCCCCGCGCGTCCGTGAACTGCGCGAAATCCTCGGCCGCCTGGCCACTGTTGGCAAGGGGTGATCCGCGGGAAGGGGCAACTTTGTCGAGAACTTTGTCGAGAACTTCGTCGAGTCCGTAGTCCGTAGTCCGTAGTCAGTGGTCGGTGGTCAGTGGCTTGCCGCGCCGTAGCGGGGCGGAGGCGGGTCAGTAATCTCAACTCAGCCATTCGCCCCATGGCCACTCTCGCCGCATTGGGCTAACTTAATTCAGAGTCGCAGGCGGTTTTTGTTGTTTCCCGCCTGCCAGAGACGGCCCTCGAAGGCGAACAACGGCAGAGGGCCGTCGTGCTTCCCCCCGGACATTGCTGGGACGAGGCCGTCCCCGCCCCCTTGGGGCATATCTTGAAAGTCCCGTTACTGCTTGGAGCACGTGCCCAAAGCGCCGGGTGAGGGCACCCGGCCTACATGCCCAAAGCGCCGGGTGAGGGCACTCGGCCTGCATGTCCAAAGCGCTGCGCCTGTAGGCCGGGTGCCCTCACCCGGCGCTCGTGAGGGAAATGTCCAGGTTAACGGTACAATTAAGATGTGCCTCCGCGGCAGCTCTGGAACTCTTTTTCCTTCCGCTCGAAAGTCGCAGAGTTAGAATTCGATCAGTGGCCGCCACTAGAACCAAACGTCGAGCAACAGCCCTCAGATGTTGGTGGCGTCTGGCGATTTGCGCGTTGTTCCTGGCAACCTGCACCGTGTTAGCCGAATATCGGTTCGACGTGTGGACGTCAGATTCGGGTTTGCCGCGAAACGACGTGCGCGCAATTGTTCAAACGCGCGATGGTTATCTATGGGTGGGCACGCTCGATGGGCTGGCTCGCTTCGATGGTGTTCGCTTCACGGTGTTTAACCGCGCCAATACGCCGGCCCTTCCGTCCAATCGTGTGTTGGTGCTGTACGAGGACTGCGAGGGGGCTCTTTGGATCGGACTGGTCGAAGGTGGGTTGATCCGCTACCAAAACGGAAAATTCAGTGTATTTGGCACTGCTGAGGGACTGCCAGCCGGGAGTGTGGACTCGATCTCGGGTGACGAAAAAGGAAACCTTTGGGCCGGTGTTGGTGGTCAGGTGCTGCAATTAAGGGATGGCCGCGTTCGGCCTGCGCTGCAAGCCAATGGAGCAGCGCTGCCGAACGTGCCATTCCGGGGAAGAGCGGCGGGAATTTTTTGGGCGAAAGTTGGAGACCGGTTCCACGTATTCAGTCGCGGAAAACTCACGACCTTTAGCGTCGAGAAAGAGGCGTCGAGCCGCGTCACCTTTCTGATCCCGGATCAATACGAGAATTGGTGGCTGGCGACCGAGCGCGGGGAGTTGGTGAAGGTTCGGGAGGGCAAGGTCGTGAAGATTTACGGGCAGCCAGACGGCTTGCCGCGCGAGATATTGGCCACCTGGGATAAGTTCATCGCCTGTGAGGATCGCACCGGCAACGTATGGATTGGCGCCGCGGGCCCGTGGCTGGGTCGGCTGAAGGACGGTGTGTTCACCGGTTATCCTTCCGCGAACACCCAATCCTCCAGTCCACTGCCACAAGGAAACAATCCGTTCAAGAGTGGCATCACGGTTTTGTTCGAGGACCGGGAGGGCAATCTATGGATCGGAACGGTTGGCTGTGGACTCTTCCGCGCGCGCAAGCAAATCGCCAATGTTTTCTCGATGCAGGAAGGGCTGCGCGCACCCAACATTTACCCCGTATTGGAGGACCGCGCAGGAGCGGTCTGGCTTGGCTTCTGGGGACAGGGACTGGCGCGCATCCAGGCCGGCACGGTGACAAACTTCGGTCTGGGAGGGATGCGATTCGAGGCGACGGCGTTGGGCCAGGACCGAACTGGCCGCTTGTGGTTTAGCTGGGTGGCAGGGGTCGGCATTTTGCAGGGCGACCGGCTCGATCTGGCAGATGTCCCGGTGCCATTAACCAACCAGTGCGTCAACGCCTTCTATGAGGACCATGCCGGTGTCCTATGGTTCGGCGGCGAACACGGATTATGGTCTTACCGAAATGGCGAATTATCCAGCTATACAAACCGGGACGGTTTCTGCGGAGAAACCATTTCCGTAATCACTGAAGACGCAGGCGGCTCAATGTGGATCGGCAGCCAGTCCGGTTTGACGAGAATAACAAAAGGCCGATTTACCAACTGGACGGAAAAGGAGGGATTACCGAGCGACCATGTGTGCGCGCTGTACGCAGATACGGATGGCACACTCTGGATCGGGACCACGGATGGAGGATTGGCGCGCTTAAAGCAGGACCGCTTTACCCGCTACACGACCCGAGAGGGGATGTTCGATGATGGTGTGTTCCAAATCCTTGAGGATGCAGCCGGCAATCTCTGGATGAGTTCCTCCCACGGGATTTACCGGGTTCGCAAACGCGAACTGAACGAGTTTGCGGAAGGCCGCCGCCGCTCGATCAATTCTGTTGCCTATGGCAGGAACGACGGCATGCTCACCAGCGAGTGCAATGGCGGGCGCTCGCCCGCAGGTGTGAAAACGCGTGACGGCAAGCTGTGGTTTCCCACCCAGGAAGGCGTGGCGGTGATTGACCCGGCATCGTTGGTCATCAATACCAACCCGCCTCCGGTGGTTATCGAAGCGTTTGTGGTGGACCGTCAGCCGCAGTCGATCGAGGGCCCGTTGCGGGTTCCGCCGGGCAAAGCTGACATCGAAATTCAGTACAGCGGGCTAAGCTTCGTCAATTCGGAACGGCTCTCCTTCAAATACCGGCTGGCGCCAGTAGATAAGGATTGGTTCGAGGCCGGCACGCGCCGCGCCGCTTATTACCCACACCTGGGCCCCGGCCACTACAATTTCACGGTGCTCGCAGCCAATTGTGACGGCTTCTGGAACGAAACGGGCGCAGCGCTGCCGTTCGTTGTGTTGCCCGCGTGGCATCAAACCGCTGTGTTTCGAGGTCTCTCGGCGCTGGCCATCGTCGGCATGGTTGTCGGCACCTACTGGCGCCGCGTTTCGCGGCTTGAAGCGCAACGCGCCGCCCAACAGAATTTCTCCCGCCGGCTCATCGAGTCGCAGGAGCAGGAGCGCAAGCGCATTGCGGGCGAGTTGCACGATGGCCTTGGCCAAAACCTGCTCGTCATCAAGAACACAGCCTCGCTCGCATGCGCCCCGCCGGCGCCCGCCGAGGAAATGCGCGAGGACCTGGCGGCGATTGCCAATCTGTCGGCAAAAGCGCTCGACGAGTTGCGCACCATCAGTCACGCGCTGCGGCCACCGGAATTGGATCGCCTTGGATTGACCAAAGCTTTGGAACACGCTGTCCGTTTGGCAGTCGAACCCGCGGACCTGCGTTTGTCGGCGCAATTCGAGCCACTGGATGGTCTATTGGCCCCGGAAGCGGAAATCCACCTCTATCGTTTGGTCCAGGAAAGTTTGAACAACGTCGTCAAACATGCCCGCGCCAGTTTTGTCGAAGTGCGCGCCTGGTCCGAAGACGGTTTTTTGCACTGCCGGGTCCGTGATAATGGCGAAGGTTTCGATCCGGCCAGCCATCAGTCCGGCGCTGGAAAAATCCATGGCATGGGGTTGGCCGGAATGAATGATCGTGTGCGGCTGCTCGGCGGACAGATTACAATTCACTCCCAGCCAGGTTCCGGCACGCTGGTTGAAGCCAGATTGCCACTTAAGACAAAGTGACTAGTGAGTGGTGAATTGTGAGTGGTGGATTGTAAGCCGCGGCGAGTGAACATTGAGACAGAATCATGGCAGGACAGAATCATTTCTGGTTGAAAATGATTCTGTCCTTCAATGAATCTGTCTATCTTCGGCTGCGGCTCCGCCGCGCTGGGTGTATCCGTGTTCATCCGTACTACTATGCACTACTATGCATGACAGTTCTCGCAAGCCGCGCAAATTTTCCAATGTAACCCTTGTAACCCATTTAACCATTTAACTCATTTAACCTATTTAACCCTTCGGTTGCGGCTCCGCCACGCTGGGTTCATCTGTGGTTTGAAATTGATATGCCAACGACTGTGCGAATCCTGATCGTGGAAGATCACCCCATTTTCCGCGAAGGGCTGCTGCGCGTGCTTAGCCGTTCCCGTGATTATACGGTCGTGGGTGAAGCTGCCGACCCATCGTCCGCTCTGGCCCTGGTCCGCCAACTCCGCCCTGATCTCATCCTGACCGACATGAAGCTGGCTCAGGGCAGCGGCCTGGATTTGATGAGCGCTCTGAAGCGCGAACGCATAGCGGTGCCGGTAGTCATGCTCACCATGCACAAGGAGGAGGGCCTTTTCCGCGAGGCGATGGACTCCGGCGTTCAGGGCTACATCCTCAAGGATAACCTCAGCACCGAGCTGTTCGATTGCCTCAGCGCCGTGGCCGCCGGGGAAACTTATCTCAGCCCCCAGGTTTCCTCTTACCTGGTGAGGTGGCGCAAGGCCGGCCAGCAATTGGAGCAGGCGGTCCCTGGCATTCTGTCGCTCACCCGGATGGAGCGTGAGGTCTTGCGCCGGGTCGCCGCGAATAAAACCAGCCGCGAGATCGCCTCGGAACTTTTTATCAGCGAAGCCACCGTCAGCACCCACCGCCGCAATATCTGCACGAAGCTCGATTTGCACGGCCCCAACCGCCTGCTGCAATTCGCCATGGACCACCGCAACGAGCTGTAGTGTAGCGGACACCAGACTAGCGGTAAACGTCACACGGCTCTAACCGATTCCGGATTTCGGATCCCACACCCTGCCCCGTAAGGGAATGGCTTGTGTATCAAAAGTATGCGTAATTACCGAGCATTTCTATTTCGGCATGCGCTTCACCCCGCCGAGCAACGGCATGTATCGGCTGGACTACACACCGGCAATGGCAAACCCCGCTACCTGGACGGCACTTACCAATGTCTATCTCAACGCTCCTTACACTTATTACGATCCGGCGACGAACGGGCAGCGATATTATCAGGCAGTGTTGCAGCCGTGAGGAAAAAATATTTCCAGGAAAATTTTTCTTGGCAATTATTGTCAAAATAATTATAGATTCACTTTGGTGGCGTTGGAGGATGGTTTCCTAAATCTCCTGCACTGCCATCTCGTTCCCAGGCGCTCGGGAACATCAACAGCAACCATTGATCTTTAACCCTGCCCCGTGAGCAAGTTTTCAGCCCCACGGCGCAAGGGGTATAGACCGCTAAGACAACATGACAAAGCTCAGAATCCGCATCGCTATCGCAGCACTTATTTTTTTATCACCATTCAATCCGGCTCTCGCTTTTACCTTGCCGCCTCTAACTCCCGACGCGTTAGCCCTGCAAGCGGCGATTGAAGCCGCCGAGACCACGACGCTCATTCCTGCTGACCAACTCCCTCCGTACGCGACTTTCTTTTCTGCTCAGTTTGGCGTCAGGTTATGCCCGGCTCCTTGCAACGCGGTTGCCGTGCCCTGCTGGCTTCTCGCTGATGGCACCTACATTCTGGATGACCTTGATGTAAACTATGACGAACTTGAAGCCGAAGCAGAAGCGGACGCGCTGCTCACTGGCAGTCCCGGAATCATGGCAAGCAGCATCCTCAACAGCTACATCGCCTATGGCAATCCGGTGTATCTCACGAACATGGCGGCCTTCACCAATGGCTCGGCCACGGTCGCAAGCTTCAGCATCGCTGGAGGCACCAATAATGTGCCCTACGATATTTTGACGAGCACGAACATAACGCAGAGCGTGTCTCAATGGTCGTGGCTCGGAATCGGTTACACCTCGAACAGATACACCTTCTCAAACCAGCCGCCCAATCAGGCATATTACATTCTTGCAAAGCCCTCAAAAACCATGACTGTAGGTATCGGCAATGACGTAGCGGCTCAGTGCGACGTGCCGTTCGGCCTGACCAATGCATTGCAAGTGGCGGGCGGCGGCGGACAAAGCCTTGCGGTAAAAACCGACGGCACGGTTGTCGCGTGGGGTGCCAATTACTACGGAGAAGGCGCAGTGCCCACGAATCTTACCGGAGTTGCCATGGTTGCCGCTGGCTGGTATCACGATGTTGCGCTATTCACAAACGGCACTGTGACGGCGTGGGGGTATAATTTCCCGGCAATTGGTTGGACCTTAACAAATGTTCCCGCCAATCTCACCAACGTGATATTAATTTCCGCGCAAGCCCTGCATACGCTGGCGCTTCGAAACGATGGAACAGTAGTAGCCTGGGGCAACTCATCAACGGGAGAAACGAATATTCCCTCCGGACTCACCAACGTTAGCGCGATTTCCGCTGGCTTTCGATTCAATCTGGCGGTTTCAAATTCCATGGTCGTGGCATGGGGCGACAATAGTGCTGGCCAGTGTAATGTCCCTGCGGGCTTGACCAATGTGGTGGACGTGGAAGCGGGTCCATATCACAGTCTCGCACTTCTAAAGAATGGCACCGTTGTCGCATGGGGAGACAATGTCCACGGCGAAACGAACGTACCCGCCGGACTCTCCAACGTCGTTGCCATTGCCGCCGGAGGCGATCCTGATATTGAAAAGGCATACAGCATGGCGCTCAAAAGTGACGGCACCGTTGTCGTTTGGGGTGATGATGACACGGTTCATCCTTTCGGAGGGCTGACCAACGTCATTGCTATAGCAGCGGGTGCCGACCACGCGCTCGCTATTCGCACAAGAACCCAAGCTCCTGTAATCACCCTTGAGCCCGTTGATCAATACGTCATCGCGGGGAGTAACGTTACATTCACTTCGCGAGGTTCGGGACTTGACGGAGTTAATTATCAGTGGCAGACTAACGGTGTGAATCTGACCGGGGCTACCAACGCCTCGTTGACGTTGACGAATGTGCAAGCGGACGGCGACTTCAACGTGCTCATAAGTGATTCCTTTGGCGCAATCCTTAGTTCCAACGTGCATGTTTACGTTGTGACCCCACCCGCCATCGTTTCCCAAACTACTCTAAGTAGCCAATTGGTGCTTGCCCCAACGCTGCTCAACCTCAGCATTGATGCCAGTGCAGTCGGAGAGTTCAACGGCTTTCCACTCAGTTACCGATGGCAGTTTAATGGCACGAACGTTCCAGGTATAACCTCCTCTAACTGGACTTTTGCTGCGGTGAATTCAGGGACATATTCGGTAACGGTTTCGAACGCAATTGGAACCACCAACGCAAGCTGGCTCGTAACGGTGATTCTTCCCGGGGGTGTTTTAGGATGGGGCTCGAACACGAATGGCCAGTTGAATGTTCCCTCCCATATGACGAATGTCCTTTCGATTGCTGCGGGCAAAGCTCATGGCGTTGTCGCACTCGAAACCGGCGCCGTCACAAACTGGGGCTCATACTGGACAGGCACGAATTACATCGCTGCCACCCCGCCACCGACATTGACAAATGCCGTTGTCGTCGCTGCGGGGACACGGCACGACCTGGCGCTTTTATCAGACGGCACCGTGACTGCCTGGGGCCTTGATGATTCAGGCCAGACCGATGTTCCGGCTGGCTTGACTAATGCTACCGCTATCTCGGCTGGAGGACAGCAAAGTCTTGTGCTCAAAAATGATGGAACAGTTGTGCAATGGGGACAGACGAACGCGCTCGTCCCCGCTGGACTCACGAACGTGACGGCAATTGCCTCAGGCACCAATTTTCATCTAGCTTTACTCAGCAATTCAACCGTGGTTGCGTGGGGCGTTAATGACTCCGGTCAAACGAATGTTCCTCTGGGCGTTTCGAACGTTGTCGCCATCGCGGCGGCAGGTTCCCATGCCCTTGCTCTAAAAGTTGATGGCACGCTACTGGCTTGGGGCGCCCTCACCAATATTCCTGTCGGTCTGAGTAATGTGATGAATGTTGCGGCGGGAGAAGGCAACAGTGTAGCCCTCAAAAACGACGGCACCGTCGTTGTGTGGGGAGATAACAGCTTTGGACAAACCAATGGTATCGTCGGCTTGGGCAGTGTGAAGTTTGTTGTCGCTGGAGGTGATTTCTGCGCAGCGATTCAATTGTCTCCGTTTGTACAATACCCTGTCGATGTTTCGAAGGACTTGCTCCTGATCTATAACACTAACTCTGCCGACAGTTACAACGTCCTTACATACTATCTTCAAAATCGCCCCTTCGTGGGCGGAGCGAACCTTCTGGGGATCGGTTACACCAACGCTCAGACAACAAATGTTAACCAATCCGGATACTACGAAATAATCGACCCAGTCACTTTCACAAACAACATCTTGGCGGCGGCGCAAACTTGGCTCCGGGCAAACCCCACAAAACGTCCGCAATACGTCATCCTTTTCCCCTCCGTTCCTTCGATTGTTTTTACAAACACGCAGATCGGAGCATACCCTTGGACCTTTCCGGCTCCGGTAATTCAACTCCAAAGCGTTCAGTGTTTTTTCCGGTTTGGCGGCGTCTCCACTACTTGGAATCCCTTTGTGACGAGCATCAACATGGATGGGTATGGCGGCACAAATGATTGTATCGCTTATATCAACAAACTAGCATACTTTGGGATGACGTATTCTCCCGGCAAACTCATTATCAGGCCCTCCGAACGCGGTTACGGAGGTACCAATTACCTCGTGGATGACGTAAACAACCTGTATTGCGGCGATCCTTGGGTGCCGCCTACCACGAACGGACTTGCTTCAGCCGGAGTCCCACCTGCCGCAATTCATTATCTTAGCGGCTGCGAAACTGCCGGTGATCTGCCCCATGCCACAAATGCCTCGAACGTTGCCGGCTACATCGGTTGGGGTGCCCACAGTTCCCTCGGTAATGACTACCCATTCAATGGAGTGGTTCAATGGTCCGGTGATAGCGGTTGGTGGATCATCAGAACCGAAGAGTCCTACAATGGCGAGCGCACGATGTACGGACAGGGAATTTTCCTAAAATGGTATGCCAGCAACGCATTTGGGGGGACAAACTATTCGAACACTCCAATCGGAGGACCTACTTATACTGACGAGCCCGGCGCGGCCGCTACGGATAACGCGCTATTTTTCAATTTGTGGGCTTCGCACAAGAATTTGGCGATTTGTAGTTGGAATTCATGGAACCTAGTCTCTGTTCCACATTTACAAGTCGTGGGAGATCCTTTCGTAACCAAATAAAAACGCGCGGAACAGCAAATGAACAGAAACATTGGCCCCTTCATAGCAATTAACCTCCTGGCCCTTTCCACTGTCATGAACAGCGATGGACAGGGCTTTATCAATCTCGATTTTGAGCGAGGAGTTACGTCGAGCAATACAATTCCTGGATGGACAGCTTACGTGAATGGCTCCCCCACCACAGTGCTGTCCAACAATATCGCCCTTAACGGTGGAGCGGTCTGTCTTCTCGGAACGAACGGCGGTTTCCAGCAAATTCAGGGCGCTTGGTTTGCTTATCTCCAAGGACAGACGGTTGGATTTCCGAACACCGCGTCAATCGGACAAACCGGAATGGTCCCCATCACGGCTGAATCCTTGATTTTCTGGGGCAGCGTGGGAGCGGGGGACGTCACTTTCAATGGGCAAACCTTGCCCCTTGTAGTGCTTGGAACCGCGCCAAATTACAAAATTTATGGAGCAAACATTTCGGGATTCGCTGGAGGGGTGGGACAGTTGCTTTTTACTTCATATTCGTCGCAGGTAGGTGGTCAATGGGATTCTGTGGACAACATCCAGTTTTCCACGCAATTCATTCCCGAGCCTAGCGCAGTGGCGCTTCTTAGCGTAGGTGTTTTATCTTTTGGACTAATTCGCACGCGCTTGCAGAACGGAACTGGTTTGGGGAGGAACTTTCGCAACGACTGAGAGCGTCCCTGATTCGATAGGCGAAAAGCGCGGTGAAAATTATAGTTATCGCCATCTCCTGCGTTTTCATACCTTGCTTTCTAGAAGCGCAAGGAACATTCCAAAATCTTGATTTTGAGCAAGCAACTATAGTCCCCTTTGGAGGCGGCAACACAAATCTTGTCCAAGTTTCCGCCGCGCTCTCTCACTGGACTGCGTATACGGGGGGTTCAGCTCCTCCGGGGGCAATCCTCTATGACACCGCTACAGCAGGTGGTCCGGCTCTCTCTATTCAGGATTCTCACTCGCCTGTGGTTCAACCCTTGCAAGGCAACTATTCGGTGCTCTTCCAAGTTGGTGTTGCTAATGCATCTACGGTTGCGCTTGCGCAGACAGGGCAGGTGCCGACGAATTCCGCTTCGATTAACTTCTACGCGCAAGGCACTGCAAATCTACTTCTAACTTTTGGAGGTAATTCTATTCCTTTAACCCTGCTTGGAACGACACCCAACTATTCCATTTTGGGCGGGGACATGTCGGCTTTTGCCGGACAATCGGGAGAGCTAAGGTTTACTGCGTCTTACTTCAGCACTTTTAGCCTGGATAATATCCAGTTCTCCTCTCAATCCATTCCCGAGCCAAGCGCAGTGGCGGTCTTTGGCGTAGGCACTTTGACACTTGCACTAATTCGCGGGCGATTTCAAAGCCGAACTGGCAAGAAGAGAATCCTGCGGGAGGATTGAGCGCTTCCGCCAATCGCACGCGCTTACCCCTTGCTCGATGCGAGCGCCAAACCGAAGAGCAAAAGGCCAAGAACTATGGCGGCTTGCAACTGGGGACTTTCGGCTTTCCCCGTCTGTGCCCAGGTCGCGGCATGTTCGCAGTTGAAGGAAAAAAGATCATAGTTCGTGCCCAGGAGTGACCGCGCGCGTTCTGCAATGGCAAGCCGTTGCGCGTAATCACGCGGCCCTTTCTGCCGAAGAATAACAAGCCGGCCCCGAGAAAATTCAGCCATGCTGGACTGGATAACTCGTCCCGTGGTTTTGTCGTTGTGGATCATCGGATTTTCCCGCTACGAGTCGGCGAAATTCTTCCCTCTGAAAATACCTACCCTTAGGTAGTCGAAAATCCCTATCGCCGACGATAGGCGGGGGCTCAGGGAGACTGGCAGACTGGGCGCGTGCAAAATCAAGAAACCAGTCGAGGGCCGGCCAGGCTGCTCATCGCCGATGACAGCGCGGAGATGCGCGCGCTGTTGCGCCGGATGTGCGCCCAGGGCTTCGTTGAAATTCACGAATGTGCCGACGGCGAGCAGGCTGTGGCGCTATTCGCTGAGCAGCGCCCGGATTTCGTGCTGATGGATATCTCCATGCCGCGCGAGGACGGTTTGGCAGCCATGGCCCGGATTCTGGCCCGAGATCCGGCGGCGCGCATCATCATTGTTTCACGGCATGACAGCGCTCCCTTTCGACAGGCCGCCGCGCAGGCCGGTGCAATTGGGTTCGTATCCAAGCAGGATTTGGCGCCGCTCTACGGACTGCTGCGCCTCGATTCTGGCGCAGGCCCGCTCGGAAATTCTCCATCCCATAAACCATGACAAATAACCATTCCAACTCATCTATGAAAACCAACCGCATCGCAGTTGTTCTATTTGTTCTGATCGCAATCACGTTCTGCCTGAAGGCGGATGCGCAAGGAACCGCTTTCACTTATCAGGGCCGGCTCAATGACTCCGGCGGCCCGGCCAATGGCAGCTACGATCTGCGCTTCGCCATTTACGACGCGCTGACCGGAGGAAACCAGGTTGGCGGCGTTCTCACGAACACCGCGATAGGGGCGAGTAACGGCTTGTTCACTGTGACGCTGGACTTCGGCAACGGCATTTTCTCCGGCCCGGATCGCTGGCTGGAAATCGCCGTTCGTACCAATGGCAGTGTCAGCGATTTCTCGACGCTGTCGCCGCGCCAGCAGGTAACGGCCACACCGTATGCGGTGCGTGCCACCGCCGCCGGTTCTGCCGATACGGCGAACAGCGCCTCAACCGCGGCCATGGCCAATTCCGTCGCCGCGTCGAACATTTCGGGCACTCTCAGTGCAGGCCAGTTGCCAGCCTCGGTAATTACCAACGGCGCCGGTGGATTGACACTGTCCGGATCCTTCAGCGGCGACGGCTCTGGATTGGGGGCGTTGAACGCATCCAGTTTAAGCAGTGGTATGCTGGCGGACGCGCGGCTCTCAGCGAACGTTGCTTTGCTCAATGGCAACGGCCAAACCTTCACCGGAACGCCGCTGCAAGTGTTGGGCAACAACCCCTACCCGCACTTCAAGATCGCTGCGGGGCCCGGCGCGCCGTACGGCGCATTTTTAAGCCTGGACGCCGGCGCGATAGCGGGAAAGGAGTACTTTATTTTTTCAACTGGAGGCTCGGCCGGCGAAGGTCCAGGCAATCTGGTTTTCAAAAACCAGACCGATGGTCTCATACCCCTGACCTTGGGCGGCAACGGCAAAGTCGGCATCGGCACGACTACGCCCGGTTTCCCATTGAACTTTGCCGATACGGTGGGTGACAAAATCAGCCTCTTCGGGAGTTCAGGAAACAACGTCGGCTTCGGCGTTCAGGGCAACCTGCTCCAGATTCACAGCGACGTGGTTGCTGCTGATATCGCCTTCGGCTATGGCAGCAGCGCGAATATGACCGAAATCATGCGCATTAAAGGCACCGGCAATGTGGGAATCGGTGTGAGCAATCCGGCATCGAAACTCCAAGTCAACGGCACCGTGACTGCGACATCGTTCTCCGGCAACGGCAGCGGTTTGACCGCATTAAATCCTGCCACCATAGCTGCCGGAAGCGCCGGCATCAGTATCAGTGGCAATGCGGCGACGGCGACGACAGCCACAACGGCGACAACGGCTACAGGCTTCTCAGGTTCACTCGCTGGCGACGTGACCGGCGGCCAGTCCACCACCGTTGTTGGGCATGTGGGCGGGCAGACCGCGGCGGCGATTGCCAGCGGCGCCGCCGCCGCCAACGCGGCCACCAGCGCGAACACGCCGAGCACGATCGTAAAGCGCGACGCCAGCGGCAATTTCTCCGCCGGCGCAGTGACTGCGGCCAGTTTCGCCGGCGATGGTTCTGCTCTGACCAGCCTGAACGCGACTAACCTCGTCGGCACGGTCTCAGATGCGCTCCTAAGCGGCAATGTCGCGTTGCGCAACAACGGCAATACGTTCACCGGGAACCAGATTGTCAGCAGCGGGAGCGTCGGCATCGGCACCGCCAGTCCGATCGCGCCCCTCCATGTGGTCGGCACAAACGCCTTTCCCCACTTCAAAGTGGCGGCCGGCAGCAACGCACCATATGGCGCCTTCTTGAGCGTGGATGCCACCGCCACGACAAACGGAAACGAGTATTTGATTTTTTCCACCGGTAACTCCGCCGGTGAAGGGCCGGGCAAACTGATTTTCAAGAACCAAACCGGCGGATCCTATCCGCTGACGTTGAGCAGCAAGGGCAATGTCGGCATCGGCACCACCGATCCGCAGGCGAGCCTGCACGTCGTCGGCAATATTGTTGCCAGCGGCGGGACGTTGGGGGGCACGTTCAGCGGCAACGGCGCCAGCATAACCAACGTCAACCTGGTGTCGGTCAACTCGCAGGGAGCCATCGCCTGGACTACCAACGCCTACGGCGCCTTTTCACTATCCTCCTCGCCAGGCGTAGGGAGCTCGCCGGAGTCGGTCGTGGCAGCCGATGTTAACAACGATGGCAAGGTGGATTTGATCAGCGCGAACTCTTTCTCCAGTACGCTGACAGTGCTGACCAACGACGGCTACGGCAATTTTGTTGTGTCTTCTTCGCCGGCGGTGGCGGGCTACCCGGTTTGTGTTACCGCGGCCGATGTCAACAACGATGGCAACATGGATTTGATCACCGCCAACGTGTTTGGCAATTCAATTACGGTGCTGACCAACGACGGCAGCGGCCGCTTTGTGGTCTCTGTCACAGTAGGCGTGGGCGGGCAGCCATATACTGTCGTAGCTGCGGATGTCAATGGAGACCACAAGGTGGATTTGATCACCGCGAACTCACAAGATAACACGCTTACGGTGGTGACCAACGATGGCAGCGGCGGCTTTGCGGTCGCGGCCACACTGCCAGTGGGTCAGGGGCCCTATTCAGTCGTTGCGGCAGATATCAACAACGATGGCAGCGTGGATTTGATCAGCGCCGACCGCAATTCCTACACGCTGACGGTATGGACGAACAACGGCAGCGGCGTCTTCGGTCTGAATTCCACACTCGGCGTAAATCCTTTTCCTGCTTTTATCACAGCCGCGGATGTCAACGGGGATGGGAGAATGGACCTGATCTGCACGCACCAGTATCTAACCTATAACGTTTCGGTGCTGACCAACAATGGTCACGGCTTCGCAGTGGCCTCGACACCGGCTGCGGGCAGCGGCCCTTATGGACTGATCACGGCGGACGTCAACGGCGACGGCAAGGTAGATGTGATCACCGCCAACTTTGGCGACAGCACCGTCTCAGTCCTGACAAACAACGGCCGCGGCGTCTTCGGTCTGTCGTCCTCACCGGGCGTGGGCGCCAACCCCGAGTCCGTCGTGGCGGCGGACGTCAACGGGGATGGGCATCCTGACTTGATCAGTGTGAACTATGGTGGCAACTCGTTGAGCGTGCTCCTCAATGTGCCCACCGGCTATGGCGGCCGCTTCATCGGCGACGGTTCCGGCCTGGCGGGTCTGAACGCGACGAGTCTGGCCAGTGGCACCGTGGCCGACGCGCGGCTCTCAACCAATGTCGTGTTGCTCAATGCCAGTCAAACTTTCAGCGGAGCCAATGTCCTGACCAATACCGCCAATAGCTTCTCCGGAAATGGATCGGGCTTGACTGCCCTCAGTGCCACCAACCTCGTTGGAATACTTTCCGACCAGCGACTTTCGACTAACGTGGCCTTGCTCAACGGCACAAACGTCTTTTCCGGCACGAACCGATTCAGCAACGTTGTTGTCGCGACCAATGTCAATAACACTCTGTCCGGCAACCATTTCGGCAACGGCAGCGGCCTGACCGCATTAAATCCCGCCAGTATTGCTGCCGGCACGGCGGGCATCAGTATCAGTGGCAATGCGGCGACGGCGACGACGGCCACATCTGCGACAACGGCCACAGGGTTCTCAGGTTCTCTCGCCGGCGACGTGACTGGCACTCAGTCGGGTACGGTCGTCGCCGCGGTTGGCGGACAGACGGCGACGGCCGTGGCCAATGGCGCCATTGCCGCCAACTCAGCCACCAGCGCCAATACGCCGAATTCGATTGTGAAACGCGACGGCAGCGGAAATTTCTCTGCCGGGACCATCACCGGTAACGGCGCCGGCCTGACGAATCTCAACACAACCAATCTGGTGGGCACAGTTGCCGACACGAACCTTTCTACCAATGTCGCATTGCGCGCAGGCGGCAACGCCTTCTCGGGCCCGCAGCAGGTGGCAGATACGATTGTCTCGGGGGCGAGCGCGTTGGATCAACAGGAGACAGTTAAGACTGCTATCACTGCGCCTACGGACCCATGGCAATCATTTACAGCAGGTATGAGTGGAGGACTGACAACCATCATCCTGGGCGTCGGTTCTCCAACCCACCCATCCAGTTCTCTGGGATCGATACGCATTTATGATGGGGAGGGTGTCAGCGGCACCCTGCTGGCTACACAATCTGTAACCTGGCTGCCCTTGCTCGGTACCCGATTTCAGACAAACTCCCTGGGTTCTCCTCTATTGGTACAAGCAGGCCATCAATATACTATTCGATTCAGCGCCCCCTCCGTGAATTCTTCGTGGACCGATGTTAACACGACCAACGCTTACTCCGGCGGCAGAGCCGACGCTAACGCGAGTTGGGACTATTTATTCGAAACGCTAGTGGCGCCCACCAATGGCGGCGCCACCATAATGGTGGTAAATCCTCCTGGATACTCCGGATACGTGGGAATCGGGACTAATGCCCCACAGGCGAAGTTGCACGTGGCAGGCAATCTCCTCGTTGAAGGCACACTAACTGGCAGCGGCAGCGGTCTGATCAACCTCAACGCGGGCAATCTGACCAGCGGCATCGTGCCTGACGGGAGCCTTTCCACCAACGTGGCCCTGTTTAACGGGACGAATGTCTTTGCCGGCACGAATCGTTTTGCGGGTGTGGTCGTAGCGACCAATGCAAACAACCAGCTGTCCGGCGCTTTCACTGGCAACGGCGGCGGCTTGACCAACCTCAATGCCTCGCAACTTTCCAGCGGCACGATTCCGCTTGCGCAATTGCCCGCCGCTGTCGTGACGAATAATAATGCAATAAGTGTGACGCTGACGGGCGCGTTCAACGGGAACGGCGGCGGTTTGACAAATCTCAACGCGACCAACCTCGTTGGCACGGTAGCTAACGCGCGCCTCTTGCCCGACGTGGCGCTGCTGGATCGCAACCCCCAAACCTTCGCAGGCACCAATCTCTTCAGTGGCTGGGTCGGCATCGGCACCAATAGTCCGATTGCGCCGCTCCACGTCGTCGGCACGAACCCATTTCCCCACCTCAAAATTTCGGTTGGCAGCAGCGCACCTGATGGCGCCTTCTTGAGCCTGGACGCCACCGCGACGGCGGGCGGAAAGGATTATTTCATTTTTTCGACTGGAGCAGCCGCCGGCGAAGGGCAGGGCAAACTCATTTTCAAGAACCAAACTGGCGGGCTGTACCCCCTGACCCTGAGCAGCAACAGCAATGTCGGCATCGGCACTACTGATCCGCAGGCCCCCCTGCACGTCGCCGGCAATGTTCTCGCCACCGGCACGTTCACTGGCAACGGCAGCGGGTTGACGAACCTGAGCCTGGCCAGTCTGCCCTCGGCAGTCGTGACCAACGGCGAGACCGGCCTGACGCTGACAGGCACGTACATTGGCAACGGCGGCGGGTTGACGAACCTAAATGCGACCAACCTCGTCGGCACTATCGCCGATCCCCGCCTCTCCCCGAATGTTGCATTGCTCAACGGCACCCAAATCTTCAGCGGCTCGAACGTGTTCACCGGCACGAATCTTTTCACCGGCCCGCTGTATGGCTCGGCGCCTTACGTCAAGATTGCGGAAGTCACCGCCAACGCGCCGGCCGGCAGTTCGGTGACCGGCACCAACAATTGGCGCAACTTCAATGTCGTACTGGCCAGTACTTTCAACCTCGGGTCCACAAATGGCAGCGGTGACATCACTCTGCCCGCCGGAACTTACCAATGCCACATTGCCGTGCCTGCCTTCCGCGTTGATACGCATCAGGCCCGCTTGCGCACCGCCGGCGGCCTGAATCTCCTCTTCGGTACGGTTGGTTATAGCCCCAGCGGCACAATCGGGGGGAATGACCACTCACTTATTGATGGCCAATTCACCCTCGGCGCCACGACTACCGTGCAGGTGCAGCAGTATTGCGAGACTGGCCGTGCCAATGAAGGCCTTGGCACTTTGCACACCTTCACTTGGGGCGATGCTAATCAATACATTTTTGCCGTCGCCGAGTTCTGGAAAATCCAATGATCCATCGGATCATGAATCGAAGAGAGTCTGGCGAGCGCCATCAGCATGGACGGGCACCAGGTTTGAAACGTTAAAAAATTAAAACGTAAATGTGAGAATTATGAAACCATCCGGGCTTCGAGCTTATTTGGTGTTTGGTCTTTGGTGTTTGGTGTTTGCCGCCAGTTGGTGTTTGGTGTTTTCCGCCAGGGCGCAGTATTCGATTGATTGGTTCAAGATTGCCGGCGGTGGCGGCAACAGCACGAACGCGCAGTACGCCCTCAGCGGAACTATCGGCCAGCATGATGCCGGGCCGACCATGACCAATGGACAATTCTCGGTCACAGGCGGGTTCTGGGTTTTGCCGCAAGCGGTGCAAGTGGAGGGCTCTCCGCTCCTGACCATCGCGCCGGCCGCGCCGGGCAGTGCCACAATTTCCTGGACACCGAATACTCCCGGCTTCGTGTTGCAGGAAACCTGGAGCCTGACGCCTGCCAACTGGACAAACTCACTGAGCGGGTCAGCGAATCCCGTCACCTTCCCCACCCTGGCTGCAAGATTCTACCGGCTGCGAAAACCCTGAGCTTCGCGAACAGACGAACAAACCGTTTGCGACTGTGCCGAGATTTCTCGATCCGCTGAAAGGCGAATAGTCAATACCAGCGGAAAGCTGGAAACTGTGGAAGCCCTTGCTCCAGGAGCTATCTCAGGTGCAGATGATCCGAACTCCGTGACAAACATTGCTGACATGCGGAATATGGCCCGGCTGAGACTCTCGAGCTAGGAAAGGCTTGGCGGGCGATTCTTGACCGTCGGTGGCGGGTCTGTCATTGCTGAAGGCGTGAGCGGAACAAATGCCTGTCTGAAAACCGCCGGCGCCGCCGCAGCGGCTGCTGCTTTGATGTTTGCGGCTTCGGCGCGGCACAGTGACGCGGCAAGCGTCGCGCCGGAGCCCAAGCCTCTTAATAACCTCGTGTCTGAATTGTTAAACGTCTCACAGCCTGCCAGCGATTTTGAAATCTCTTTCGACTTCACAAACCCGCGAGATGGGTGGGTCTGGGTTTCCGGAACTTTTAGAGGGAAGCAGCCATTAAAGATTTGGCTCGATGGGCAGGAGCTGCCGAACGAACCACACTCCGGGACTTTGGAGGCCATGCGGTTTCTCGCAAAAGGGCGGCACGGCCTCAGGCGCCAGACCGACCAACCCATCCAGATCCAATCGCTTCGCGTCCACGCCATCCCTGAACTGGCTTTTGCGAACTTCGGCGCTAATCCGCACGTGCCAGAATTTGGAAAATACGATTGGCCGTTCCTCAAAGCCCATGTGCTCGCGAACATCAATGTCATGGTGGGATACGGCACGACGAACGAGTTGTCTTTCGTTAAGCAATGGAAAGCCATGGGCCGACGCTGGATTATGGAGTGCGGTGTGCCCGGGCTGAGCCCGGGAGCGAAAATCACGGGCGCGGAAACCGAGAAGTCCTGGCTGACGCAACCCGGGATTACGGAGCCGCTATTGGACGGGGTCATTGCCGATGAATTCGTGGACACGGACCCGTCCAAATACGCAGCCTGGACGGAAGCAGTCCAAAATATGAGCACGAATCCAGCGCTTGCCGGCAAGCGATTCTACCCCTATTTCACCGCGCCTCCTGCTTCGCCGACGAATCGGGCTTTCCTCAAAGCCGTAATGGATGCGGGGTGGCCGGTCGCATGGGAACGGTACCTTTCTGAGCCGCGCGACGACGATACGATCGAGGGGAAGCTCGACAGACACCTGCGCAAGCCCATTGCCGCCTGGCGCCAGGCTATGCCCGGCATCGAGCAGCACCTGATCGTTTGTCTCGGGACGTTTTCGCTCCCGCCGGAGAGCCTCGACGTCAGCCCTAGCGCCAATTACAAGGTGTTTCTGGACCAGCAGATGAATCTGCTGGCCACTGATCCGGCTTTCGCGGGGCTTTACGGAGTCATGAGCTATCTGTCGGCCTATACCGATGAAGAGACGATTCGTTGGATGAGCAGGCTCTTCCGCCATTATTGTATCGAAGGAAAAACTAATCTGCTGTCCACGGACCCCTATCTCCTGACGCACATTTCCAATTCCGACTTTGAAGATGGGCTGAAAGGCTGGATGGTGAACGAGGCTGAGCCTGGCAGCGTGGCGGCCAGGAAGATGGATGGGTTTAGTTGGCTCCAGGGGCGCTATCCTCGTACTCCGCGCGGCAACAGCGTCCTTTGGATGAAACGGAGTCTCAAGCGGCCCAACTTTGTTTCGCAGAAGATACAGGGCCTGAACCCGGGCAGACTCTACTCGTTGCGGATGTATTCAGGGGATTTCCAGGACCTTGCGGTCGAGCGGAAACATGCGATCGCTATCAAGGTAAGCGGGGCCGACGTGCTACCGGAAAAATCGTTCCAGCACGTGTTCGCGAACTGCTACAGCCATCGCTGGGGTCCTTTCGATGACAAGCACAGGGCCTGGATGAACTATCATTGGGTCATTTTCCGCGCAACCCACAAGCAAGCCCTGCTGCGCATTTCAGATTGGGCGAGCGAGCAGGAGCCGGGCGGTCCGGCAGGGCAGGAATTGATGATGAATTTCGTGCAGGTGCAACCGTATTTGGATTAGGACTCTGGTCCCTGTGTTTCGTTTTTGAAGCTCTGCCTCCAATTGCCGGGCTCGGTTTTGGCGACCCAGAACGATTCGGCAATGCCAAGAATCGGCGTGCCATCGGTCCATTTGCCGTTTTCGTACGGGTGCAGAACGTATTTCTGGCGGTCGCGGTCGAAGACGTGGATGATGTCGCCGTTAGCGATGGGGAACTTGAGCTCTTCGAGGTTGCCTACCTGGGGCAGGAGCGAGCTGCGGATCGAGAAACCGGCCGGCACGGGCACGGAGAGGTTGCCCTGCATGACTTCGCCAACGAAGCTCACCGATTTATAATCGTCGGTCGGATTGCGGAAAATGGCGCCCTCGCCCGGCATGAGCCGCTCAGAGGGCTTGGACCATTTGCCATGTTCAAGGATGTTCTCGCCCAGGCGAAAGAGGCGGGTGTCGAATTTGTCGAGCCTTGTGCCGTCGGGCCAGCCCTTGAACAGCTCGCTGACCGTCTCGTGGGTCTCGAAGGGATTGGCAATCATCGAAAGGCCCGGAGGCAGCGTTACTGAAGCGTAGCCAATGACGTTAACCGATGCGACATCCTCGGCGAACAGGCGGTAAAAGCGATAACTGAACTTGAAGGCTTCTGAATCCAGGTACTCCAGCGTCTCGGCCCCCGCGTTGTCCGATGAAAGAATCTTCCAGTTACGAAGGTCGGTACAAACGTGGACTTCATAAGCCATTCCCTTTGGCAATCGGGCCTTGAAGCGGAACGGGCCGTAGGGGACCCGCAAAGGCTCGATGAGCTGTGGCGGGGCGATTTCAGCCGTTTTCTTGCCCTTGCGCTTGGCCCTCTCACCAATTTTTTGAATGAGCGTATTGAGCTTCAACGTCACCAGATTAGCCACCCGTACGCCCCGGCGCAAGATGCCGCAATGGAGCGCGGACATTCCTGTCCGCAGCAACGTTCGAGGTTCCCAGGGTTGCAACCAACGCCCGAACTTCCTTATTTAACTCATTTAGCCCATTTAACTTATTTAACCCTTTCAGCCCTTCTCATTCTGTTGGTTTGCGGCCCCGCGCGGCCCCGCACCTCCGTATTCATTGGTATTGCTTAGTGGCCGGACGTGGTTCATTGTAAAGCCGCGACGTTTTTTCACACTGGGCACAGACGATGAGTGAATTCAAATTTGCGTGTCCGGTGTGCGGGCAGCATATCACTGCTGATTCGAGCAACAGCGGCAGCCAGATCGAATGTCCGACTTGCTTCCAAAAACTTATTGTCCCCCAGGCGCCTGCGGGCGGCGATTCCAAGCTCATCGTCTCGGCCTCCCTGGTCGGCAAACCACGCCCGCTTCCGTCCGAGGCCCTCGCTGATGCCGCGACAGTGCGGCCAGCGTCCGGATCGAAGTGGCCCGCGGTCGCGTTCGGGCTGGCGCTGGTTGTATGTGCGGCGGGCGCCGCGGTGCTGGTGTTCAAGAAACAGATTTTCAAAACCTCCGCCGACCCCGCTCAACAAGCCAATGGTGGTGGGCAACAACCTCAATCTGGCAAGCAACCTGCGCCCAGGGTCGTGCATCCCATTCCGACGAATATCATCTGGACGGCGGACCTGACCAACGCCGTTCCGCCGGAAGCGACCGTCGCCGGCAGCCTGCGCGGGATAGGCTTCTTGTGCGAGCAGGCTACATTGACGGAGAGCAATCTATGGATGCGCCAGGGCCGGGAGCGTGTGGCCGATTTGGGCATCAACATACTGTTCTTTTCGCGCGATATCGCCGGCAAGACCATTGAGGTGGCCCCCGACCGCGATCCGCCGCTGCCCACCGTGAGCGTGCGTTGGAAAAACGATCAGCAAAAGCTCGAGCGCGAGGATTTCAAAAGCGGTTATCTGCTGAGAGTGGTTTTCGGAGAGGCCGCCGCCGGACACATGCCGGGCAAGATCTACGTTTGTCTCCCTGACAAATCCAAAAGCGTGGTAGCTGGGACTTTTAACGCCGCGATTAAAAAACCGCCGGTGCCGAAGCAGCCCAAGGCTCCGAAGAAGTCGTAGAGCGCCGGTGACTCCTGCTACATCGAATTCGGCGCCGGGCGGATCGGTCGCGTTGACGTGGACTTTTTGTCCAATCCCGACCATCCGATCGGCACCTATCACGAACCATCAGTCGCCCTTCGCGTAGACAAGGAGCATTTTGGCTCAGGCCGCCGCACCCGGTGGTTTGGACTGTAGCGATGCCGGTCGTGGAGCGCGGCAATCCCGCGCGAGTCGTTGGTTACTTGGGCAGGGCGGCGATCCTTTCCGCCCGAATGCGCCTTCACGAGGAGGAAAACGTTCGCGAACGTGGCTAAAACTCTCCGCTTGCCTCACATAAAAAATCTGGCAATTTCACAGTTGAAACGACCGCCGAGGCGAAGGAATCGGAACCCGCCCACGGCTTTACTGAGCGATAAACCTCAAAACATTCACATATATATGGCATTACGATTAGGCGATCTGGCTCCAAACTTCACGGCAAATACCACCGAAGGCACATTCGATTTTCATCAATGGCTTGGAAATTCATGGGGTGTCTTATTTTCCCATCCTGCCGATTTCACACCCGTCTGCACGACCGAACTGGGAACAGTCGCGAAAATCAAGGCGGAGTTCGAAAAACGCAACGTCAAAGTCTTGGCGGTCAGCGTGGATCCCCTGGAATCTCACAAAGGCTGGATCAAGGACATCAATGAGACCCAGGCCTGCACGATGAATTTTCCGGTGATCGCCGATGACAAAAAACAGGTGGCTGTAGCCTACGACATGATTCATCCGAACGTGGACGACAAAGCCACCGTGCGATCGGTGTTCGTCATTGGCCCGGACAAAAAGGTCAAATTAACCCTCACCTATCCGGCCAGCACCGGACGCAATTTTGCGGAGATCCTGCGAGTGATTGATTCACTGCAATTGACGGCCACTCACAAATTGGCCACGCCGGCGGATTGGCAAAAGGGCCAGGACTGCATTGTGGTCACCTCGGTGTCCGATACGGATGCCGAAAAGATGTTTCCGAAAGGGGTCCGCAAAGTGAAGCCGTATCTGCGATATACGCCGCAGCCCAATGTTTAAAAGGCTTTAACCACGGCTGAACACGGATGGACACGGATGAGGAAGAAACCTCAAACTTCAAGCCTCAAAATTCACGAGCGCGGTCGAGTTGCCCTTTCGGGCTTGAAGTTTGAAGTTTGAAGGTTGAAGTTTTTTATCCGTGTGAATCCGTGTTGATCCGTGGTTGTTAACTGCAGCTTTCCAGTTACCTGCTGAACATGGCTCAAGCACATTACGGGATTGACCGCCACGTTGGCGGCACACCGCTCATTCGCCTTCGGCGCCTCTCTGAACTGACAGGGTGCGAGATTCTGGGGAAGGCGGAGTTTATGAACCCGGGGGGGTCGGTCAAGGATCGGCCCGCTCAGAACATTATCCTTGAGGCGGAAGAATCCGGCCAGTTGAAGCCGGGTAAGACGATTGTCGAAGGCACAGCGGGTAATACTGGCATTGGCTTGACGATGGTGGGCGCCAGCCGCGGGTATAAGACCGTCATCGTGATACCGGAGACGCAGGCACCGGAGAAGATCCAACTGCTCCGGGTGCTGGGTGCGGAAGTGATCACGGTTCCCGAGAAACCGTTTTCGGATCCCGGCAACTACAATCGACAGGCCGAGCGGTTGTCGCAGGAAAAGGGCTGGTTTTGGGCCAATCAGTTCAACAC